>CAZXSI010000033.1:0-14686 GCA_964643215.1 uncultured Klebsiella sp. | reverse complement strand
GCGCCGGCTACGTCCTCCACGTCCCCAAGGGCGTCGAGGTGAAGCAGCCGTTCGTCTCCGTCAGCTGGACGCGCACGGACGGCGTGGCGGTCTTCCCGCACGCGCTCGTCATCGCCGGCGAACGCGCCCAGGCGGACATCCATGACTTCCACCTCTCCGCCAAGGCCGATCAGCGCGCCCTGGCGATCTCCGCCGTCGACATCCACGCCGGCACCGGCTCGCAGGTCCGCCGCCTCGCGGTCCAGGCCTGGGGCTCCGCGACCCAGTCCTTCCAGATCGACAACACCTGCGGCGGCCGCGACGCGGTCATCAGCTCCGTCAACGCCGCCGTCGGCTCCCGTCGCGCGCGCCTCGAGAACACCGTCCGCCTCGACGGACCCGGCGCCGACGTCAGCCTCTTCGGCATCTCCGTCGCCACGGGCGAACAGGAATTCGACCAGCGCACGCTGCAGATCCACGCCGCCGGCCACGCGAAATCCGACCTCCTCTTCAAGAACGCCCTGCTCGGCAAGGCGCGCACGATCTTCTCGGGCCTCATCAAGGTCGCCCCGGACGCCCAGCGCACCGACGCCTACCAGACCAACCGCAACCTCCTGCTCTCGCCGGACGCCGAAGCGGATTCCCTGCCCGGCCTCGAGATCGAAGCCAACGACGTGAAGTGCTCGCACGGCGCGACGACGGGCCAGATCGACCCCGCCGAACTCTTCTACCTGCGCGCCCGCGGCATCCCGCTCGCCGTCGCGCAGGAGCTGCTCGCGCAGGGCTTCCTCGAGGAAGTCCTCGCCAAGGTCGGCCATGAGGAGGCCGCCGCCGCGGTGCGCGAGATGCTCCGCCTCAAATTCCACCAAGCCTGAACATGAGCGACGACACCACCGGCCAGCGCCACACGCCCAGCCCCCACGACCGCGTCCTCGCGCGCGACGCGCAGGCCACGGTGATCCCCGCCGGCGAACCTGCCGTGCTCCCCGCCGGCACCAAGGTCACCATCACGCACCGCCTCGGCGGCAACTTCACCGTCGTCTGCGACACCGGCATGTTCCGCATCAAGGGCGCGGACGCCGACGCCCTCGGGGAAGAAATCCCCTCCGACTCCACCGAGAACGAAGGCAAGACCGACGCCTATGGTTCGGTCGGCACGGCCGAACACCCCGGTCACAAGGGCAAGCCTTCCGACGAAGCCGTCTGGGAGAGCCTGAAGAAGGTCTTCGATCCGGAGATCCCCGTGAACATCGTGGACCTCGGCCTCGTCTATTCGCTCAAGATCGAGCCGCTGGATAATTCCCCCGACCGCCACAGCGTCGTCGTCGCCATGACCCTCACCGCCCCCGGCTGCGGCATGGGCCCGGTCATCGCCGAAGACGCGCGCAACCGCGTGCTCGGCGTCCCCGGCATCAACCAGGCCCGCGTCGACATCGTCTGGGACCCGCCGTGGACCCAGACCATGATCTCCGAGGACGGCAAGATGCAGCTCGGGTTGATCTGAGCGCCTTACCAAGACCATGACGACGTCCGCCACCCGGCGGACGTCCTGTTTTGGCAGGTCAACCTGCCGCCCACGGGCACGTCGTGGTCGCGCCCCACCCCGCGGCCACCATTCGGCGGCCTGCACAACCCCTATACTCGATACTCCATGCCCGATACCCGGAGCGTAGCTCTCTGCCCGCTTGCCCTTGGGCCCGTTTTCCTAACCCTGCGGGAACCCCACCCGCTCCCCAAGGTCACCCTCCCATGGCTTCTACTCCCGTCCGCCTCCTTTCCCTCCTCGGCGCCGCCCTGCTGGCGACTTCGCCGGCCGCCCGCGCCGCCGACGGCTTGCCCGAGGACGTGCGCTTCCAGACCGAGACGCTCCTCACCGGCCTGCCGCAGCCCATGCACCTCGAGTTCGGTCCGGACGGCCGCATCTGGTTCAACGAATACCTCGGGGCCCTGAAGATCTACGACCCGAAGACCAAGCGCGTGAAGCTCGTCGCCGAGATGGAGATCTTCAAGACGCTCGAGAACGGCTTCCTCGCCTTCGCGCTCGACCCCAAGTTCGCGCAGAACGGCTGGATCTACCTGATCTACTCGCCCGTCGGCTTCGAAGGCCAGTACCTGTCGCGCTTCCAGGTGAAGGACGACCAGCTCGTCCCCGGCAGCGAGAAGCTCATCCTGAAATACGAAGAGCAGCGCCTGCAGTGCTGCCACCACGGCGCGACGCTGAAGTTCGGACCGGACGGCTGCCTGTATTTCTCGACCGGCGACAACACCAGTCCCTTCGGCGACAGCAAGGGCTACGCGCCGCTCGACCAGCGCCCGGGCAAGGAGCCGTGGGACGGCCAGCGCACCTCCGCGAACACGAACACCCTCGTCGGCAAGGTGAACCGCATCCGCGTGCATGACGACGCGACCTACAGCATCCCCGAAGGCAACCTCTTCAAGCCCGGCACCCCGAAGACCCGTCCCGAGATCTTCGCGATGGGCACGCGCAACCCGTGGCGCCTGAGCATCGACCCCAAGACCGGCTACGTCTACTGGGGCGAAGTCGGTCCCGACGCGCGGGTCGACGGCCCCCGCGGCTCCCGCGGCTACGACGAGATCAACCAGGCGAAGAAGGCCGGCAACCACGGCTATCCGCTCTTCGTCGGCAACAACTTCCCCTACGCCGAGTACGACTATGAGACCGAGAAGGTCGGCGCGCTGTTCGACCCGAAGGCCCCGCTGAACAAGAGCCGCAACAACACCGGCCTCGTCGAGCTCCCGCCCGCCGTCCCGGCCTTCCTCTACTGGCCCTACGCCGTCTCGGAGCAGTGGCCTGAACTCGGCGAAGGCGGCCGCACCGCGTGCGCCGGCCCGGTCTTCTACTGGCAGGAATCCTACGAGCAGACCAACGGCTTCCCGAAGCACTTCGACCGGTCCCTCCTGTTCTGGGATTGGCAGCGCCCGTTCATCAAGTGGGCGCGCCTCGACGCTAACTCCGACCTCCAGGGCCTCGAGCCCTTCGCGCCCACCGCCTTCGTGACCGCCAATACCGATGAGCAGCGCAAGAAGCAGAAAGCCCTCATCGACGACGGGGCGACCATCATCCGCCGCCCGGTCGACGCGACCTTCGGCCCGGACGGCTGCCTCTACCTGCTCGACTACGGCGAGACCTGGGGCGCCAACCCGGATTCCGCGCTGCTCAAGATCTCCTACGTCCGCGGCAACCTCCAGCCCGTCGCCAAGCTCGCCGTCTCCGTCCCCGCCGGCCCGGCGCCGCTCAAGACGACGCTCTCCGCCAAGGGCTCGCGCGACCTCGACGGCGGCAAGCTCAGCTACTCCTGGAAACTGCAGCCTGGCGACAAGCAGCTCGGCGAGGGCGAAGAGCTCTCCGTGAGCCTCGAGGCCGCCGGCAACTTCAACATCGAGCTCACCGTCGCGGACGGCCAAGGCGGCTCCGTGACGCGCGCCACGCCCGTCGTCGTCGGCAACACCGTGCCGGTCGCCCGCTTCCTCGCCCCGCAGGACGGCGACTTCTTCACGCCCGGCAAGGCGCTTGCCTATAAGGTCGCCGTGCAGGACGCCGAGGACGGCACCTCCGACGCCAAGGGCGCCGAGTTCGCCGCCCGCACGCTGGTCACCTCCACCTTCCTCCCGGCGGACGGCAAGGCCGTCGCGGTCGACCCGGGCCTCGCGCTGATGCGCCAGAGCGACTGCTTCAACTGCCACGCGATGGAGACGCCGCTCGTGGGGCCGGCCTTCGTCGCCATCGCCGACAAGTATCGCAAGCAGCCCGGCGCGGACGACCTCCTGAACAAGAAGGTGCGGCTCGGCGGCAGCGGCGTCTGGGGCCAGGTCCCGATGCTCGCCCACCCGCAGCACACCGAAGACGAGGTCGCCATCATGCTCCGCTGGATGCTCGCGCTCGAAAAAGGCAAAGGCGGGCCGACGCTCGCCCGCGGCCTCGAAGGCCAGCTGACCGCGCCGAAGGACAACAAGCCGGGCACCTTGCTGCTCGAAGCGATCTACACCGACGTCGGCGCCGGCGCGGCCGGCCCGCTCTCGGGGAAGGCCGCCGTCTCGCTCCGTCATCGCCGCCTCGAGGCCGAATCCGGCGAGATCACCAACGCCAAGAACACCGGCAAGGCCGTCGGCTCCACCAACCACGGCACCACGATCAAGTTCGCCAACCTCAATCTCGCCGACACCACCAAGGTGAAGGTCAACGCTTCCGCCGGCGGCGGCGCCAAGGGCAGCCAGATCGAGGTCCGCCTCGATTCGCCGACCGGGCCCCTGGTCGCGACCGTCGACATCGCCCATACCGGCGACTGGGGCAAGTTCATGGAGAACAAGGCCCAGCTCACGCCCAAGCCTGGCCGCCATGATGTCTACCTCGTCCTGACCCACCCCAAGAAGGGCGGCGGCCTGATGAACGTGGACTGGGTGGAATTCGGCCAGTAAGAAGCATCGTTCCGGGTGGCAGGTGGCGGCCTCAGGTAGCGGGTGGCGGGAATAATGGCCTGGCACCTGCCACCCGGGGCCGCCACCTGCCACCCGAATCTGCTCTCGCCTGACTAGGGGCGGTCGCCAAAGTTACCTTCCCCTTTTTATTTCCGCCACGTGTCCGACGATTCCGAAGACAAAAAAGAAAAGCCGCTCGACCCTTTCGACCCCGAGGTCATCGCCCGCGCCAACCGCGCGATCCTGGTCGGCCTGCAGCGTCCGGAGGACACCCCCGAGGAAGCCCAGATGCTGCTCGACGAGCTGCATGAGCTCGTCAGCAACGTCGGCGTCGAGATCCGCGGCTCGATCGTCGCCAAGCTGCGCGAAGAGAACCCGCGCACGCTCGTCGGCTCCGGCAAGCTCGAGGAGATCGCCCAGCTGGCCCGCGACAAGGAATGCGGCCTGATCATCTTCGACGACGAGCTCACGCCCGCGCAGCAGCGCAACTGGGAGAAGGACGCCAAGCTGCGCGCCATCGACCGCCAGGAGATCATCCTCGACATCTTCATCACCCGCGCGAAGACGCGCGAGGCCGTGCTGCAGGTCGAGCTCGCCGCGCTGCAGCAGATGCTGCCGCGCCTGAAGCGCCTCTGGTCCCACCTCGACCGCCAGCGCGGCGGCGGCACGATGCAGCGCGACGCCGGCGAGACCCAGCTGGAGATGGACCAGCGCAAGATCCGCGACAAGATCGCCAAGGTCCGGCGCGACCTCGCGGAAGTCGTCGCGCAGCGCGCCACCCAGCGCAAGCAGCGCAAACGCGTCCCCCTCCCGACCTTCTCGATCGTCGGCTACACCAACGCCGGCAAGTCCTCGCTCCTCAACAAGCTCACCGGCTCCGAGGTCCTGGCGGCGAACAAGCTCTTCGCCACGCTCGACCCCACCACGCGCCGCCTCGCCCTGCCCTCCGGCCGCGCGCTGCTGCTGACCGACACCGTCGGCTTCGTCCGCCGCCTGCCGCACCGCCTCGTCGAAGCCTTCAAGGCCACGCTCGAGGAAGCCGTGCAGGCCGACTTCCTCGTCCACGTGATCGACCTCGGCTCGCCCGAGCGCGACAAGCACGCCGAGACCACCTTGCAGGTCCTGACCGAGATCGGCGCCGGCGACCGCCCGGTGATCACCGTGCTCAACAAGGCCGACCTCTGCGACGAGGTGGAACGCGCCCAAGCCCTGGCCGCCTACCCCGACGCCAAGCTGGTCAGCACCAAGACCGGGGAAGGCCTCCCGGCGCTGCTCCAACGCCTCGAGGAATGCGCCGCCAGCCGGGATGAGCACATGACCCTGCTCATCCCCCACGACCAGTACGCCATGCTCTCCAAGCTCCATGCCGGGGCCACTATCCTGAGTTCCAAGGCCCTTCCCGAAGGAACCCGGGTGGAAGTCTATGTCCCCACCCGCATGCAGGAGGCCTGCCGCGCCTGGGCGGTCCGGGAATAGGCGATTTTTTGCTCCCCAAAAGGGCAACTTTCCCCTTTGAATGGTGTTACCTTAACACACACCCATGCGTACCCTCGCCCTCCTCACCCTCCTCGCCGCCTCCTCGGCTTTCGCCGCGTCCGAAGCCGATCGCGAAAAGGCCTTCAAGGCCGACATCGCCCCGCTCCTCGAAAAGAGCTGCGCCAACTGCCACGACCCGAAGAAGGCCAAGAACGGCAAGGTCAAGGCCGGCTTCGACTCCTCCAGCTTCAAGTCCGTCGTCAAGGGCGGCAAGGAAGCCGGCGAAGGCATCACCTGGGGCGACGCCTCCAAGAGCTCCCTCTACAAGACCGTCAGCCTCGCGCTCAGCAGCCCCGAGGACGACCTCGCGATGCCCCCGAAGAAGTCCCACGAGAAGAACCCGCCCCTCACCAAGGAGCAGGTCGCCAAGATCAAGGCCTTCATCGAAGCCAAGTAAGCCTCGTGCTTGCCCTCAGAAAGCCCGCGGCAACCCGCGGGCTTTTTTTGTGTCTAACCTGACGGGACCACCCGCGGCCGCTTGCGTTTGACCCCACCCAGCCCCGCCCCCATAAACCCGGAACCCCTTGCTCGACCCATGACGCCGCTCCACCGCATCGAAGAACGCCTGCACGCGCTGACTTTCCGCCAGGCCCTCGGCCTGGTCGCCGGAGCCAACCTCTTCCTGGTCGCCCTGGCCATCCTGCTTCCCCCCGACGGCGAGGAGCGCGGCCCCGCGCTGCTCTCGATCCTCGGCAACTTCCACATCCTCGCCCTGCACATCCCGGCCGCGGTCCTCCTCGTCGTACCGCTGTTCGAGTTCTTCGAACGCCACGAGCACGCCACCGCGACCGTCCGCCGCCTGTCCGTCTTCTCGGCCGCCGGCACCTGGGTCGCCGTGCTCTGCGGCATCTTCCACGCGCACTTCAACGGTTTCGCGGGCGCCGCGATCGAACTGCACCTCTGGGGCGGCATCGCCGCCTCCGCCTTTGCCGGACTGGCCAGCCTGCTGCTCACCCGATCCTTCAAGGTGCGCTTGGCCGGCCAGGTCGTGGCCATCGGCGTGATGAGCTTCGCCGCGCATGTCGGCGGCGAAATTAAACATGGAGAAGGTTTCCCCTTCAAACCGAACAAGGCAGTCCTTGCGAAGAAGGAAGTCCCGCCGACGCCAGACGTCGTACCCGGCGCCAAACGCGACGACTACGCGCAGGTGATCGCGCCCATCCTCGAGGCCCACTGCGTCGAGTGCCACGGCGCCAAGAAGGTCAAGGGCAAGCTCCGCATGGATTCGCTCGAAGGCCTGAAGAAGGGCGGTTCCGAAGGCGCGGCCTTCGTCGCCGGGGACCTCAAGAAGAGCCTCATGCACGTGCGCGTGACGCTCGACCCGTCGGACGAAGAATTCATGCCGACCGAAGGCAACCCGCTCACGAAAGACCAGGTGCAGGCGTTCGCCCTCTTCATCGAAGGCAAGCCCATCCCGGACGACGTGGCCAAGGCCGCGCTCGCCGCGACCAAGGCGCCCAAGCAGGCCCCGAAGAAATAAGCCGATGCGCCCGCTGCTCCCCCTGATCTTCGCCGTCGCCTCGCTCGCGGCCGCGACCTATACGCCGAAGAAGCCCGAGCCGGCCAAGCCGCTGACCGCCGCCCAGAAGGCCGACTTCACCAAGGTGATCCAGCCGATGTTCGACGCGCACTGCGTCTCCTGCCACGGCCCGAAGAAGGAGAAAGGCAAGCTCCGCCTCGACACCCTCGAGCTCACGCTCAAGGGCGGCAAGAACCCGACCTTCGTCATCGGCAAGCCCGACAGCAGCATGCTGCTGTCCCGCGTCTTCCTCGATCGTACCGCCGGGGATGTCATGCCGCCCAAGTCCGAGAAGCCCATGACCGAGAAGCAAAAAGAAGCGCTTTACGCCTTCGTCGAAGGACAGCCCATCCCCGAAGAGCTCGCGAAGGCCGCCTTGGCCGACACGAAGGCCGCCTTGGCCGCCGCCAAAGCCGCCCCGAAGGCCAAGAAGTAAGTTTTATTTTGCCCCCCGCCCTCCCCGTTCCCTTTATCCCAGACACCCCATGAAACTCCGCACCCTCCTCGCGCTGACCGCCCTCGTCGGCCTGACCTCCACGCTCGCCGCCGAGCAGAAGCCCCTCCGCGTCCTCGTCGTCGCGGGCGGTTGCTGCCACGACTACGCCAACCAGAAGGACATCCTCAAGAAGGGCATCGAAGCCCGCGTCAACGCCGTCGTCGAGGTCGCCTACGACCCGACGAAGTCCACCAAGCCGATGTTCGACCTCTACAAGAACGCCGACTGGGCCAAGAACTATGACGTCGTCGTGCACGACGAGTGCGCCGCCGACATCACCGACCAGGCCTACGTCGCCAACATCGTCAACGCCCACAAGAACGGCCTGCCTGCCGTGAACCTCCACTGCGCCATGCACAGCTACCGCTGGGGCAACTTCAAGGAGCCGGTGAAGGCCGGCGCCGACAACGCCAGCTGGTACGAGATGCTCGGCCTCCAGTCCACCGGCCACGGACCGCAGCAGCCCATCGCCATCGCCTACTCCGACAAGTCCCATCCGATCACCGCCGGTCTCGCCGACTGGACCACGATCAACGAGGAGCTCTATAACAACGTCCAGGTCCTCACCGCCAAGGGCCTCGCGAACGGCACCCAGAAGATTCCCGAGAAGAAGGACAAGAAGGGCAAGGTCACCCCGGCCCAGGAAGTCACCAACATCGTCGTCTGGACCAACGAGTTCGGCCCGAAGAAGACCCGCATCTTCAGCACCACGATCGGCCATAACAACGCCACCGTCGAGGACGCCCGCTACCTCGACCTCGTCGCCCGCGGCCTGCTCTGGTCCGTCGGCAAGCTCGAGGCCGACGGCAAGCCCTCCGCCGGCTTCGGCAAGTAAGCCTTCTGGCTACGCCATGAAAGCCCCGGGCAGCCGGGGCTTTTTTGTGCCTGCCTAGCCCGCGCATCGCCTTTAAACCTACCCCTACACCAACCCCTAACCCTACCCCTCTAAAACTGATGCGCCCCCTCCTCGCCTCCCTGCTCCTCCTTGGCGTCGCCTCGCTCCAGGCTGAGACACCGGTCATTCAGATGCCGCTCTGGAAGGGCGACGCACCCGAAGGCGACGGCAAGTTCTCCGACTCCTCCAAGGCGAAGCTTACCATCCACCTCCCCGAGCAGCCCAACGGTGCGGCCATGGTCATATGCCCGGGCGGCGGCTACGGCGGTCTGGTGACCAAAGGCGAAGGCCACGGCATCGCCGCCTGGCTGAACGCCCACGGCATCGCCGGCATCGTGCTCGAATACCGCCTGCCTGCCGGCCGCCCCTACGTGCCGCTCCTCGACGCCCAGCGGGCCATCCGCACGGTCCGGGCCAACGCCTCTCAGTGGAAGATCGACCCGAAGAAGGTCGGCATCATCGGCTTCTCCGCCGGAGGCCATCTGGCATCGACGGCGACCGTGCACTTCGACCTGGGCGAGGGGAAGACCACCGATCCGGTCGCCCGTGAGAGCAGCCGACCGGATTTCTCTATCCTGATCTATCCGGTCATCAGCATGGAAGAAGGTGTCCATCGCGGATCGAAGAAGAACCTGATGGGCGAGAATCCCGCCGCCGGCCTGCCGGATTATTTTTCGAGCCAGAAGCACGTGAAGGCCGACACCCCGCCCTCCTTCCTGGCGCACGCGGTCGACGACAAGGTCGTGCCGATCGAGAACAGCCGCATGTTCTACGAAGCACAGAAGAAGGCCGGCCGGCCGGCCCGCCTGGTCGAGCTGCCCAACGGCGGACACGGCCTCAACGGCTACAAGGGCCCCTCCTGGGACAAGTGGCAGGCGGAATCCCTGCTTTGGCTCAAGGAAATCAAGGTCCTGCCCTGACCGCCGATTACGGGCTTCAAATCAGGCCGTAATCCTTCCATAAAGCCAATCCCCTCATGAAACCCCTCCTCCTCGCCCTGCTCGCCACCGGCTCCCTCTTCGCCGGCGAAAAGGCCACCCTCTCCCTCGCCGACTTCACCGACCTCAACGGCGGCGCCCCTGCGGGCGGTTGGAAGACCGAAGAAGGCGGCGTCATCCACCTCGTCGCCCAGAAGGGTACGGGTGCGCTGATCTCGAAGAAGGAATACTCCAGCTTCGAACTCACCTGGGAATGGCGTCTCGAGGCCGCCGGCAACAACGGCATCAAGTACTGGGTCGCCAACATCAAGGACGCCAAGGGCAAGGGCGAATGGCTCGGCATCGAGTACCAGATGATCGACGACGACAAGCACCCCGACGGCCTCAAGGGCGGCAGCCACAACACCGGTTCGATCTACGACCTGGTCGACTCCGCCAAGGACAAGGCCAAGAAGCCCATCGGCGAGTGGAACCAGAGCCGCGTCGTGGTCAAGGACGGCAAGATCGAGCACTTCCTCAACGGCAAGCTCTGCTCCTCGGCCGATACGAAGTCCGAGGAATGGAAGGCCGCCGTCGCGAAGAGCAAGTTCAAGAACAAGAAGGGCTTCGGCCCCGGCCAGGGCAAGCTGATGCTCACCGAACACGGCGACCCCTGCTGGTTCCGTAACATCGTCATCACCGAGCTCTGAGTCGGCGCAGAGTCTGAAAACAAAGGGCGCCCGGCGGGCGCCCTTTTTCGTGCCGGCTCATTCGCCGAGCCTGATCCGCAGCCCGTCGTAGCAGAGCCCGACCTTCGGGTGCGTCTTGTGCAGCTGCGCCATCGTGGTCTCGTAATTGATCTGATAAGTCATGTGCGTAAGCAAGGCGCGCCGGGCGCCCAGGTCATGCGCCGCCTGACAAGCTTGGTCGATCGTCATGTGCGTCGGATGCGGATTCGGACGCAGGCCGTCGAGGATCGCGAGGTCCGCGTGCCGGCCGAGCTCGAGGGACTTCTCGGTCATCGCGCGGCAGTCGGTGTAATAGGCGAACTTCATCCCCGTCGAAGGCTCCTCGAAGACCAGCCCGAGGGTGGACTCGTTGCCGTGCGGCAGGAGCGTCGAACGGAGGATGCCGCCGCCGGGAAGCACCAGCTTCGACGGCATCAGGTTCAGGCCCAAGGAGACGTAGCCCGAGGCCTGAGGCTTGCCGACGGCATAGGGGAAGATCGCCTTGATGCGCTCCAGGCCGACCTCGGTCGAATACACCGGGATGGCCGCCCCGCCCTTGTTCGTGCAGAACTGGCGGAGGTCGTCCATGCCGAGGACGTGGTCGGCGTGGCCATGCGTGAGGATGAACGTGTCGACCTCGCGGACGTCGTACTTCAGGCACTGCGTCCGGAACTCGGGCGAGGCGTCGACCTGGACATGATGGCCCTCGATGACGACGTGCACGCTGGTCCGGGCGCGCCAGTTGCGCGGGTCCTTCAGGTCCAACCCCGGATTATCATGGGCCGGCAAGGGACAGCCCTGCGACGTGCCGCAGCCCATGATGAGGATTTCCATGAGGCGAAGAAGACGGGAAATGCGACGGTTGCAAAGCAGATACCATGCTAGGTGATACCGGTTAGCGCTTAATCGTCCTCAGGTGGCGGGTGGCGGGTACGCAAGCAGGGAGGGTAAGATGTTCGTTACGCCTGCCACCCGCCACCTGGGGCCGCCACCTGCCACCCGTATCTTTTGGATTCTCTGGCCCTCAGGCCCTCGGGTCCTCCGGTCCTCTTTTCCACGCTCTCCTGCCTTGTCTCCCGCCCCTCCCTGCTTTCTCCTTACCCTCCCGTGTTCGCCAACCTCACCGACAAACTCACCAAGGCCCTCCGCGACCTCCGGGGGCTCTCCAAGCTCACCGAGGAGAACATCGCCCCGGCGCTGACCGAGGTCCGCTCGGCGCTGATGTCCGCCGACGTCAATTTCAAGGTCGCCAAGGACTTCACCGAACGCGTCAAGGTCGCCTGCCTCGGCCAGGCCGTCATCGAATCCGTCAACCCCGGCCAGATGGCGGTCAAGATCGTGTCCGACGAGCTCACGAAGCTCCTCGGCGAAGGCGAACGCCCGATCGACCCCCGCCGCCCGCTCCGCGTGCTCCTCGTCGGCCTCCAGGGCTCCGGCAAGACCACCAGCGCCGCCAAGCTCGCCAAGCACCTCGTGAAGAAGGAAGGCGTCCGCAAGCCCTCCCTCGTCGCGGCCGACCTGCGCCGCCCCGCGGCCATCGACCAGCTCGAGACCCTCGCGAAGAACGAAGGCTTCGACTTCCGCGCCGACCGCGCCGCGACCGACGTCGCCGCGATGGTGGGCCGCCTCGTCAAGGAAGCCGAAGCCGCCGCCGCGGACCTCGTCATCGTCGACACCGCCGGCCGCCTGCAGATCGACGGCGACCTGATGGAAGAAGTCCGCCGCGTGCGCGACGCCTTCCAGCCGCACGAGGTCTTCCTCGTCGCCGACGCCGCCCTCGGCCAGCAGGCCGTCGACGTGGCCGCCAAGTTCCACGAATCCACCCCGCTCACCGGCATCATCCTGACCAAGCTCGACGGCGACGCCCGCGGCGGCGCCGCGCTGTCGATGAAGTCCGTCACGGGCGTCCCGATCCGCTACATGGGCACGGGCGAGAAGTCCTCGGACTTCGACACCTTCCACCCCGACCGCATGGCCCAGCGCATCCTGGGCATGGGCGACGTCGTCTCCCTCGTCGAGAAGGCCCAGGAGGTCGTCGACCACAAGGAAGCCGAACGTCTGGCCGAGAAGATGAAGAAGGCCGACTTCGACCTCGAGGACTTCCTCGCGCAGATGTCGCAGATGAAGAAGATGGGGCCGCTCGGCGACATCATGAAGATGATGCCCGGCATGGGCAACGTCCAGGTCGGCGCCAAGGAGGAGAAGCACCTCGCCAAGACCGAAGCCATCGTGCTCTCGATGACCAAGAAGGAGCGTCGCAATCCCGACATCCTCAACGGCTCGCGCCGCCTGCGCATCGCCAAGGGCTCCGGCACCCAGGTCAGCGACGTCAACGCGCTGATCAAGCAGTTCTCCCAGATGCGCGAGATGATGCGCATGATGAAGGGCGGCAAGGGCAAGGAACTCATGCGTCGCATGGGCCAGATGGGCGGCGGCCGCGGCGGTTTCCCGGGCGGCGGTTTCCCCGGCATGCGCTGATCGCCATGTCCCAGATGATTCCCTTCGACCCGGCCCTCCTCTCCCGTCCGGGCTGGATCTTCGACTGCGACGGCACCCTCGCGGCCTCCATGTGGATCCACCACCGCAGCTGGACCCACATCGTCAGCAAGCAGATCGGCCGCCCGTTCGACTTCCCCTGGCCCCTCTTCTGCTCGATGGGCGGCATGTCCGCCGTCGACACCTGCCAGCGCCTCAAGGCCGATTACGGCTTCGACCTGAACGTCGAGCAGCTGCTCGCCGACGGCCATGAATTCCTCGAGGAGCACCTCGCCAAGGACGTCACTGCCCGCCACGAGGTCGTCGCCGTCGTCCACCACGTCCGCGGCCTCGGCCACAAGACCGCCGTCGCCTCGGCCGGCCGTCGCGACCACGTGCACACCACGCTGAAGCGGATCGACATCACGCACCTCTTCGACGCCGTCATCACCGCCGAGGACGCCGCGCGCTCCAAGCCGCACCCCGACCTCTTCCTCGCCGCGGCGGACCGACTCGGCCTGAAGCCCGCCGACTGCGTCGTCATCGAGGACAGTCCGCGCGGCAAGGAAGCCGCCGACGCCGCCGGGATGCCGTGCATCCTGGTGGAGCCGGCCTGACCTGAGGCAGGGGCAGCACCGCGTGCTGCCCTAGTGATTCCATCCCCTGTTGACCCGGCCTAGCACCGGGACACCATCGCCTTGTCGTGAAAAGCAACGAAACCACGCCAGAGTCCCGCAAGGTTGTCCACGACGAAGCCATGAAGCTGATTCTCGAACGAATCGGCATTCCTCAGGATATCTCACTAGAAGTCACGCGGTCGGAGGACAGCTCACCGACAGGATTATGTTGTTCTTTCCATGTCGGTGGCATCGCTTCGGCTGACCTCACGACGGACGACCGCGTGACGACGGTCTTTGGAATCAGGGCTTACTGGGCGGGTGAAGAGTCCGGCGCGTTCGTCTCTCTTTTTGTCTTAAATAGAAGGGAATATACGCTGTACTTCATCTTTGCGCCGGATGGCGACTTGACCCCTTTCCGCATCGAAGGCCTGAGGTTTGACATGGAAAAATGCTCCGTGATGCCGCCTGATGCAAAAAGCAAGGAGACGACACGTGAGTCGCGCAAAGTTTTCCATGACGAAGCCATGAAGCTGATTCGCGAAAAAATCGGCATTCCTCAGGACATCTCCCTGGAAATCACCAAATCACACGACAGCGGACATGGAGAGTTCAATCCCGGTTTCTTTGTCGATGGCATCGCTTCGGCTGACCTCACGACGTTAGATCGCGTGATCGTCAGTGCGGACACGGCCTATTGGGCAGACGATAAAATAGGGGCGTTCGTCATTCTCTTCATCACCAATCGCCGGGAATATACGCTTGAATTCTGCTATGTCCCGGGCGACGACGTCACCCCGTTCACCACGGAGGGCCTGCGCTTCGACATGGGCAGATTCAGCGTGACGCCACCCGACGCTTTCTCTCGCGGCTGAAGCTAGGGCACGACGCGGTCGTGCCCCTACCTCGATACAGGCACAAAAAAGGACGGCACCGGATGCCGTCCTTTCGTTCAGGGATGTGTCCCCTAGCTGCCCTTACTTCTTCAGTTTAGAACAGAAGCGGGCGAGGCGCTCGAGGCCCTGGGCGATGACCTGGTCGGAGGTCGCGTAGCTGAGGCGGATGTAGCCTTCGGAGCCGAACGCGG
>CAZXSI010000032.1:0-15205 GCA_964643215.1 uncultured Klebsiella sp. | reverse complement strand
CTGCGGCGAAGGCCGAGGCGGTGTCGCCGCCGGCGACGGAGTAGGCGAAGGGGAAATTGCTTGCGCAGAAGACGGCGACGGGGCCGATCGGACGGAGCAGCGAACGGTGATCGGGCTTCGGGAGGGGTTTGCGGTCCGGATTGGCGGTCTCGATGCGCGCGTCAATCCAGTCGCCTTTTTCGACGAGGTCCGCGAAGAGGCGCAGCTGGCCCATCGTGCGGCCGATCTCACCTTGGCAACGGGCTTCGGGGAGCCCGGTTTCCTGGGTGGCGCGGGCGACGAGGGAAGGCGTCGCGGCTTCGATGCGGGTGGCGATGTCGCGCAGGAAGGCGGCCTTCTGCTTGCCCGAGAGCGCGGCGAGCGCGGGGGTGGCTTGGGCGGCCAAGGCGCAGGCCTGGTCGGCCTCCGCGGCGGTGGCCGGGAAGAAGTCCGGCTCCAAGGCGGTCGCCGTGGCCGGGTTGATGGCTCGGTAGGGGGCGGCGGCGGACTGGCCGCGGGCGAAACCGATGAAAGAGTGGCCGAGGAGGGACGACATGGAGTGAGGGTGGAGGGTTAGGGGACCCCGGCTCCGGAGGCAAACAAGATAGCCCGTGGGTTCGGGTTGCAGGCGGAACGCAGCACGTTTGGCTGGAAGGAGGCCCGACCCCGGCCGCTTATGCGTTTTACCGTATTTTCGCTCCTGTCCTTGGCCATCGGACTCTCGGCTGCGCCGGCCTTCCATTGGGCGGCGTCCGGCGGCGGCACCAAGGCCGACAAGGTGCGAGGATTGAATGTCGACCGCGACGGCAATGTCTTCGTCGCCGGCGAGTGCGCCGATGAGGTCAGCTTCGGTGCGGTCACGCACAAGGGACTTGGTCTCAACGATGTCTTCGTCGCGAAACTCGACAGTCATGGCAACCATCTCTGGTCGAAGGTCGCCGGCGGCCCGCAGATCGACCGCGCCTATGCGGTGGTGACCGATGCGAAGGGCAACGTGTACGTGACCGGACATTTTCAGGGAGCGTCGGCCGAGTTCGACGGACACGTCGTCCGGGGGCGCGGAGATTACGACGCCTTCGTGGTCTCCTATGACAAGGATGGTCGCTTCCGCTGGGTCCGTACCGCGGGCGGCCAAGGGTATGACTACGGCCATGGCGTGGCCGTCGACAGCCAAGGCGACATCATCGTCGCCGGCGCGCTCGCCGGCGAGGCGACCTTCGGCGACGTCGTGGTGCGCAATGAGCCGGGCGCTCATATCTTCGTCGCCAAATACCACGCCGACGGCGAGCTCGTCTGGGTCAAGGTCTCGACCGGCAAGGCCAGCGGTTCCGCGCACGGCGTCGTGGTCGATGGTCGGGACAACATCTATCTCGGCGGCCTCAGCGCGGGCGCCGGCTTTTTCGGCGCGCAGCCGCTCTCTTCGCCCAAGGGCACCTCGGCGCTCGTGGCGAAGCTGGATCGCGACGGCCAGGTCCTCTGGCTCCGGCAGCACCCGGGCGAACCCAGCTGCCTCTTCCATGAGATCGCCTGCGACGCGCAAGGCCGCGTCTGGGCCAGCGGCATGTTCAAGGGCAAGGCGCAGGTCGGGCCCGAGGCCTACGCCACGACGGGAGAAAAGGACGCAGACGCGTTGCTCTGCCATTACGACGCCGACGGCAAGCTGCTCTGGAGCCGCGTCGGGCATGGCCCAGGCGTGGACTACGGACTAGGTGTCGCCACGGACGGCACGGGCGACGTGTTCCTCACCGGTGAGTTCTCGGAGGTCTTCACGCTCGGCGGCAAAAGCCTGCGAAGCCGCGGCGCGACGGACGTCTACGTCGCCCGGTTCGACGATTCTGGGAGACTGTTCTGGCTCAAGCAGTTCGGCGGCATCGGTGCGGACAACGCCTACGTCGACGTCGCGGACGGTCGGAGCGGCCTGCTCCTCGCCGGTGCTTTCTCGGGCACGCAGCATCTGGACCATCTCTCCCTCACGAGCAAAGGGAGCGGCGACGCCTACGTGGCTCGTCTCGCCCAACGGTCTTCGCCTCGCGACTGGCGCCTTCCGCGGGACAACCTCCTGCGGCGGCATGATGCTTCCATGAAGGTCGTGCCGGTCGCCGACGCCGCCGGCTGGGCCGACCGCCGCGCCGAGATCGTCCGGGGCATGGAGACCGTCATGGGGCCGTTGCCTGGCCTCGAGCGCAAGGTGCCGTTGTCCATGAAGGTCGAGAAGGAGGATGACATGGGGTCGTATGTCCGCCGCAAGATCACCTATCAGTCGGAACGCGGCAGCCGCGTGCCCGCCTATCTCTGCGTGCCCAAGGCCGCCTTGGCGAAAGACGTAAGGGTCCCGGCGGTGCTTTGCCTGCATCCGACCGACGACAAGGTGGGCGTGGGCGTCGTGGTCGGGCTGGGCGGCAAAGCCAACCGGCAATACGCCGCCGAGCTGGCCGAACGCGGTTTCGTGACCTTGTCCCCTGCCTACCCGCATCTCGCCGACTACAAGCCTGACCTGGTCGCCCTCGGTTATGCCAGCGGCACGATGAAGGCGATCTGGGATAACATCCGCGCCCTCGACCTGCTGGATGCCTTGCCGTATGTGCGCGGGGGTTCCTATGGCGTCGTCGGCCACTCGCTCGGCGGCCACAACGCCGTCTACACCGCGGTCTTCGATGACCGACTGAAGGTCGTCGTGAGCAGCTGCGGCCTCGATTCGTATCTCGATTACTATGACGGCTCGCCGTCGGTCTGGCAGTTCGGCAAGGGCTGGTGCCAGCCGCGCTACATGCCCCGGATGGCGGAATACGCGGACCGGCTGACGGACATCCCCTTCGATTTCCATGAGATGATCGGCGCCTTGGCGCCGCGCCGCGTGCTCATCAGCGCCTCCCTCGGCGACGCCAACTTCCGTTGGCAGAGCGTCGACAAGGTCGCGGCCGCCGCGCGTCCGGTGTTCGCCTTGCTCGGATCGCCGGACGCGCTCCAGGTCATCCACCCGGAGGGGGCGCATGACTTCCCGGACGCCGCCCGCGAGCAGGCGTATCGTCTGATCGACGAAGTCTTGCGCTGAAGCGGGTTCGGATTGCCCGCCCTCGGTCCGGCCCCATCTTTTACCCATGCGATACGTGCCACTCTTCCTGCTATCGGCCTTGGCGTCATTGTTCGCCGCCGATCGCCCCAACATCATCGTGATCCTGGCCGACGACCAAGGCTTCGGCGACCTCGGGGCCAATAATCCGCAGAGCAAGATCGCGACGCCTAGCCTCGACGCCCTCGCCAAGGGCGGGCTTCGTTTCACCGACGGGCATACGTCCTCGGGCGTGTGCACCCCGACCCGCTACAGCCTGCTGACCGGTCGCTACCACTGGCGGACCCGCCTGCAGTCCGGCGTCCTCGGCGGTTTCTCGCCTCCCCTCATCGCCAAGGATCGCCTGACCGTCGCCGGCCTGCTCAAGCAGCAGGGCTACGCGACGGGCTGTTTCGGCAAGTGGCACCTCGGCATGAGCTTCCCGGTCGCCGGCGGCGGCTTCGCGGACGACGGCGGCGACTACTCGAAGTCGCCCAAGAACGTCGGCGCGATCGACTTCGCGGGCGACATCGTCGGCGGTCCCGTCGATCATGGTTTCGACACGTTCTTCGGCATCAGCGCTTCGCTCGACATGCCGCCGTTCGTCTGGATCAAGGACCGCCGCATGACGGAGATTCCGAGCGCGACCAAGACCTGGCTGCGGACCGGGCCCGCCGGCCCCCAGTTCGAGGCCGTCGACGTCCTGCCTTCGGTCGTCGACCACACGATCGCCTTCATCGAGGCTCAGCGGAAGGCCGACCCGGCCAAGCCGTTCTTCGCCTACGTGCCGCTGAACGCCCCGCACACGCCCATCGTGCCGACCAAGGCGTTCCAAGGCACGAGCGGTATCAGCCCTTACGCCGACTTCGTGAAGCAGGTCGACCACGACGTCGGCCGCCTGCTGGCTTCGCTGGACAAGCAAGGCCTGACCGAGAACACCCTGGTGATCTTCACCTCGGACAACGGTTGCTCCCCGGCGGCCAACATTCCCGAGCTCCAGAAGGCCGGCCACGAACCCAACCATATCTACCGTGGCCACAAGGCCGACCTTTACGAGGGCGGACACCGGGTGCCCTTCCTCGTGCGCTGGCCGGCCAAGGTGAAGCCGGGCGTCTCCGCGGCGTTGGTCGGCCAGATCGACTTTCTTGCGACCTTCGCCGAGATCACCGGCGCGACCGTGCCGGGCGGCATGGGCGAAGACAGCGTGAGTTTCCTGCCGGTCTTGCTCGGATCCAGGGAGTCCGTCCGCCAGGGCATCGTGAGCCAGTCGATCAACGGCAGCTTCGCGCTCCGCGATGGTCAGTGGAAACTGCTGCTCAGCGCGGGTTCGGCCGGCTGGAGCTCGCCTAAGCCCGGGCCGGAGGAGGCCGGCCTGCCTCCGGTGCAGCTTTACGACCTTTCGAAGGATCCCGGTGAGCGTAACAATCTCCAGGCCGAGTTTCCTGAGCGCGTGGCGGCGATGAAGGCCGAGCTCGAGAAGCTCATCGCCCGCGGGCGCAGCACGCCTGGCGCGGACCTCGCGAACGACGTCCCCGTGCAGCTCATCAAGAAGAGCCCGGCCGGTAAGGCCAAGGCGAAGAAGAAATGAGGGCCTTGCTCGCCGTCGGTCTGCTCACGGCTTCGGCCTATGGGGCTAGCACCAAGGCCCCGGAGGGGGTCAAGGTGCTGCGCGATCTCGAATACGCGCAAGTCAAGGGCCTCAGCCTCAAGTTGGACCTCTATCGTCCTGTGACGACGCCCTCGGCGCCGATGCCCTTGGTCATCTGGGTGCACGGGGGCGGTTGGAAGACCGGCACGAAGGCGAATTGTCCGGCGGCTTGGCTGGCCGCCAAGGGGTACGCCGTCGCCAGCCTGGATTTCCGTCTATTGCCCGAGCATCCGTGGCCGGCGCAGATCGAGGATCCGATCGCGGCGCTCCGCTGGCTGCGCAAAGAATCCGGTCGTTATGGTTTCGATGCCGAACGTACCGCCGCCATGGGCGGCTCTTCGGGAGGTCACGTCGTCGCGCTCTGGGGGACGCTCTCCTTGCCGGCGGAGGACAAGGTCAAGGCCGTGGTGGACCTTTATGGTCCGACCGATCTGCTGACGATGCCGCCGAACGTGCTGTCGGAAAAGCGAACCCGCGCCGATCTCGCGAAAGCCAACGGCGCCTTGTTGCTCGGCGGCATCGTCATGGACCAGCCCGAGAAGGCCAAGGCCGTCAGCGCCTTGCACCAGGTGTCCAAGGACGACGTCCCTTTCCTGATCCTCCATGGCACGGCCGATCCCGGCGTGCCCGTCGATCAGAGCGAGCGCCTGCACGCGGCGCTCCAGGCGGCCGGCGTGGAATCGACCCTGAAGCTGATCCCGGGCGCCGGGCATGGCGGCAAGGAATTCGACTCGGCTGAGTCGCGGGCGCTGATCCAGGGCTTTCTGGACAAGCACCTGAAACGATAGCCTCTTACTTCCCGGCCTTCTTCTTGCCCTTCTTGGCCTGGCCAGGTTCGGGGCCGTCGTTGTCGCCGGCGCCGGAGCCCCAGAGCGGCTTCACGTTGGACTTGTTCCACTCGTCCCAGCGGGCCTGCAGTTCCTTGGCTTTCTCCGGCATCTCGGCGGAGAGGTCCTTGTCCTCGTGGATGTCCTTGGAGAGATCGTAGAGCTTGGCCGAAGACGTCGGCTGTTTCTTCCCGCGGCCGGCGTTGGTGTCGGCGTTGGTGTCGTAGCGGACGAGCTTCCAGTCGCCCTGCCGGATGGCCATCTGTTCGCCGAAGCGCCAGAACAGCGCGTCGTGCGGCGCGGCCTTGTTCTCGCCCGTCAGGAAGGGAAGGAGATTCACGCCTTCGAGTTTCCACTCGGCCTTGGCGGGAACGCCGGCCGCGGCGAGCGCGGTGGCATGCAGGTCCATCTGCACGGCCATCGGATCGTAGACGGCGGGCTTGAGGCGGGCCGGCCAGGAGACGAGGAAAGGCACGCGGATGCCGCCTTCGAGCGTGGTGCGCTTGGAGCCGCGGAGCGGGGTGTTCACCGAACCATTGACGGTCACGCCGTTCATCGTCGGACCGCCGTTGTCGCTGATGAAGGTGACGAGGGTGTTCTCGTATTGGCCGCTATCCTTGAGGGCCTTGATCACGCGGCCGATGTTGTCGTCCATCGCCGACATCATCGCGGCGTAGGTCCGGCGGGTCTTGTCCTCGATCGAGGCGAACTTCGCCAGGCGGTCCTTCGTGGCGTCCATCGGCGTGTGCACGGCGTTGAAGGCCAGGTAGAGCATCCACGGCTTGCCTTTGTTGCGCTCGACGTAGGCGACCGCCTCGCGGCCGAAGGCGTCGGTGGTGTAGTCGAGCTCCTTGACGGGTTCGGTGCCGCGCAGGATGCCCCCGGCGTTGAAGTAGCTATGCGCGCCGCCGAGGAAACCGTAGAAGTCGGTGAAGCCGCGCTGCTGCGGCACCTGCGCCGGTTGGGAGCCGAGATGCCACTTGCCGACCATGCCGGTGACGTAGCCGGCTTCCTTCAGGCGGTCGGGCAGGGTCGACTCCGTGAGCGGCAGGCCTTGTCCGCCCGCCGGGTTGAACTCATGGCCGAAGCGGGTCTGCTGACGGCCGGTGAGCAGGCCGGCGCGGGTGGGCGAACAGTATGGGCCGGTGACGTAACCGTTGGTGAAGCGGACGCCCGAGGCCGCGAGGGCGTCGAGGTGCGGGGTAGGGATGTCCTTGCACCCGTGGAAGCCGACGTCGGCATAACCCATGTCGTCGCCGACGATGACGAGGATGTTGGGCCGGTCCGCGGCGGTCGCGGCGAGGGCGAGGAAGAGAAGGGCGAGGCGCATACTACTTCAACCCCTCGCGCGGGCGGAGGTTGCGGCTCCTGCTATTTACAATCACCGCTCGGCGGCTAGGGTCGTCGCATGGACCGCCCCCTCCGCGCCCTTCGTGCCTTGCTCGCCATGGCCGCCGTCTTGTCGGCCGCCCCGTTCGACCAGGCTCCTTACGACGTCCCGTCGAACAAGGTCCTGCTGACCGTCCAGCCCACGCCCGATCGTCCGCGCAACTCCGAAGGCGCCTTCGCCACGCTGCGTTCGGGGCGGATCATCTTCTGCTACTCGGCCTACTACGGGGGCAAGGGCGAGGATCATGGCCCGGCCCGCATCGCCCAGATCCATTCGGACGACCAGGGCCGGACCTGGAGCGAGCCCCGGACCATCGTGGAGAACGAAGGACGCTACAACGTGATGAGCGTCTCCTTGCTGCGCGCCGCCAGCGGCAAGCTGCACCTGGTCTACCTCGTGAAGAACGATTGGCTGGATTGCCGGCCTTACCTGCGGACCTCGGAAGACGACGGCGCGACCTGGTCGTCCCCCCGGCTCATCCTGCAGGCCCCCGGCTACTTCGTCGTCAATAACGACCGCCTGATCCAGACCGCCAAGGGCAGGCTCGTCCTGCCGGTGGCCTTCCATCGGTCGCGTGGCCAGGATCCCGTCAGCAGCCGTTCCTTCGATTCCCGCGCCCTCGCGCTCTGGATTTATTCGGACGACGACGGCAAGACGTGGCAGGAGGCCGCGAACTGGTGGGCGATGCCGGTGCGCTCAGGCAGCGGTTTGCAGGAACCCGGGGTGGTCGAGCGGGCCGACGGCACGCTCTTCTCCTGGGCGCGCACCGACGGCGGCTTCCAGTACGGCTTCGAATCGAAGGACGGCGGCAAGGTCTGGAGCGCACCGACGCCCACCTCGCTCGCCTCGCCGGTCTCGCCGGCGAGCATCAAGCGCATCCCCGGCTCCGCCGACCTGCTGGCGGTGTTCAACGATCATTCCGGTCGTTTCCCGTTCCCCAAGGGCAAGCGCAGCCCGCTGGTCGCCGCCATCTCCAAGGACGGCGGAGCCACCTGGGGGCGGGCCAAGCTCCTTGAGGGTGATCCCGACGGTTGGTACTGCTATACCGCGATCCACTTCGTCGGCGAGGACGTCCTGCTCGCTTATTGCGCCGGTGACAGCGCCAAGAAGACCTATCTGAATCCCCTGCGTATCCGTAAGGCCTCGCTGGCCTGGCTGCGCTCCGAATGACCTTACGCATGAAGACCCTCGTCCGCCTGTGCCTGTGCTGCCTCGTCCCGGCTTTGTCCGCCGAGGAGCTTCCGCCGACCTTCCTGACGATCCGCGGCAAGGAACTCGCCCGTCAGGAACTGACGACGCTGCCGGCCCTCACCCCCGACAAGCCCAAGGGTTTCGCGAGCGGCTTCGCGGGCTGGCGTTTCAGCACGTCTCCCAACGGCGGTCGCTCGGGCAGCTGGAACCTCGCCGATGGCGCTTTCCATGGCGCGGAAAGCCCGACGGCCAACCATCCGGCGACGGCTTCCTTCGGACTTCCGTATCAGGACGCGATCATCCAGGTGGAGTTCCGCCTGAACGACGTCCCCCTCGAGGGACGCAAGTATCGCTCGATCTTCGTCAAGGCCACCGATGAGAAGGACTACGTCACGGCGTTGTTCGTCAGCCAAGGCGGCAGCAACCTCACCGCCTATTCCGCCGAACGCATCAACCCTGCGAACAAGCAGCGCGACAAGGAGCCGCCGGTGGGCGTGCCCCAGGCGCTCAAGCTCGGGGAATGGTACGTGGCCGTGCTCGAGATCCGCGGCCGGGAAGCCGTGGCCACCGTCGCCGGCAAGAGCGTCACGACGGCGCATCCGTTGTTCGCCAGTCCGAAGCAGAGCGTCATGCTGGGCGTGGGCGTCGACGCGAGTTTCCGTCGCCTGCGCATATGGGAGGCCCTGCCAAACCCAGAATGGGCCAAGCATAAGGAAGCCATCTTGGCGGCGATGAAGCCGGCCAAGAAGTGATCAGTCGGCCAGCTGCGCGATCAGCTTGAGTGTCTCGAGCGGCGCCTGGTGCGACTTCGCGGCGTTATGCAGGCCGGGCGGGAGCAGCTCGATCGCCATGGACTTCAGTTCCTCCAGGCGGGCGCAGAGCTTGTCGAGGCAGGCGTCGGCCTGCTGGGCGTCGGCCCAGACGTCGTAGATGGTCACCATCTCGCCCGGCTTGTCGCCGTCGATCTCGCCTTCGCCGACCTCGTAGTCGCAGTCGAGGAGCTCGTCCCAGAAGTTGGCGTCGAGGTCGAGGGCGTCCTCGAGCTCATAGAGGCGGATGCCGCTCATCCATTCGTTGAGCAGCGTGAAGGCCTCGCGGTGCGCAGGCAGGACTTCGGTGAAGGTGTCCCGGATGCCGACCGCGATGAGCGTGAGTCCGTCGACGGTGTCGCCCAGCTGAGGGCCGTCGAAGGGAGGCGTCGGTTCGGAGGACATGCGGAAAAGGGATGGTCGGTCGGGCGGGGAGCGCCAGCCAATTGTGCCGATCAGCGTTTCGTGGGGCCGAGTCCCAGCGTCGGGATGATCTCCCGGGCCTCGCGTTCGCCGTAATTGAACAGGATGAACCCTTGGGTCTCGTGCCGGCGGGTGATCTCGATCTGGCGCACGGTCGCGTCGGGGGCGAGCGTGGTGCGCGACGAGGTGATGCCGATGCCCGGGACCAGGCCGGCGGGGCCGGCCCACTTTTTCTGCTGGCGGATCCAGCTGTCGTAGCCGGTCTCGCTTTCGGTGTAGTCCATCGGGCAGACGAAATCGAGCCAGCCGCGTTCGCACCAGAGCTTCCAGTCCTGCATGATGGTGCGGCTGTCCTGGTCCCATTGGCGGAAGACCGCGGCGCTGACC
Source organism: uncultured Klebsiella sp. (assembly GCA_964643215.1). GTDB lineage: Bacteria > Verrucomicrobiota > Verrucomicrobiia > Opitutales > UBA953 > UBA953. The sequence goes on along the minus strand of CAZXSI010000032.1, from coordinate 5,502 downwards.
TTGATCCCCGGGCGGACCTTGCGGACCTCCTCGCTGGTCGTGCGGACGACGGTATTGATGTTCTCCTGGCACCACTTGATCCATTCTTCGCGCCGGCCGCCTTTGACCTGCACGTCGGCGGGCCACTTGGCGACGGCCTTGCCGGTGGAGCGTTCGAAGCGTTCGCGACAGGGCGTGCAGAAGCAGTGGCGCGCGTCGGGGTAGCGGATGTAGTCGAAGTGGATGCCGTCGACGGCGTAGTTGCGGGCGACCTCGACCAGCGCGTCGCGCTCGAGCGACGCGTTGAGCGGATTCGAAGGGCAGAGCCACGGCTCTTCTTCGCCGGTGTCGCTCATCTGCAGGCGATGCTCCGCGCGGAGCTTGGCCACGAACTCCGCCGGGACGTCGCGTCCCAGGTTCCAGTCGACCTTCCAGACGTGGATCTGCAGGCCGTGCTTGCGGCATGCGGCGAGGCATTCGGCGACCTGGTCTCCCCTGGTCGCGATGTCGGGCGCGACGGGCAGCACCTCGCTCGGGTAGTAGGCGACGCCGCCCCACAGCATGTTCGGAAAGATCGCGGTGAAACCGTTCGCCTTCAGGTTGAGGATCGCGTCGTCCCAGGTCCGGTTCTTCACGCCGTAGGCGCTGTGGCACCAGACCGCGCGGAATTCGCCCGGCTTGGCGGGGTGCGCGAGACAGTAGGCCTCCTGGAAGAGGCGCATCGCTTCGTCGGCCTGCGAAAGCGCCATCGTGAAGCGGCCGGCCTGCTCATGGGCGAGCGCGCCGGCCCGCGTGGCGATCGCCGCCTCGAGCCGGGCCAGGGCCAACGGGGTCGCGCCGGGCCGCGAACGCACGAAGGCACAGGCGGCGGCGAAATCCTTGAATTCGCCGAGCTCGTCGAGCTTGCGCAGCTTGGCGGCGATGCTGTCGTGCCAGATCGCCGGGCGGAGGTGGCCGGCCATCGCGAGCAGGAGCTGTGCTTTGTTGTCCTTGTCGTCGTCCAAGAGCACGTGCGTCATCAGTACGGCGTTGTCGGAGGCGATGACGGCCGGGAAGCCGGCGGGCTTGCCGGCGTCGTCGAACCATTCGGCGACGATCCGGCTGCGGCCGGGGATAGGCTGATGCGAGATGATGTTCCAGGAAGCCTGCCCGGTGACGGCGGGCGCGCCGACCAAGGTGTCGCCGACGGGACGGATGGAGGCGAAGCGGCCCTTAGGGTCGGCGAGGAGGTGCTTGCCGGGCCCGATGCCGGTCGCGGCCAGCAGGCGGGGTGGCAGCGAATAGAAGGCGAGCAGGCGGCCCTTTTCCTGCAGGTATCCTTCGATGGCGGCGGTGGCCTCGTCGGAAAGCCGCGTGTTGTTCGGCAGCACGAGCAGCTCGGCCTTGGCGAGCATCGCGGTGGTCAGCTCGGCTTCCGTGACGGCAGCGTGGCGAAGGCCTCGCGACGAAAGCTGCCGGGACAGGCGCTCGTCGAAGCGTTCCTTGGCGTCAGGCGTCTTGAGCAGCAGGACGCGGGTGTCGTCGCCGAGCTGGCCTAGCTTGCGGATGTTCCGGACCTCGAAGGAGGCGTCCTTGTCCCCCGCGCGATAGGCGGCGAGGCGGATCGTGCGGATCTTGGACCAGCCCGTCGGGTTGCCTTCGGGCTTCGCCGCATCCTTGCGGATCTCGATCGTGGTCCAGTCGGAGGTGCGCTGCGGGGTGAAGCTGGCGTTGTACCAGCCGCCCGGCGCTTCGAAGTAGGCATGGAACTGGGCGATGGGCGCGCGATCGCGGCAACGGACCTCGAGCCGGATGCCCTCCGCGGCGGAGAGGTCGAGGTCGAGCTTGTGGTCCCAGTAGACACGGGCCCGCTTGTTCGTGCTGAAGTTGCAGTCGAGGCGGAGGACGTGGGCGATATCGTCCTGGCCGACACGGGCGGCCGGCGAGCCTTCGACCGCCCGCCAAGCCGTGGCGGCGGCGGCATCGTCGGGGTAGTCGCACGAAACGACGGGTTCCGCGGCGCGCAGGACGCACGTCGCGAGGAGGGCGAGGCAGAGCAGGCGCATCAGCGTGCCGTGATTTCCGCGAGGAGCTTCTCGAGGCCTCGTCCGTACCGGACGTAGGAATCGAAGCGTTCCTGCGGCGAGGCCTTGGTGCCTTCGCCGAGGTGGACGATGCTGGCCACGTGGGGCTCGATGGACACGCCGGCCTTATAGCCCTTGCGGATGAGGTCGGTGAGGATCTCGCGGACGAGCGCGTCGCCTTCGCCGGCGTAGGTGAACGCGCTGCTCTTGCCGCCGGCCGGGTTGCGCCGGCAGTCCTTGATGTGCACGTATTCGACGTAGGGCAGGATCTCGCGATAGAAAGGCAGCGTCTCCTGCCCGTAGGAAACCGTGTTGCCGATGTCGAAGAGGTAGCGGACGTTCGGATGATCGACGCTTTCGATGAAGCGGCTCGCGTGCGCCCCGGAAAGTCCGCCCCAGCCTTCGCAGTTCTCGTGGAGGAGCATGATCCCCCCGTCGGCGGCGAGCTTCGCCATCTCCTTGTAGCGGCGCACGCCTTCGTCGCGCCAGGCGTCCTCGGAGACGTCGCCGCGGACCCAGCTCATGGTGCGGACGAACTTCGTCTTGGTGCGCCGCATCCGCGGGATGAGCACCTTGAGGTCGGCCAGGTCGGTCGCGAAGTCGCCCGTGATGGGCCGGCTCCAGTTGCCGATGGCGGAGGCGTAGCTGCTGACCCGCATGCCGGCGGCCTCGATCTTGTCGACGGCCTGCTTGAATTCGTCGTCGCTCACCGCGGGGCCGGAGAACTGCTTGCCGTTGAGCAGGCGGAGCTCGATGGCGGACCAGCCCAGGGCCTTATGCGCGGCGATCTGGCCGTCGATGTCATCGGCGGCTTCGTCGGCGAGTCCGGAGAGAGGGAAGGGGGCGGTGGGCATGGGGAAGAAACGAGGACTGAATTGATGGCTGAATCGAGGGCTGAATCGAGGGCAGAATTGATTCCTTAAGGGGGTTCGGCTTGCGGGGGAAAGGCATTGGACGGATAAGTTCGACATGAGATTCGCCCCGATCTTGCTCTGCTGGTCCCTGGTCTGCCTTGCGGCCGAGCCGGCCAAGAGGCTCAAGGTCTTCATCCTGGCGGGTCAGTCGAACATGGAAGGCCAGGCGGTCGTCGACCTGACCGGCCGGAATTATAACGAAGGGAAGGGGACCTTGGTCGAGGTGATGGCCCGGTCGGGTAACGCCGAGCGTTTTGCCCACCTGAAGGACAAGGACGGCAAGTGGACGGTCCGCTCCGACGTCTGGGTCCGTTATCAGCGCGAGAAGCAGCCGCTCTTGGCGGGCGATCTTTCGGTCGGTTACGCTGTCTACGGCGGCCGGCATCACTTCGGTCCGGAGTTCCAGTTCGGGCATGTGGTCGGCGAGGCCTATCGGGATCAGGTCCTCCTCATCAAGACCGCCTGGGGCGGCAAGAGTCTCTACCGCGATTTCCGTCCGCCGAGCGCCGGCGGCGAAACCGGCCCCTACTATCTGAAGATGGTCGCCGAGGTGCGCGAGGCCTTGGCGAACCTGAAGAAGGATTTTCCGGAATACGACGGCTCCCCGGTCGAGCTGGCGGGCTTCGTCTGGTATCAGGGGTGGAACGACGGGGTGAACGCGAAGACCGCCGTGCCGGAATACGAGCAGAACCTCGCGCACCTCATCCGCGACGTCCGCAAGGAGTTCGGCGCACCGAAACTGCCCGTGGTCATCGGCGAGCTGACGGGGCCTTGGGTCGATGCCCCGAAGGAATGGACGGCATTGCGCGCCGCGCAGGCCGCCGTCGCGAAACACCCTGAGTTCAAGGACAACGTCGTCTTCGTCCCGACCCGCGATTTCGTGCGCAAGGCGGAGGACTCCCCCAATCCGAGCCATGGTCATCACGAGTTCGGCAACGCCGAGACGTATTTCCTGGTCGGCGACGCGTTGGGCAAGGCCGCCGTGCAGATGGCCGGCCGCGACCGCCAGGTCCGGCAGGTGCGAGGGTGGACGTTGCGCATCGACGAGCGCCTGATCGCGAAGGACGCCGCGGCGGTCGAGAAGGCCGTCGTCATGTTGGACGCGCAGCTCGCCAAGGTGGAGCGGCTCGTCCCGGCGAAGGCCGTCGAGCGGCTCCGCTCCGTGCCGCTCTATTTCACGCTGCCTTATCCCGGTGGCCGCGGGACCGCCGAATATCACGGCGGGCTGGAGTGGGTGAAGCAGGCCGGACGTGAGATCGCCTTGGCGAAGGCGGTCGAGTTCACGATGGTCGACCGTTTCGAGCCCGAAATCCGGCGCATGCCGGTGCTCGTGCTGCATGAGCTCGCCCATGCCTATCACGATCAGGCGATCCCGGGAGGATATCAGAACGCCGAGATCCTGGCGGCCTACCGGCAGGCCAAGGCGGCCGGGACCTATGACGCCGTCAAGCGTTGGACCGGCGAGAAATTCCTGGAGAAGCCGACCAAGGCCTACGCGATGACCAACCAGATGGAGTATTTCGCCGAGGTCACCGAGGCCTACTTCGACCGGAACGACATGGAGCCTTTCGACCTGAAGGAGTTGCAAGCCAAAGACCCGACGGTCGTCTTGGTGCTGGAGAAGGTCTGGGGCGTTCGCTGAGCAGGGTTCGGCTTGCTCCCGTCGAGCCGGCATGGGAGTAAACTACCATGAGAATGCCCCCGCTATCTTGGCTTGGTGCCTTGTTGCTCACGACGCTCGTGGCCATCGCCGAGGATCCGCAGCGGGTCCTGTTCATCGGCAACAGCTATACCGGCGTCAACAAGCTCCCCGAGGTCTTCCTGGAGGTCGTGAAGAGCAGCGGCCGTCCTGCCCCTGTCGTCAAATCATCCACGCCCGGCGGCCGCACGCTGAAGCAGCATCTGGGCATCGCCGGCAGCATGAAGCTCATCGATGAAGGCGGCTGGGATGTGGTCGTCCTGCAGGGGCAGAGCCAGGAGCCGGCCATCGCCGAGACCGATGAGACCGTCCGAGAGGAATTCCAGGAGAGCGCGGCGGAACTCTGCCGGCGCGTCCGCGCTAAGAGCCCAAAGGCCAGGATCTTTTTCTATGAGACATGGGCCCGTCATGCCGATTATTGGAAAGTCACCAAGAAGGGGCCGGACATCGGTGCCAATCCCAAGGAGATGCAGACCCGCCTGCGCAAGTGGTACGGCGTCGTCGCCAAGGACAATGTCGCGACGATCGTGCCGTGCGGCGACGCCTGGGAGCTTAACTACGCCTCGGCGGCGCCGGTGCGTCTGCACACGAAGGATAATTCCCACCCCGAATTCGTCGGCACCTACCTCAACGCCCTGATCTTCTTCGGGAAGATCTACGACGTGAAGGCCCCGGTGGCGAAGGGCGCCGGCAAGCTGGACGACGCCCTGGCGAAGCTGATGCAGGGCTACGCCGCCCAGGCGCTGAAGTAAGGTTCAGGGCGTCAGGCCGGCGGCGCGGAGCGCGGTCGCGTGGACGGCGATGTCGTGGTCGGCCGACCAGGCGAAGGACTGACCGCGCAGGACGC
>CAZXSI010000031.1:0-15316 GCA_964643215.1 uncultured Klebsiella sp. | reverse complement strand
TGAGGAGGCGATGTTTGGGCTAGGTCAGCACGCAGTGCTGACCCTACCTGGATGCCCTATTCAGCGTTCCCTGACGCTTTCTCGTCTGGTATCGCGAGTCGCTATCAGGAGGATGGTAGTGGCCAGGATGCTCAGTAGGCCGATCCAGGTCAGGACACCCCATTGATCCTTAATGATGCCGATGTATTTCATGAACGCACGGCTATGTGATTCCGCTAGGCCGAGCTCGTGCCAGAAGTCTGCCTCGATGGCGTAAATCCTCAGGCGACCGGCAATCAAACCCAAGGCCATTTGGGCTGCTCCGCAGAGATACAGGGCGATAATGGCGGCAGTTCTCATGGGCTCGAATCCTAGCTGGCGGAGAGGGAGGGATTCGAACCCTCGGTACCTTGCGGTACACTGCATTTCCAATGCAGCGCGATCGACCACTCTGCCACCTCTCCTTTGTTACCAGCTAGAAGGTGCATCAAAGGGAGGGCGGGGGGTGGGTCAAGGGTGTTTAAGGAAGGGGTAGGGGTAGGGGTAGGCTTCGTTGAGCAGGTTAAAGGGGGGCGGGTTAGGGGTAGGGATGCGACGACGTCGCATCCGTGGGCGGACGGATGTGTTAAGGCCCGAAGGCATGCCTGGATTGTGCATGCTAAGTGGCGAACGGACGCGACGCAGTCGCGCCCCTACCAAGAGACAGAGGACAGCACGTGGTGCTGTCCCTACCTTATCTGGCGACGGCCTTCGCCCAGGAGTCCTTCAGGCCGACGGTGCGGTTGAAGACGGGCTTGCCGGGCTGGGAGTCCTTGGCGTCGGCGCAGAAGTAGCCGGTGCGTTCGAACTGCACGCGGGTGCTCGGAGCGAGGGCGAGGAGGGCGGGCTCGACGTAGCCGCGGATGGTCTTGAGCGAGCCAGGATTGAGGAGCGTGCGCCAGTCGGTGCCTTCGGGGATATCGTTCAGATCCTCGTGAGCGAAGAGGCGGTCGTAGAGGCGGACCTCGACGTCGCCAGCGTGCTTTTCAGAAACCCAGTGGATGGTGCCCTTGACCTTGCGGCCGTCCGGGGCGTCGCCGCCGCGGGTGGCGGGATCGTAGGTGCAGGTGACCTCGATGACGTTGCCGGCCGCGTCCTTCTTGCAGCCGGTGCAGGTCACGAAGTAACCCCAGCGGAGGCGCACCTCCTGGCCGGGCGTGAGGCGGAAATACTTCTTCTCCGGGATCTCCATGAAGTCGGCGCGCTCGATCAGCAGCGTCTTGGAGAAGGGCACCTTGCGGGTGCCGGCGGAGGGATCCTCGGGGTTGTTGACGGCGTCGAGTTCGTCGACCTGACCCTCGGGGTAGTTCTCGATGACGAGGCGAACCGGATCCAGCACCGCCATGAAGCGGGAGGAGGTCTTGTTGAGGTCGTCGCGCACGGCGTGCTCGAGCAGGGCGACGTCGGAGAGGGAATTGTTCTTCGTGATGCCGATCGTCTCACAGAACTTGCGCAGCGCGGCGGGCGTGTAGCCACGGCGGCGCATGCCGGAGATCGTGGGCATGCGGGGATCGTCCCAGCCGGACACGCGCTTCTCCTGCACGAGCTCGAGCAGGCGGCGCTTGGACATGACGGTGTAGGTCAGGTTGAGGCGGGCGAACTCGATCTGTTGCGGCTTGGCGGGCGTGTCGAGCGTGCGGAGGAGCCAGTCGTAGAAGGGGCGGTGCACCTCGAACTCCAGCGTGCAGATCGAGTGGGTGATGCCTTCGTACGCGTCCTCGAGCGGGTGGGCGTAGTCGTACATCGGGTAGACGCACCACTTGTCGCCGGTGTTGTGGTGATGGGCCTTGCGGATGCGGTAGATGACCGGGTCGCGCATGTGCATGTTCGGCGACGCCATGTCGATCTTGGCGCGGAGCACGGCCTTGCCTTCGTCGAACTCGCCGCGGGTCATCTTTGCGAAGGCCGCGAGGTTCTCGTCGACGGACGCGTCGCGGGTCGGGCTCGGCTTGCCGGGGTGTTTCTCGTCGCCGTGGAATTCGCGGATCTGGTCCTGCGAGAGGAAGCAGACATAGGCCTTGCCGAGCTTGATCAGCCTGATGGCGTCGGCGTGCATGCGCTCGAAGTAGTTCGAGGCCTGGTAGTAGTGCTCGTTCCAGTCGAAGCCCAGCCAGCGGACGTCCTCCTTGATCGAGTCGACGTATTCGACCTCTTCCTTGGTCGGATTCGTGTCGTCCATGCGCAGGTGGCAGCGGCCCTTGAACTCGAGGGCGAGGCCGAAGTTCAGGCAGATGGACTTCGCGTGGCCGACGTGCAGGTAGCCGTTCGGCTCCGGCGGGAAGCGGGTGGCGATGGACGCGTGCTTACCCGCGGCCAGGTCGGCGTCGATGATCTGCTGGATGAAGTGGCGGTGGGCCGCCGGCGCAGGGTTTTCGGAGGACATGACGGAAATCTTAAGAGTGGTGCAAAGGTGCAAATCGGCGCGAGCGCCTGTGCAAAAGTGCAAAGGTGATGATCAGGCAGCGTAAGCCTTCAGGCGGGCGAGGGTGGTGTCGCGGCCGAGGACGCGGAGGACGCCGAGCAGGTGGGCGCCGCCGCCCTGGCCGGAGATCGCGAAACGGACCGGGGCGAAGTAGTCGGTGGGCTTGCGCTCGTGCGCGGCGCCGACGGCAGCGAAGGCGGCCTCGAGGGCCGGCTCGTTCCAGGCGGCGGCCTCGAGGGCGGGCAGCAGCTCGCGGACGCGGGCGACCGGGTCGCCGCCCTTCTTGGTGAGGTTGGCCTTGGCGCCTTCGTCCTTCTTGAAATCGGCGGTGAAGAAGAAGCCCATGAACTCCGGCAGGTGCTCGAGCGAGATCACCTTCTCCTGGACGATGCCCAGGACCTCGGCGAGGCGGGCGTCGGAGACCGAAGCGTCGATGACCTTGGTCTCGAGCAGGATCGGGCGGGCGAGCGCGGCGAACTCGGCGGCGGGCAGGTTGCGGAGCGTCTGCGCGTTGACGTGCGACATCTTGCGCTCGTCGAAGCGGGCGTTGGATTGGTGGACCGCGGAGATCTCGAACTGCCTGATGATCTCTTCGATCGGCAACACTTCCTTGCCGTCGGCGGGCGTCCAGCCCAGCAGGCAGAGGTAGTTGCGGACGGCGGAGGGAAGGTAGCGGCGCTGCTGGTATTCCTCGATGAGGGCGCCCTTGTCGCGCTTGGACATCTTGCCCGGGCCGTCGGTCTTGAGGATGAGCGGGATGTGGGCGTACTTCGGCGGTTCGACGCCGAAGGCCTTGAAGAGCTCGAGGTGCTTCGAGGTGTTGGAGAGGTGGTCCTCGCCGCGGATCACGTGCGTGATCTTCATCTCGATGTCGTCGACGACGTTGACGAAGTGGAAGACCGGCTCGCCGTTGGAGCGGAAGATCACGAAGTCGCGGTCCTCGACGCGGGCGACCTGGCCGCGGACCATGTCGTGCAGCACCATCGGGGCGGCGTCGACCTTCTCGTAATCCTTCTTCAGGTGTTCGTCGTAGGCCGCGGTGCGGGCGCCTTCGAGGCGGAGCCACCAGGCGCCGTCCTTCTCGTAGGCGCGGCCCTTGGCGGCGAGCTCCTGGAGCTTCGCCTTGTAGAGTTCGGTGCGCTGAGACTGGAAGTAGGGGCCGTAGTCGCCGCCGACCTCGGGGCCTTCGTCCCAGTCCATGCCCAGCCAGCGCATCGAGTCGAAGATCACCTTCAGGAAGGCGTCGGAATTACGCTCCTTGTCCGTGTCTTCGATGCGGAGGATGAACTTGCCGCCCGTGTGGCGCGCGTAGAGCCAGTTGAACAGGGCCGTGCGGGCGCTTCCGATGTGGAAGAAACCGGTGGGGCTGGGAGCGAAGCGGACGCGGACCTGGGACATTTGGATAGGGAAAGGGGTAGGGGTTGGGGGAGGGGGTGGTAAAGCCGGAATCGGGGCCAAATAAAGAACCCCTCGGGAGGAGGCCTCCGGAGGGGTTCCAGCGGGCCTTGGGACTCCCTTACTTGGCTTGGGCGGGGGCCGGGACGACGTCCTGGATGAGGCCGATGCCGGTGAAGTAGGCGTTACGCTGGGAGACGCGCTGGACGAACAGGCGACCTTCTTCGGCGTTGGTCTTGTCGGCCGGCAGGTCCTTCTTGGCCGGACGGATGAAGACGTAGTCGCCGTTGGTGGTGCGGATGGCGGAAGTCAGCTTGCCCACGCCGGCGGCTTCGATGAGGAGGCCGGTGTTCTCGTTGGCGCCGTTGAGGGCTTCCGGGACGGAGTAGACCGTGAAGGCGGCGGGCGAGGTGAGCGCGAGCTTCTGGGCCTTGGCGCTGTCGGTGAAGCTCTTGCCGGCGGCGATGTCGGCCTGCAGGGCCTTGCCGACCTTGGCGACTTCCTCGGCGAGGAGACGGTTGAGCTGGGACTTCTTCCAGTTCTCGACGGCCTTCGCCTTGGCTTCGTCGAAGGTCGGAAGGCGGTCTTCGGTGCGCTTGTTCAGGACCAGGAACGTGGCGCCTTCCTCGGAGCGGTACACCTCGGTGCGCCATTCCTTCTCGGTGAGCTCGCCGGCGACGCGCAGGGCTTCGGCGGGGACCTTGGCGACGGAGGGAGGATTGGTGACCTCGAAGGACGGGATCACGGTGGTCTTGGCGTTCTTGGCCTTGATCCAGGCCGCGAGCTCCTTGCTGTCGGCCTTGGCGGTATCGATGGCGAACTTCTCGGCGAGCTCGTCGGAGACCTGGCCCGCGAGGTTGGTGATCGCCCGCTCGGCGCGGACGAGTTTCTCGAGTTCCGCGCGCTTGGCGAGGGCCTGTTCCTTGACCTTGCCTGTCTCGAATTTGAACTTCTCGGCCTGGTTGTAGCCCATGCTGATGATCTCGTCGTCGGACACCGGAGCCGTGTCGGCGGCGGAGGGGGCGATGGTGACGGCCGTGACGGCGACCTGCGGAGGCAGGCGGTAGTTCTCGATGTTGGCCGCGAAGGCTTCCTTCACCTTGGCTTCGTCGACCTTGATCTCGGGCTTGAAGCCGGCGGCGGCGAACGTGGCGACGTCGACGGTCCACTGGGTGCGTTCGCGGTCGAGGATGCGCTTGATCTGGCTGGCGGTGGCGTGGCCGGAGCCGGCGAGGGTGCTGATCGCCTTCTGGATGCGCCACGTGTCCTTGATGTAGGTCTCGAAGCGGGCGCGGGTCTCGTCGTCGGAGACGTTCAGCTGCTTGGAGGCGAACTCGAGGAACTTGTTGAGGCCGTCGGCGTTCTTGCCATCGGGCGACGCGGTCATCTCGCGGGCGACCCGGCGGATCTCGATGACGGAGGGGGAGGGGATGCCGAGGGAGTCGGCGAGGCTGAGTTCGGCGACCCGCTGGACGAGGCCGTTGTTGTCCATGCGCTGGCCGGTCATCTGGGCGAAGAAGGTGGCGTCACGGAAGCGGGAACGGACCGCGGGATCGTTCAGGTCGACGCCCTGGTACATGTAGGCGCCGGAGCTGAGGGCGCCGCGACCGGCGAACCCGTAGAAGACGAAGGAGACCACGATGATCACCAGCAGGAAGCCGAAGATGATGCGGTTGTGCTTGCCGGTGGCGTTCTGGAGCCAGGTAATCATTCGGGCAACCTACCCCAGCCCTTCGGCAGGTGTCAACCCGTCCAAGCCCGCCCTGATGCTTGCTTCCGGCGGGGTTATTAACATCCCTTAGCCCGTGCCGAAACCCCTCCAATGCATCGTCGCCGTGGCCCGAAACGGGGTCATCGGCAAGGAGGGCAAGCTCCCGTGGCATATCCCGGAAGACCTGGCCTGGTTCATGGACCAGACCAAGGGGGGTGTCATGATCGAGGGGCCGGCCTGCTACGCCGAGCTGGGCAAGGCCTTGCCGGGGCGCGGGACGGTGGTGGTCTCCCGGGATCCGCAGAAGTCGTTTCCGGGCGCCGAGCGGGCGACGTCCTTGACCGAGGCCATCGTCATCGCCGAGCGTATGGCGCAGTGGCCGGGCCCGATCTGGATCACCGGCGGCGAACGTATCTACGCCGAGGGGACGCCGCTCTGCGAGCGCCTGCTCATCACGCGCATCGATCGCGATTTCGAAGGCGACCGTCGTTTCCCGGCCGACTGGCAGAAGCATTTCACCCGGCTCGTCTCGTCGAAGAAGGGCGAGTATCAGGGGTTGGGGTATGCGTTTGAAATCTGGGAGAGGTAGGGGCGCGACTGCGTCGCGTCCGTGCGCATAACCAAATTCGAAAAATCGGGCAGGGTGGTTGGGTCCTCTGAAGTCTATCCGCCCACGGACGCCACGCAGTGGCGCCCCTACCCGATACCCCTATGTCGTGACGCGGTCCCGACCCTACCCCTTATCCCCGTGCCAGCGAAACCCGTGTCCCCTCGCGACTATGCGTGATTTGGCTCCCACGGGCCGCCAAATCACGCATAGTCGCGTCATGCTGCTCCCCCTGCTTCTGCTGGCTGCGATTCCGCCGACCATCTCCGAAGAGTCGAAGGTCCCTCCGTATACCTTGCCCGATCCGCTGGTGTGCGCCGACGGACGCAAGGTCACGGACGCGAAGACGTGGAACGAGGTCCGCCGTCCGGAAGTCTTCCGCCTCGTCGAGGAGAACATGTTCGGACGCACGCCGGATACCACGAAGCTGCAGGCCGAGGCCGTGGTCGAAGTCCGTGAGCAATCCAAGGACGCCTTCGGCGGCAAGGCCACGCGCACCCAGTTCAAGGTCTGGCCGATCGGCAAGAAAGGCCCGTCGTTCGACCTGCTTCTCTATGTGCCCAACGCGGCCAAGCGTCCCGCGCCGGTGTTCGTCGGGCTCAACTTCGGGGGCAATCACACCACGATCGAGGATCCGGCGGTCTTCGTCGCCTCGAGCTGGGTCTCCAAGCAGTGGGCCCTGAAGGGCACGACCCAGGCGGATCCCGCCTTGCGGGGCGGACAGGCGCGGCGCTGGGAGTTCGAGGCCCTCATCGATCGCGGCTACGCCTCCGCCACGGCCTATTATGGCGACTTCGAGCCCGACCATCCCGAAGGATGGAAAGCCGGCTTCCGCGCGGCGATCTCGCCCGACGGCGTGAACACGAAATGGCAAGACGGCGAGTGGGCCGCCATCGGCTGCTGGGCGTGGGGGCTCTCGCGCATGCTCGACGTCCTCGAGAAGGTGCCGTCCGTCGATGCCAAGCGCGCCGCCGTGCATGGCCATTCGCGCCTCGGCAAGGCCTCGCTCTGGGCCGGCGCGCAGGACCGGCGTTTCGCCTTCGTGATCTCGAACAACTCCGGCTGCGGCGGCGCCGCGCTCAACAAGCGCATCTTCGGCGAGACCGTCGGCGTCATCACCGGCCACTACGCCGGCCGTGGTTTCCCGCATTGGTTCACCGCGCGCTTCGAGACCTTCTCCGAGAAGGAGGACCGGCTCCCGCTCGACGCCCATTACCTGCTCGCGCTCGCCGCGCCGCGTCCGCTCTACGTCGCGAGCGCCTCGGAGGACAGCTGGGCCGATCCGTTCGGCGAATTCCTCGGCGCCGTGCACGCCGATCCCGTCTATCACGTCTTCGGCTTGCCCGGTCTCGGCGCCAAGGATCAGCCGCCCATCGGCAAGCCCGTCGGCCAGACCATCGGCTATCACCTTCGTTCCGGTAAGCACGACATCCTGCTCGAGGACTGGAAGAACTACGCGGATTTCGCCGACCGCGTCATGCCGGCCAAGTGAGCCGGGGCGGGGAAGGGTTGACTCCCAGGGGGCTCCGCGGCTTCATCGGGGGCAGGTACCCGTATTTCAATGGATAGAATTCTGGCCTCCGAAGCCGGCGATTTGGGTTCGAATCCCAACGGGTGCACCACTTTACGCGAACGAGTTCGCGAGGGATAGGGGCAGGGGTTGGGGTAGGGGCGCCACTGCGTGGCGTCCGTGGGCGGATGGATGTCAGTGGGACTGATAGACTGCCCGGTCTAGCGTGCGCCTTTATGCGAACGGACGCGACGCAGTCGCGCCCCTACCTTGGTTTAGCCTCAGGCCTGTTCCTCCTGCTCGCCGGTTACCTGGCTGCCGACGGTGAGCATCACAAGGAAGCCGATGACGGCGTAGCAGACCGACGAGCCGAGGAGCACGTTGCGTAGTTTGAAGACGTCGGTCATCCAGCCCATGATGATCGCGGCGAAGGGCAGGAAGCCGAAGAAGCTCAGGCCGGCGACCGCGGAGACGCGGCCGCGCAGCTCGGCGGGGGAACGTTCCTGGACGATGGTGTTGGCGAGGCCGACCAGCGTCGAGACGCCGACCGCGAGGCAGACCAGCGAGACGCCGGCCCAGATGAGACCGGTGGCCTGGCTGAGGCTCACGAGCGCGCCGCAGGCGAGGACCATGCCCGTCAGGATGGCCAGCCGCCGCAGGGACGGCCGCAGGGCCATGATCAGCAGGGAGCCGGAGACGGAACCCAGGCCGGAGCAGAGCATCAGCAGGCCCATCTGCTCGGCCGTCGCCCGGAGTTCGTTGCGCGCGTAGATCGGGAGCAGCACGATGATGACCGGGAAGACGAAGAGCGTGTTGGTGGCGAGCAGCGCGACCATCGCGAGGCTGGGCTTGTCCTGACGCACGTGGCGGAAGCCTTCGCCCGCCCCGCCTTGGCGCTTCTGTTCTTCCTCGACCGTGCCCTGCGGGCGCCGCGGCAACGTCGCGAGGGCGATCATCAGCGCCACGAACGAGGCCGCGTTCAGGTAGAAGGCCCATTCGGCGCCGTAGCGGCCGACGAGGTAGCCCGCGGCGGCCGGGCCGACGAGACGCGTGGCGTGGAAGACCGCGCGGTCGACGGAGATGGCCTTCGCGACGTTCTCCTTGGCCACGAGTTCCGGCACGATGGCGGCGGCGGCGGGCATCTCGAACGAACTGGAGATCCCGAGCAGGGCCGCGGCGACGATGAGGTGCCAGGTGTGCAGGGCACCGTGCGCGATGAGCTGGCCGATCGCGAGGGCGAAGCCGATCTGCGCGACCTGGCAGACCTGCAGGATGAGGCGCTTGTCGTGGCGGTCCGCGTAGGCGCCGCCGAGCCGGAAGAGCAGGAGCATGACCAGGCCGCTGGCGAGGTGTGGCGCGGCCTGCAGCAGGCCTTCGTAGTTCTGGAGCCCGTCGCGGACGACGACCTCGGTCATCACCCAGCCGAGCGCCATGCCCTGCATCCAGGTGCCCGTCATCGAGATCCCTTCGCCGACCATGTAGCGCGTGAACGGCCCGTTCGGGAAACGTTCGGCGGCAGGACTGGCGGAGGGGGAGGACATCAGCGACGGAGAGTATGGAGTATCGAGTATGGAGTATAGGAAAAGAATGCGGGGTAATTTACCCCGAAACTCTATACTCGATGCTCCCGACTCTCGATAGGCCGCTTACTTTCCTTTGAAAGCGGCCGCGGTCGCCTGCCACGCGGCGTCGACGGCGGGCTTCAGGACGGAGGCGATGGCCTTGTACCCGGCGACGTCGGGGTGCAGGTTGTCCTTGAGGTAGCTGCCGGGCCTGCCCTCGCCGTTCGGCAGGTTGAGCGCGGCATTGATGTCCACGTACCAGAGGTTCTGGCCTTCCTTCACCAGCTGCTGGAGCTGGCGATTGTACTCGTCGAGCTCCGCCCACTTGGCCTTGCGGGAAGGCGCGCGGGTCGTGGCCATGAAGACGAAGGCGCAAGCCGGGTTCTCCTTGCGGACGCGGGCGACGTATTCGCGGATGCGGCCGATCGGGGCGGAGGGCTCGTCGCCGGCGTTCACGTCGTTGCCGCCGCACTGGTAGACGATCACGCGCGGGTGATACGGCAGCGTGATGCGGTCCATGTAGCCGAGGACTTCGGTGGTGTAGGAGCCGCCGAAGCCGCGGTTGATCACCGGGTAGGGCTTCATCTCCTCGGCGACGTTCTTCCACATGCGCAAGGTGCTGGCGCCGCTGAAGAGCAGGGCGTGCTGGGGCGGCGGGTTGGCCTTGTCGGCGGCTTCGAAGGCCGCGATGTCCTTGGCCATGCGGAGCGGCTGCTGGGCCAGCGGCACGTGGGGCTTGGCGGCGTCGGCTGCGAAGGCGGAGACCGCGAGGAGGCAGGTGAGCAGGAGTTTCATATTAAAGGGGTAGGGGCAGGGGGAGGGGTGGGGGTAGGCCGAAGGTTATTTGGCGAAGGCGGGGGCGGTGTCTTTCCAGGCTTGGTCGAGGGCGGGGCGAAGGATCGCGATGATGCCTTCGTAGCCCTTGTCGTTCGGGTGCAGGTTGTCCGAAGCATAGACATCGGGACGCGGCTCGCCATCGGGCAGGCTGAGCGCCGGATTGATGTCGACGTAGGTCACGCCCTTCTCGGATTTCGCGATCTGTTGGAAGAGCGCGTCGGCCTTCTTCATCTCGTCCCAGATCTTGCGACGGACCGGCGCGTGGCTGGTCGAGACGATGATGAGGGCGCAGTGCGGATTATCTTTGCGCAGGCGGGTCAGGTATTCGCGGACACGTCCGGCGACGGCCTCGGCCGTGTCGCCGGCGTTGAGGTCGTTGCTCCCGCAGTGGAAGAGCACGACGCGCGGGTGATAGGGCAACGTGATGCGATCCATGTAGCCGACGACGTCGGTGGTCTTGGAGCTGCCGAATCCGCGGTTGATCACCGGGTAGCCCTTGAAGGCCTCCGCATAGTTCTTCCAGCGACGGAAGGTGCTCGCGCCGGAGAGCAGCACCGCGTGCTGCGGGGGCGGGTTGGCCTTGTCGGCGGCCTCGAAAGCCGCGATGTCCTTGTCGAACTTCTCGGTCGAATACGCCACGGGCTGGTCGGCGGCGATGACCGACAGGACAAGGAGCGGAAGCCAGGCGAGGAAGCGGAGCATGGGGTGGAAAAGGGTTGGGGGTAGGGAGCGGGGTAGGGGTAGGAAAGGCAGGGAGGCGAGGAGGGCAAGGCTATGGAGGGCCGTGAAAAGGGGGAACTGCTGGCATGCTGGCAGGCTGCGAAGCAGAGGCATTCATCTCCGGGTGGCAAGGGGTCGGGGTTTTGGCTTTCCTCTGCCATCTGTCATCCGTCATCTTTTATCTCATCACCCGCCCATGCCCATCGTCCCTGGACTCCTCAGCCCCTACGAAGCCGTCCGCGGTTTCGTGTATCTCCCGCGTCTCGTCTCCAAGATCCGCCTGCATGCCGCGGGCCAGCTTCATCCCGACTTCGTCAACAATCTCGGCAAGGCCTTCGACGACCGCTGCTGCCAGTACCTCGGCATCAAGTACGACGAGCTGCGCGTCTGGGTGCTGCAGAATCCGGCCGCGACTTCCGAGGAGATCCTCGCCTGGGCGGAGACCAAGGGACGCAGGCTTTCCACGAATGACATCGAGATCTGGAACGGCTTCATGACCAAGCGGGGCTGGCGCGACGAAGCCAACGAAGTGCTGGTCCGTCGCCTCAAGGAGAACGGCCTGACCCCCGACGCCGGCGTGGACACGATGTTCGACTACATCGAGGTCGACGAAGGACGTCCGGCCCGAAAAGCGGCGCTTTAAGGCCCGTTTTTCAAATAATCCTCAACATTAGGGGTTGAGAGGGGAGGCGGCCGGGCCAAGTCTGACCCTCCCCTTTTTACGAAACGTATCCGGACGGGTACTCCTTCGCCTTGCGTCGTCTGTGCACATCAACTTCCCGCCTCGCGGGAGACGGTCTCCCGGCCGGGGAGGGACGCGCATGACCTTGGCGCTCATCCTGGCGGAAGCCACGGCGCAGGTCGCCCCGGCCAAGGGCGTGGCGGCGGTCGCGAACAATTTCCAGGTCGCGCTCCTCGCCTTCAAGTCCGGCGGCTGGATCGTCGCGCTGATCGGCGCCGCCGCGATGGTCGGCCGCCTGCTGGTCGACGAGGCCGCCGACGCCAGCTGGCAGCGATCGCTGCGTCACGTCCTCGCCGCCGCGATTTTCGCGGTCATCGCCTACTTCGTGATGTTCCAGTGGGAACTTTCCTCGCTCAACAAGGCCATCGTCCAAGGTCTTTGCGGGGCCGTGGCGCCCGAGCTGGTCGACTGGATCACCTCCAACATCCGCCGCAAGCTCGGCTACAAGGACAAGCAGAAGACCCCGGCTTGGAAGAAACTCTTCAAGCGCAAGAAACAAGCCAAGCGCCGCCGCCGGGCCGGTGTCGCCAAGGCGGCCGCCCCGGTGAAGTCCGCTCCGAAGAAGGGGGCGAAGAAAGTCGTCGCCAAGAAGCCCGTCGCCAAGAAGCCGGCCGCCGCCACGAAGCCCCGGGCCAGGAAGCCCGCGTCGTCCAAGCCCGATGACGGCCAATCCTCCCTCAACCTTTAATCAAAAACACCATGTGCGCCCAGCGTAGCCGCGGTCGATCCGCCAAGAACAACCTCATCCAGGCCGAGATCGGCATCGTCGGCATGGCCGTCGTGACGCTCCTCGTCTCGCTCGCCGGTCTCTGGTTCAGCCATGAGCTCAAGGGCACGACCGAACGCGTCCGGACGGCAACCCTGAGCGTCCAGTCTTCCGTCGAGGCCTACAAGTCGGCCATGAAGTCGGCCGACACCGCGGTGGTGCTGTTGACCGACCAAGGCACCAAGTCCGACAACAAGAACGTCGAGGTCACCGCGACGGCGGCGACGGCCGCCTTGGTCCTCGCCGAGCGCGACACCAAGGAATCCGTCAAGCTGCTCGACCAGGTGCTCGAGCTGCTCGCGACCTATGAGACCGTGACGGTCACCTTCGGCGCCTCCGCCTTCATCTTCGCCTTGTTCGTCGCGATCCGCCGGTTCCGCATGTGAGCGGAGGGACGCCGTTCAGGCGAAGTGACCGAAGCCGCGGACCTTGATCGGTTCGCCGTCGGCGACGTCACGGGCCAGGCCCGTGCCGGCTTCGACCGTGCCCAGGCGCGTGAGCGGCGTGAGCGGGAAGGCCTTGCGGAAAAAAGCCTCGAGCAGGTCGGCCCGGTCGGCGCCGACCGTGAAGAGCAGCTCATAGTCCTCGCCGTCCTGCAGGGCGTGTTCGAGGGCCGGCTTGCCGTCGGATTTCGCGAGCGCCTGCGCGGCGGCGGAGACCGGCAAGGCCGCCACGCTGATGCGGGCGTCGAGCTTCGGACCCAGCAGGCCCGGCAGGTCCTTGGCCAGGCCGTCGGAGAGGTCGGTGCAGGCGGTCACTTCGCCGTGGCCGCAGAGCCATTCGCCTTCGGCGAGGCGCGGGGAGAAGTCGAGGTGCTTGCCGTAGAGCGAGCCGCCGAGCTGGCCGGTCACGAAGAGGACGTCGCCGACGGCGGCGGTCTTGCGGGTCAGGATGCGGTGGGCGAAGCCCTGGACCGCGAGCGTGCCGATGAACGCGCCTTGGGGCCCGCGGCAGAGGTCGCCGCCGACGATGCGCAGGCCTGCTTTGGCGGCGGCCCGTCCGGCCCCATGGGCGAAGTCGGTCAGCCAGGTCGCGTCGACGTCGGCGCCGATCACGAGGGAAAGCAGGGCGTCGGAAGGCGCGGCGCCGGCCGCGGCGAGGTCGCTGAGGTTACGGTTCACCAGCTTCGCGCCCGCGCGGATGCCATCGCAAGCCGCGTCGAAGTGCCGGCCCAGGATGACCGAGTCGATCGTGCTCGCGCGCACCGAGCGACCGCCCGTCGTCGGCAGGTGGGCGCAATCGCCGCCGGGTCCTTCGGGGAAGGCCGGAGCGGCGTCGGCGAGCGACTGGACCACGCGGCGGATGAGCTCTTCCTCGGTCAGCTTGGCGACCGAGCGGTCCGCAAGTGTCGTGAGGGCTCCCATGGCTTCAGAGCGTGGAGGCGTTCGGGGCCAGTTTCAACCAGACTAAGTTCCAGGTATTGAAGCAGCCGTGGATGGCCATGCAGGTGAGCAGGCCGTAGCGGTCGCGGACGAGGCACATGAAGGCCCCGAAGGCGAAGAGGGGGAGGGCGGCCGACGGGCTCAGGTGGGCCGCGCTGAAGAGGGCGCCGGTGATGGCCACGGCGATCCAGCGACCGTGGAGCGGGGTGGCGGCCGAGCCGAGGCGCCGCAATCCCGGGTAGACCATGCCGCGGAAGGCGAGTTCCTCCATGATCGGGGCGCCGACGGTGACGGCCAGGACGATCGTGCCGAAGCGCCACGTGTCGACGTCGGTCTTGAGCACCGAGTCGACGATGTCCTGGGGTTCGTCGGCGGGCGGCTGGCCGGTCCAGCCTTGGAGGAAGAGCTGCTCCCAGGCGACATGGAGCCCTTTCCAGACGAGCGTGGCTGCCAGGCCCAGCGCGAAGATCGCGAGCAGTCCGAGCAGCACGCGCGGGAAGCTGAAAGCGCGGACCGCCTGGCGGAAGGGCGAGCCTGTCGGCGCGGGGTCTTCGCCCTCGACGGACGGCGCCCAGTCGAGCGTCTTCGGGGCGACCGCGCCCATGCCGAGCATCGTGGCGGCCGCGGCGAGCTGGCCGCAGAACGCGGCCGTGAAGACATGCGCCTGCGAGATGCCGAAGTGCGTCGAGAAGGCTTGGGCGACCAGCTGGGTCACCACCCCGAAGAGGATGGCGAAGGCCAGCAGGCCGGTGCCCGCGCCCAATATCGCGTCGCCGATCGTGAGCGGCGCGGCGGCGGCCTTGCCGGGCAGGCCTCGCCAGCATCTGAGGGCGTGGACGCCGACGAACGCGGCGAGGAGATTCGCGATCACGCACGCCCAATCCCAGGGCCCGAAGGCCTCGAGGGAACGCGCGAGTTCGTCCATGCGGGCTTAGGCGCCGAAGACCTGACGGCCGCCGACGAAGGTCGCGCGGACGCGACCCTTGAGGGGGTGGCCGATGAGCGGGTTGTTGCCGGACTTCGAGACGAGGTCGGCCTTCGCAGGCGTCCAGGCGGCCTGCGGGTCGAGGAGGACGAGGTCGGCGAGCGCGCCGGCCTTGAGCGTGCCGGCGGCCAGGCCGAGGGCCTTGGCCGGTCCGTGCGTCAGGCGGGCGACGAGCAGGGGGAGGTCGGCGTGGCCGCCGGCGACGAGCGCCGTGTGCGCGGCCGCGAAGGCCGTCTCGAACGTCGCGGCGCCGAACGGGGCCAGGTCGAACTCGCAGTCCTTCTCGGTGGCCGTGCAGGGCGAATGGTCGGAGCAGATCGCGTCGATCGTGCCGTCGACGAGCGCGGCGATGAGCGCCAGGCGGTCGGCGTCCTCGCGGAGCGGCGGATTCGTCTTCAGGCTCGTGCCGTAGTGGGCGAGGGCGGCGTCGGTGAGGAGCAGGTGGAGCGCGGAGACCTCGGCCGTGACCGCGAGCTGCTTGGCCTTGGCGCGGCGGACGATCTCGGCGGAACCGCCGGAGGAAAGGTGCTGCAGGTGGATGCGGGCCTTGGTGAGTTCGGCGAGCAGGCAGTCGCTCGAGGCCACGATCTCCTCGGCGGCGCGCGGCAGGCCGCGGAGGCCGAGGCGGAGGGACCAGGCGCCTTCGTGCATCTGGCCGC
>CAZXSI010000030.1:0-15584 GCA_964643215.1 uncultured Klebsiella sp. | reverse complement strand
GGCTGGATATGAAGATCGTCTTCCTGACCTTCTTCAAGGTCCTGGCCCGCTCCGGGGCGGAACGAGCCGAAGATGCGCCGCCGCTGGAGGAGTTCCGCGGCTGAGTCCTCGTACTTTAATGAAAGCTTTAATTGCGCGTATTCTCGGCCGCCTAGGCTATTCCCTGGTGAGAAACCAATCATTGAAGGCGCTCAATACGGCCGCCTCCCGGGGGCGCGACCTGGATTTCCTCGCGGCCATGCCCGCCGCTACCGTCGCCGAGCTGCTCAAGGCGCTTCCCGATTCCCAATCCCAACTTCGACAGGACCTTTTCGTGCTTTCGGAACTCGGATTCAAGCGGGGCGGATACTTCGTTGAGTTCGGCGCTGCGAGCGGAAAGGAGCTCAGCAACACCTGGTTGCTCGAGAAGAAGTTCGGCTGGAACGGCATCCTCGCTGAGCCTGCAATGTGCTGGCATGCGCAGCTCGCCTTGAATCGCAGCTGCGCCATCGACCATCGTTGCGTCTGGAAAGCCTCGGGGCAAAGGCTGGATTTTTCTGAAACGGCCCAAGCCGAGATCTCCACGCTGACTTCATTTCAGGAAGGTGATCTGCACGCGGCTTCCCGGCGTTCAGCGCGACGTTATCAGGTGGCGACGATTTCGCTGGCCGACCTACTCACTGCCCATGCCAGTCCCGCTGCGCCCGATTACCTCTCCCTCGATACCGAAGGCAGCGAATTCGAGATTCTGCAGGCTTTCGACTTCAAGCGTTACCCTTTCAAGGTGATCACGTGCGAACACAACTTCACGCCGGCCCGCGAGAAGATTCACGCCCTCCTGACGGCAGCGGGTTACGTGCGGAAGCACGAGAAAATATCGGCTTTCGACGATTGGTATGTCCGTTGCTGACGTCGCCGCATGTCAGCGCAGTAGCATCCAGCAGGCGCTCAGCGGTTCCGTCATGAAGGCCCGGGCGAACCAGCCAAAGGCTTCGCCGATCCGACCGGACTTGCGAAGCGCGGAGATCGCGGGCGCCAGGCAGTGCCGCACCAGCCGGCCGCGCGGGATGTGTCGTCGCAGCCTCCAAGAGCGTCGCGCCAAGGCCGCGTAATCATCCGGGACGGCGTTTTGCCTAGGTAGCAGCCCGATGAGCGAAGGCATGAACTCGGCTTCCTCGGCTTCCGTAAGGCCGAAGCGCTCAAGGTCAGCTGGCGAGAGCGGGCCAAGCAGTCCTTCCAGCGGGTCGGGTCGGCCAGCCACCCTGCGACGATGGGCGCAGGCCGCGGCCAGGGCCGCAAAGGTTTGTTCGTGCCGGTGACGGTGGGTCAGGCTATCGGGGTGAATCCGGTAGAGCGTAAGGACCTCGGGTAGGTTATCCAGCGGGTGCTTTTCGACGAGGCGCAGCCAGAGGTCGTAATCTTCGGCGCCTAGCCTGAACGCTTCGCGATAGCCGCCGACCGCGAGAGCCGCGGACTTCCGAAGCATGACGGCGGGCTGGGCGAGCGGGTTGCCCTCCTCGAGGGCCCGGGCGACATTCGCCGGTCCGGAGGGAAACGCCTGCGTGCGGAGCCGGCCTTGGCCATCGCTGAAATGCGCAATGTGGCTGCCGACGACGGCTACTTCCGGGTGGTCGCGCAGGAAGGCAAGCTGCCGGGAGAGGCGAGCTGGCTCAGCGACGTCATCCGCATCCAGGAAAGCGACGCACTCTGCGCGGGCCGCGTTCAGGCCGAGGTTGCGGGCCGCGACCACGCCGGCGTTCGTCTGCTTCAGGACTTTCACCCGCCCATCACCGACGAATCCTTGCGCGATTCGCCCCGAACCATCCGTCGAACCATCGTCGACGATGATGAGTTCGAAATCGGTGAAATCCTGGGCGAGGACGCTATCGATCGCCTGCTGCAGATAGCGTTCGCCGTTCCACACCGGAATGACGACGGAAACCTGAGGTGGGCCCATGGGAATAGGGAACTCCGCGGCAAGGAGCCGTCCATCCCTAAGTCGGCTCAGGTCTGTAGCCAGCCCGCCGGGCGCAGATCGCGGGTGTCCAGGCCGGCGGCCGGCTGGAACCAGCGTTCAGGCGTCACGACCACCTTCTCCGGATGAGGATTCAGCCAGGCTCCCCACCATGAGAAGCTGCTGTTCGCGGTGATATGATGCGAGCACCGGGACATCAGGATAAGGTCCTGCAGGGGCGCACGGGTGTGCTCCGAGACGAACCGCGCTTCCTCCGGAAGCGGGAGATGGGCGCGCGCCCAAGCGGGGTCGTCGGTGAAGACGCAGACCGGCAGCCTCCGTCCAGTCCGTTCGGCCAAGATCTGGAGCGCGCGCGCGTAATAGTCGGCGCCAAGCAATCCATGGACGGCCGAGGTCTCCGGATTGGCGTAGTCGCCGCGTCGCACATGCAAGGAGACGCAAGGGCCGGCTGGCAGCAGCCGGTTTGCCAGGCGCCCGATTTCGTCCATCGCCTCCTTGCCGGGAGCGAAGTCCGCGCGGAGGGTGTCGGCGATATCGGAGAAATAGCGTTCGCTTTGGAAATATCCTTCGAGCCGGACGGGGGTCGCGATGGAACGGATTCGAGCGTCGTAGGGGAAGCCGGCTTCGCGAAACGTCCGGCCGCCTCCGGTTATCAGGCGAAGCAGGCGGCTAAGCCGGCCGGAACCCGGCGGCACGCCTTCGGCGATCAGCTCCACGTTCTTCCCGAGCAGGAAGTCGCCCAGGGCGTAGTTGCGTTGTCCACGGGCGAGAAGCGGTCGTAGGTCCAAAGCGAGAGGCAGTCCGGCGCGGATCGACGCCGAACGGCCAGCGGCGTATTGGAACATCTGGTTCCCAAGGCCGCCCTCCAAGGCCACGATGACATGGTTCACGCGGGGTCCTTTCTGGTGGCCATACCTAAGCGTGTCCCATGAGCGGAAGTTCGGTCAATGCGGATTCGCAGGATGTTCGGCTGAGGTCGGCGACCCGTCACCGATACCAGCACGCGGGCAAGGGGTAGTCGGGCAGGCCGGGTACGACGGTGCGGTCCAGAGGGTGGGGCAGGCTGTCGACCGGCGAGCGCTGCCGGATGCGATCCTTGCGCAGCAACGTGACCTCCAGGACCGGCGGCACGAGAATCTCGCCCTGCCCCTGCATCGGCAGGCAGTTGTTCGGATGCAGGTGGACGACGTCGAAATCGGCCAGCAGCTGGTCCGCCAGCCGGTTGACGATGGCCAGGCCGCCGGGCCGCCACAGGTCATGCAGGCCGTGCAGCTCCACGACGATGAGCCGGAAGCGACGCAGTGTCTCCGCCGAGGCGGCGAGCAGCACGGCGAACTCGGCTCCTTCGATGTCCATCTGCAGCGCGAGGTCGCCCGCGGGCGCGCAACGCGCCACCCATTCGTCCAGCGTCAGGTCGGTGGCCGTCGTCCTCGGCCCAAGGTATTTCTTTTCGAAGTGGAAAAGCGGCGACGAGATCGGCGGCGCCTCGACCGAATGATCGGCCAGGAAGCAGGGGATCCCGCGTGCGGCGAAGGCGGCCTCGAAGTCGGCGATTTCGCCGACGCCGGGGGAGAAAAGCGCAGCCAGCCCCGTCAGGTCGTCCGGCACGAGGTAGCCGCCGTCCCCGTTCCCGCCGCAGCGGATGAGCGTGTGTTCGGTCCGCACCGGATGGAAGCGGCGCATCAGGGCGGCGACGGCCGCCGCGGAGGAACGGCCCATGGAGAGGCTTTCCTGCAAGAGGCTGTTGAACTGGATTTCGCGATACATGCGATGGCTCGGTCAGGCCTTCTTCGCCCCCAGCTTCCTTAGCGTCGGGTCTTGCTGGAGAGGAAGGTCCACCGGTTTGCCGCCGTTCTGCGCCGACTGATAGAGGGCGAGGATCAGTTCCACGGCCTTGCGGCCTTCGGCGCCGTTGACCGCGGGCTGTCTGCCGGCGCGGATGGCCGCGATGGCTTCCTCGAGGTTGGAGCGATGCCAAGCGTGGCCGATCGCCTTCGGGTCGTTGGCGCCCGCGCCACCGCCTTCGGTGGCCGGGGCGAGCACCGCGGCGTCGGAGGGTAGGGCATTTTCGAATTCGAACGCGGTCAGCTTGTCGTCGCGGAGGACGGCGGCGCCGGTCGTGCCGTGGATCCGGATCTCCGCCGGGAAGCCCGTGGCGGACCAGCAGGCGGTCGAGCTGGCGAGCGTCGCGCGGCAGCCGTTGGCGAATTCGATCCAGCCCGCGGCGATGTCCTCGACCTCGATGCCGTCATGGGCGACGAGGCCGGCGGTGGCGGAGACGCGCTTGGGCGCGCCGAGGAACCAGAGGAGGAGGTCGACGGTATGGATGCCTTGGTTCATCACGGCGCCGCCGCCGTCGAGGGCGAACGTGCCGCGCCAGGCCGCGGAGTCATAATAAGCCTGCGTGCGCCACCAGGGGATGAGCGCTCCGGCGAGCGTGAGCCGGCCGAAGCGACCCGCGGCGAGCGCGGCCTTGAGCGCGACCGCGCCGGCACCGAAGCGGCGAGGCAGGATGCCGGCGACCGTCACGCCGGCCTTCGCGCAAGCCGTGGTGAGCTCATCGCAGCGGGCGAGGGTGACCTCGAGCGGCTTCTCGACGACCACATGCTTGCCGGCCTGGGCGCAGGCGAGGGCCGGGGCGAGGTGGTCGCCGCTGGGCGTGCAGAGGCAGACGATGTCCACGTCGGGGTTCGCGAGGAGCGCCTCGGGCGTGTCGGCGAAGGCGATGCCGTGCTTGGTCGCGAAGTCGCGGCCCTTGGCGGGCGAGCGGTTGTAAGCGGCGACGAGCTTCGCGCCGGCGATCTCGGCGAGCGCCTTAGCGTGGAACTCGGCAATCATGCCGGTTCCCCAGATGCCGAAACCAAGGGGCCGTTGGGACATGCCCGCACCATAGCCGACTTACGGAGGTAAGGGGAAGGCAGAAGAGACTTGAGCGCCGGAGGTTGGGGTTGCTCCGCCCCCTGCCTCCCTTAGGTTGGATGCCTCAGCATGAGCTCGCTCGACAAAGGATACTATACGGAGTTGGAACTAGCCCAGCTAGGCTTCGCGGCTTACGGAGCCGATGTGAGAATCTCCCGCAACTGCGCGATCATCGGGGCGCAGAACGTGCGCATCGGAAGCCATGTCCGTATCGATGACTACGTGGTAATCTCCGCCGGCTCAGGCAGCCTCCTGGTGGGCAATCATGTCCATATCGCCGCAGGGGCTTACCTCGGATGCGCCGGCGGTATCACCCTGGCTGATTTCTCCGGCATTTCCCATGGGGCCAAGCTCTATTCGGCTTCCGATGACTACAGCGGCTCCGCCCTGACGAACCCGACCGTCCCGAAGAAATACCTCAATGTCGACGTCGCGCCGGTCGCTCTCGGTCGGCATGCCATCGTCGGCGCCGGGAGCATCGTGCTCCCGGGCGTCATCTTGAGCGAAGGCACGGCGGTCGGCGCGATGACTTTGATCAAACGCGGTTTTAAGACGGACGATTGGGCTGTCTACTTCGGCGCACCGGCCCGTAAGGTCGCGGATCGGTCGAAGGCCTTGCTGGCGCTGGAAGCCGCCTTGCTGGCCGAGGAGCGTCAGGCTCCTTGACGCGACTGGCGGGCTTCGATGGCGGCGCGTATAGCGGCCCAGACTGCCTCGCCGTTGCGTTTCAACCTGGCCTCGCTCTTGGCGATCAAGGCCGCCGATTTTCGCGGCGGGGGTGTTTCGTCAAGGATCGCCGCCATCAGTTCCCCGAGGGCGCGGTGATCGCCCGCGGGGAAGAAGCGGACGTCGCCGCCGTCGATCTCTCGGTTTACCGGAAGATCGGATAGGAGCACGCGCTGACCCAGCGCAACGGCCTCATAGGTCGAACCGCCCCCCGGGCCTCCTTCGAAGAGGGTGGGCTGGACCAAGGCCGCCGCATGTTTGAGCAGTTCGATCTGGTCACGTTTGGGTATGTGGCCGAGAAAACGCAGGCGAGCACCGAGGCCAAGCCTCGCCGCCTCCGCCTCCAGCTTCCCGAAATAACCGGGGTCCCGATAGTCGCTGGTCCCGCCTGTGCAGATCAACGCCACGTCGGGATGGCGCCCGGCGATCGCCGCCATCGCGCGGAAAGCCGTCAGGTGATCCTTGTGCATCCAGAACTGGTTGCAGATGATGAAGTAGCGCCCGGCGACGCCGTGCTTCGCGAGCAGGTCGCGGCGGTCTTCCAGCCACTCGGGGCTGAGATTGGGCGAAAACGGCAGCACGTGCAGCCCGGGCAAGGGCGCTTCCGAGAAGCGTCGCATGTCATCGGCGACCGCTCGCGCGTTCATGACCATGGCGTCGCTGCCGGCGACGAGCCTGCCGAAAATCTCGTCGCGCTCGGCGAGTTCCTCCGCCGAAAAAAGATGCGGCAGGTGTCGATGCTGGTAGTCAGGCACGTAGCCGACGAGGGCGCAGTCTGGCCGGGGTTTGGGCAGCCGCATCGCCAGATAGACGGCATCGAGGCGCAGGTCGGCCGCCGCCTGCGCCAGTCCGTTGTCCAGACCGGCCGAGTAGCGGACCTCCAGGTCGGGGGAGAACTTGCGAATTCGCCTAACGAGCTCCTCCACCGCATCGGCCGGAGAGGCTTCGGGACTTTGCTTGAGCCGAGGTCGTCCGATCAAGGCCTTCACGGCATCCTTGATCGCATAACGGAAGCTTTTCCAGGTAAGTTCCGACCTCTTGCGCGGGAGGCCCGGGACGAGAAGACAGAGTCGGCTGGAAGAATCCGCGGCGCGCAAGGCTCGCGCGGTCATCACGACGAGATCACGCCCCCCTGCCCAGCCTAGCAGCACATCGGCGCAGATCCCCAGCCTGAGCGGAATTGCGCCGCCAGGAGGTGACGGGTGCGCTGTCGGGAAGGTGGCCAAGGGGAGGCAGGCGCCGATGGGCGACTCGTCCGCGAGATTGCGGGCGAGTCGGTGTCCGTCAACCCCCGCGGAGATGGGCCCTCGTCAGGCAAGCGGTAAGACAGGCCGGCGAGCATCTCCCGCATCTTCTCGTCGAGTAGATCAAGCGTGACCGCGGGAATCGTCGCATCAGGCCCCGAAGAAGCGCCTGGAAATGGCGGCGATCTCCTCCACCTGCGCGTCGGTCAAGCCCGGCCAACTGGGCAGATTCAGGCCGCGGGCGGCGAGATCGACCGAAACGTCGAGCCCCGTCTGGTTGGCGGCATACATCGGCAAGGTATGGGCCGGATGGAAGACCGGCCGGGTTTCGACGCCTTCGAGGCGGAGTGATTTGCGAAGACTGTCGCGCTCGGCCTCGTCCCGTGCCAGCGCGGAGATCATCCAGAAGGAGTGGGTCGTGCCGGGTTGTTCGAGGTGGAACGTGAGCGGAAGGTCGGCCATGGCGGCGCGCATCTTCTCCGCGAGGCTGCGTTTGCGGGCGATGAGCTCGTCGGCCCGCTCCATCTGGGCTACGCCGATGGCGGCGCAGATATTGGTGATGCGGTAATTATAGCCGACGACGTCGTGCCAGTATTCCTTTTCGCCGGCGAGCCCTTGGCCGCGGAGCTTGCAGATGAGGGCGTGGACCTTGGCGTCACGGGAGACGACCATGCCGCCTTCGCCGGTGGTCACCGTCTTGTTGCCGAAGAAGCTGAACGTGGCGACGTCGCCGAAAGTTCCCACATGCCGGGTGCCGACGCGCGTGCCGAAGGCTTCGGCGCAATCCTCGATCAGACGAAGGCCGTGCTTCCGGCATAGGGCGCCAAGCGCCGCGAGATCGCAGGCCTGGCCGTAGGTGTGCACGGCGAGGACCGCGCGGGTGCGCGGCGTGATCAGGCGGGCGACGTGCGAAGGATCGATCTGCCAAGTCTGCGCGTCGGCATCAGCGAAAACGGGGGTCGCCCCTGCGTAGCGGATCGCGTTGACGGGAGCGACATAGGTGAGGGTGGGGACGATGACTTCGTCGCCGGGCCCGATGCCCACGCCGAGCAGGGCCAGATGCAACGCGACCGTGCCATTGGTCACCGCCACCACATGCTGCGCACCGATGAAGCGAGCGAAGTCGCCCTGAAAGCGGTCGATGAACTCCCCCTTCGAGGAGATCCAGGTGCTCTCGAGGCATTGTTGGACATAGGCCATCTCGTTGCCGCCGAGCTCAGGTCGGTAGACGGGAATCCGGATGGCAGGGAGGGCCTTGGTCATCGACTGGCCGATAGTGTCCGGTGGCGGGTCGGAGTCAATCGCCCCTCACCTTGTCCCAGAGCCTGGCGAGCGCGCCAGGCCTGGCCGGCGGGTTGAGTTCGTTGACGTAGAAGCTGTTCACGTGCAGCGCCGAGTCGAAGCGGAAGGGTAGGCCGGCGAGCATCTCCTGCATTTTCTCGACGCCGAAGTGTCCGTGTTCGACGCAGAGCACGCTCGGCAGCAGCGCGCCTTGACGCATGCCTTCGAAGACCTGTCTCTCATGTCCTTCTACATCGAGGACGAAGAGGTCGAGGCGGGAGATGCCTGCCTCGGCGATCAGCTCGGGATACGTGACGGCGCGAACCTCGTGTTCGACAAACCGGCAGCCTTCCTGCGAAAGGGCTTCACGATGCGCCGGAAGGTGGGTGAGGCTCCCGTTGCCAAAATTATCTCCGTAATGGGGCGAGTTCACATGGGTGAAGCGTGCCATCCCGGACTTATTGGATAGCGCGACATGCAGATTGGTCGAGCGAGGGCGGTTTTGCCGGAGGCGCTCGAAGATGGGTGGCGAAGCCTCGACATTGACGCCTTTCCACCCGCGACTTTCTTCGAAGAACAGGCAGCTGCTGTCGGCTAGGCCGTCTTGGGCGCCGCATTCCAGGAAGACGCCGCCACGGAGCGTGGGGAAGAAGCGCTCGAAAAGGTATTGGTCGACGGGCGGGTCGAATTGGCCGTGAAAACGCTTATTTTTCATGAAGATCAGGATTATCCGACGGTGGGATCATCTGTCAGCGGGCATCTGCTGCCAGGGCTTGGTAGCAGGAGTCGGGGAGAAATTTCCCACGGATACGTCGACGTAGCCCGTTGAGCTTGGACCGTTGCCGGAAATAGGACAGCGTCAGGCTGACCCAGGCGCACAGGTTCGCAGATGTCCGCGGTCGACTGTGCCAGAGGCGCCGCCGCTCGCGATGGAGCGCCTGCACTTCGCCCAAGAGACGGTTTTCGTCCGTAAGGATACGGACGAGATCGCCATCGACCGCGGGCCGCGCGAGCACGGCCTGCTTCTCGGCCAGAATTTGCGAAACAAGCGCCGCCAGCCGTTCGCCGCGCAGCTCTTCTTCCTTGGGGTGGACACAGAACGTCGAGCCGATCTGCGGCGTGAAGCATAGGCGGCTTTGCGCCGCGTGCCGGAGGATCCAGACGGAATCTCCGGCGCCTTTGAATTCGACCGGAAAGGGCCGAGCCCGGAGATGCTTGCCGCGATAAAGATTCGAGGCGGAGCTGCCGAGGAGGGCGCTGGGACAATGGATGAAGGTCAGCACGAAGGCGGCTTCGGCGGTGAGCACGAACGGCTCCCGTCGGCCGGCGATGACCTGCGACGGAGGCCAGCGAAGGTCATCGCCGGGGCCGCCGCCCTCGTCGACGAAGCGCGGAGCGCTGATGACGACGTCGGCGGTCGCACGCTCGCCGAGCTCAAGGAGGTGAAGCAGGTGCGCGCGTTCGATGGTGTCCCCGGCGGTGCTGATGTAGACCCAGTCGCTGGTGGTCGCGGCAATGCCTTCGTTCCAGGATTCGTAGAGGCCGCGGTCGCGCTCGATGATGCGGACGTTCGGGTGGCGCAGGCGGGACCGGATGAGGTCCAGTGTCCCATCCGTCGAGCGGCTGTCCACGACGACGATTTCTTCGGCCAAGTCGGACCATGTCGCCATGGCGTCGAGATGTCGCTCCATGAGCGGAGCGCAGTTGTAGGTCGGGAGGACAACGCTGAGTGTCGACTTCGCTGGCATGGGAGCGCCGTCATTGCTTGCGGTCGTCGATACGGAGGCAACCCCTTATTAATAGAGGCTTTCTGATTGAAAGAATGTCAGCCTGCGCCTCTGCTGGACGCATGCGGATCGGTCTCACTGGAGGAAGGGGAATCTTGGGCCGGATTGCCATCAAGCAACTGCTCGCGCGGGGGCATGAGGTGAGCTCCTTCGCCGGCGATGTCTGCGACCTGCCGGCGCTGCAGGCCTGGGCCGCCGATGCCCGGGCCGAGGCGGTCCTGCATTTCGCCGCGGTGGTGCCCACCCAGACCGTCCAAGCCGATCCCGCCCGCGCTTTCCGCGTCAACGTCGGCGGCACGGCGAACCTCGTCTCGGCCCTGGCCGCCTGCGAGCGCAAGCCCTGGCTGTTCTACGCCAGCAGCAGCCATGTCTACCGCCCGCAGCCGGAGCCGCTGCGCGAAGACGCGCCGGTCAGCCCGATCAATCCTTACGGCCTGTCCAAGCGCATGGGCGAACAGGTCGTCGAGACCTCCGCCGGACCCGCCGGCCTGCCATGGTGCGTGGGCCGCATCTTCAGCTTCTATCATCCCGAGCAGACCGCCTCGTTCCTGTTCCCGACGTTGCAGCGCCGCTTCGCCA
Organism: uncultured Klebsiella sp.; assembly: GCA_964643215.1. Lineage (GTDB taxonomy): Bacteria > Verrucomicrobiota > Verrucomicrobiia > Opitutales > UBA953 > UBA953. The sequence goes on along the minus strand of CAZXSI010000030.1, from coordinate 5,094 downwards.
CGGAGGACCTCGCCAAGGATTTCCCGTTGCACGGCGTGGACGACGTCCGCGACCTGTCCCTGGCCGACGACCTGGTCGCCGCGATCGCCGACCTGACCGAACGCCGGGCCGCGGGCATCGTCAACATCGGCTCCGGCCGCGGCACCCGCATCGCCGACTTCGTCCAGGCGCACGCGCCGCAGCCCCTGCGGATCGTCCCGGCCTCGACGGGCACGCCGACCTCCTTGGTTGCGGATGTCGCCAGACTTCGTCAGATTCTCGGCCGATGACCGCCCCGCTTGTCACCATCGTCATCCCGACCTTCAACCGGTCGGCGATGCTGCGTCGCTGCATCGAGTCGGCCCTGGCCCAGACCCAGCCCTGCGAGGTCGTCGTCGTCGACCATGGCAGCTCCGACGACACGCCGGCCGTGGCCGCCTCCTTCGGGGACCGCATCCGCTATGTCCGACGCGACGTCGACCATGGCGTCCATTTTTGCTGGCTGGATGGGGTGCTTGCCGCGAAAAGCGAATTCATCCATCTGAATTTCGACGATGACTTCATGCGGCCGCAGTTCATCGAGAAGTGCATGGCCCTGATGGGGCCGGATGTCGCCTTCACGATGTCGGTCGCCGAGGTCCGCGACGAGGCGACCGGCCGGACGCTCAGCCACCTATTTTCAAACTTGGGAGCCACTGGCGTCCATTCGGTCCGCGGATACATGCGGCACCAAATCAACGGGCTGATTTCCCCTTGCGCCTTGATCATCCGCAAGAAGGACATCCTGGACCAGCTTTATGTCGGCGGCGTGCCTTTCGCCCGGCATGAATATCGAGGCGTCGGACCCGATTGGCTCATGAGCGCGATGGCCACCCTGCGTTACCCTAAGTACGGTTATGTGGCCGAGCCGCTGGTGGTGTTCTCATCTCACGATGGGTCTATCACGATCGACGCGCAGAAGGACGCTGTCCGCCAAAGGGCCCTCAGCAGGGCCTACCAGCAATCCCGCAACTATTACGCGATGACGCTGCTGGTCAGGACGCTTCGGCTCGACCTTTTCGCCTTTGTTTTCCTTAAGATCATCCAGCTGGGCGCCCGTATCCTGGGCGGCCTGCGGCGGATCTTCTACCCCAAGCCTACCTTTAAATCGAATGACTAAGCGCACCGTCAAGCTGGCCGACAACACGATCTCCGCCGAGGAGATGGCCTCCCTCGCCGATTGGCTGAAGGAAGGCCACCAGGTCACCAAGGGCCCGCTCACCCGCCAGTTCGAGGCGGAGTTCGCCGTCTACACCGGCACGAAGTACAGCATCATGGTGAACAGCGGTTCGTCCGCGAACCTGCTCATGGCCTACAGCCTCCTCGAGGCCGGCTACCTGCGGAACAAGAAGGTCATCGTCCCGGCGGTCTCGTGGATCACGACGCTGTCGCCGTTCGTGCAGATGGGCTTCGAGTGCTTCCTCTGCGACTCCGACGCCAAGGACCTCGGCGTCGACCTCAACCACCTCGAGCAGCTCCTGAAGAAGGAGCAGCCCGCGCTCCTCATCCTCGTCCACATCCTCGGCCACCCGAACCAGATGGACGCCGTCCGCCGTCTCTGCGCCCAGCACGGCTGCCTGGTCATCGAGGACGCCTGCGAGGCGCTCGGCTCCGAGTACAAGGGCATCAAGACCGGCGCTCTCTCCCTCGCCGGCTCCTTCTCCTTCTACTACGGCCACCATATCTCGACCATCGAGGGCGGCGCCATCACCACCAGCGACGACAAGCTCTACAGCGTGATGCTCTCCATCCGCTCGCACGGCTGGTCGCGCGACGTGCCGGAGGCCGACCGCCAGGCCTGGAAGAAGGAATTCCAGATCGATGACTTCCGCGAGTTCTACAGCTTCTATTACGCCGGCTACAACCTGCGTTCGACCGACCTCAACGCCTACCTCGGCCGCCTGCAGCTGAAGCGCCTCCCGGAGATCGCCAAGATCCGCGCCCGCAATTTCGAGCTCTACCGCCAGGCCCTCCCTGAATTCTGGTCGCAGTCCAGCGAAGGCGGCTTCGTCTCGAGCTTCTCCTTCGGCACCTACGCCAAGAACCGCCTCGAGGTCTCGAAGCATCTCCTCGCCCAGGGCGTCGAGTGCCGTCCGCTCGTCTGCGGCTCGATGGGCCGCCAGCCGTTCTGGATCAAGAAGCACGGCGTCACGCACCTGCCGGTCGCCGACAAGGTGCACGACTACGGCCTCTACCTGCCGAACCACGCGAACATCACGCCGGAAGACATCGCCTACGTGGCGAAGCACTTCCGCGAGGTGGCGCAGCCTTGCTAGCCCTCAGAAGCGCCAGCCGGCCTTCCAGAGCAGTCCGTCCAGCTTCGTGCCGATGCTGGAGAGGTGTCGGCCGAGGCCGGTTCCGAGCGCGTGGTCGCGCAGGCCGCGATCGCGGTAGACACGCGGACGCTCGACCCACGGGGTCGCGAGGAAGCGACGCCAGGCCGCGAGGTGCTCGCCTTCGTCGAACCAGGTCGGCGGCGTGTCGCCGTTGAGCCAGGGTTCGCGCAGATACGACAGGTACAGCTCGTCGTCGGCGTCGACCTTGAGGATATGGTCGATGGCGGCGCCGAAGTCCGGGAAGGCCGAGACGTCGATGAAGCTGCGCGGGTTGAAGTCGAGCGCGACCTGGGGGTTGCCCCAGTAGATCGGGAGGCTGCCGGCGAGCATGGGCTCGACGAGCTTCTCGGTGGTGTAGCCGTCCGACGACGAGTTCTCGAAGGCCAAGGTGAACTTGTAGTCGCGGACGAAGGCGAGTTTGTCGGCGATGGGCTTGCCCAGGTTGTTGAAGTGGCGGCCGCCGGAGTCGACGCGCCTCCGGCGATTGAGCAGGCGGAAGAAGCGGTTGCGCTGCGGGCAGCGCGGGTTGGAGACCACGAAGTTGCAGAACTTCGTCCGGGCGCGGAGCGCGGTCGCGGCGTCGAAGCCGGCGCCCTTCACGAGGCGACGGGCGTCGTCCACGTAGAACACGTATTGCGGCAGGCGGTAATGGCGCGGGTCGTCCGGCAGGTGGCAGAAGGTGATCGCGTGGTCGCAGGCATCGAAGTCCGGCAGGACGTTCTCGGACGTGTAGAAGACCTTGCGTCCGCGGAAGGCGCGGTGGGCCTCGCCGAAGGTGGAATAGACGAGCACCTCGGCCTCGGCCAGCGGCACGACGCGCACGTCGTATTCCCGGGCGAGCAGGCGGGTGAAGACGTTGTCCTTGGGGTCGAAGGACGCCATCCGATCGCGGTCGTTGCGGCTGAAGATGAAGTCGCTAAAGGCGATCCGGAGCGGGCGCATGGTCAGGAAGGGGTGCGGCCGCGCGACTTCAGCCACTGCTTCGTGTGGCGGGTGGTCTGCGAGAGCCAGCGCTTGAAGCGGTCCAGCGGAGACAGCGTGGAGGGCCAGCGCGGCCGGAAGCCCAGGGCGGCGAGCTCGGCGAGCGTGGCCGGGGTGATCCCGTCGACGGTCCAGAATTGGCGGGAGCAAGGCGCCCGCATCGGCGTGACGTCGGTGTCCGCGAAGCGATAGCGGCCCGGTTCGTATTTCTCGGCGAAGTAGCCGAGGAGGTTGAATTCGCTGAAGAGCCGCTTCGGCACGCCGCGAGCATAGGCCTCCAGGTCGGGGAACCGGGCTTCGAGGGCGCGCAAGGTGTCCGTATGGTAGAGACGGCTGCCGTGGCTGCGCATGTATTCCCACTCTGGCTGCTCGCCGAAGAGATTCTCGACCGCGGCCTGCCATTTGACCGCCGCTTCGCCGAGCCGTGCCAGGGTGGTATAGCGCACCTTCTCGATCAGCGGCTTGCCGTCCTCGAGGAAATCGCGGACGTCGGCCCCCGGCAGGAAGACGACGTCGGAGTCGACGAAGAGCACGTAGTCGCCACGGACATGCCGATGGGCCTGCAGCTTGGCGACCTGCTGCCCGACGTAGTCTTCGCGGAAGCGCGGGCAGGAGACCTTGCGTTCCGATTCCAGGAAGCGGAGGTGATCCTCCTGGCCCTCGGGCACGCCGACGACGATCTCGTCCCAGCCCTTGAGGTTGCGATGGATCGACTGCAGGCAGAAGTCCAGCCACGCGATGTCGCGCTTGTAGGTCCGGATATAGATGGAGACCATGCCTGTCGCCGAGGTTTCCCCGCCGCATGCCGGAGTCAACGGATAAGCAGGCGGGCCCTACCCGAGCACGAGCAAGGCGTTGTTGCGGGTGTTGCCGACCGTGCGGTAGCCCGCGGCGGCCAGCATCCGCATCACGTCGGTCTTTTCGCCGAGGTGCTCGATGCAGATCCGTCCCGGCCAGCGTGAGCGCGGGGCGTCGCGGAAGAACGGAGCGAGGGCGGCCATCTCGAAGCCTTCCACGTCGATCTTGAGCGCGTCGATCCTGGCCACGCCGGCCTGGTCCAGGATGGAGACCAAGGTCCGGATCTCGAAGTCGCCGCCGGAGGCGTCACGGACGGTACGGGCGATCGCCAGGTCGTCGCGGTCCACGATCAGGTGGCCGCGTCCCGGCTCGTCGCCCGCGGCGACTGGGAAGACGCCGCTCGCCGGCAGGTCGTTGAACGCGAGGTTGGCGCGCAGGCGGCCGACGCAGACCGGGTTGGGCTCGACCGAGACCACCTTGCCCGCGGGTTTCAGGTGGTTGCCCAGCGCGACGGAGTAAAGCCCGACGTTGGCGCCGATGTCTACGAAGGTCCCGCCCGCCGGCAGGCCGGCCTTGAGGAAATCGATCTCTTCCCGGTTATAGCAGGGGTGGATCAGGATCGCGCTGTCGACCAGGTTGGTGGTCGGGTAGACGCGAAACTCGCCGAAGACCGAACGGACGTCCACCGGGCCGCCACGCAGTCCGTTCAGCACTTTCACCCAGAAAGGCCGGAGCGAACCGCGGTAAAGCGGGGGAATCCGGATGAGGGTGAGGGCTAGCCGCTGGGCGAGGCTCGGAGCATAAGTCCCAAACGAATGGGTCATCTCAGGCATGACTTCACCCTATGGCGGGAAGAATGCCGGACAAGTCCTGATTCGGCCCGGCCGCGGCCTTGGAGGCTCAGGCCCGCGGGCCGTACTTGCGTTGCGGCGCCTGGGTCGGCGGCACGGGTTCGATCTGC
>CAZXSI010000029.1:0-17814 GCA_964643215.1 uncultured Klebsiella sp. | reverse complement strand
CCGTCTACGAATCCATCACGCACGGCGGCATCGCCAACGAGACCGCCGTCGAGGTCGTGCGCATCGACGCGGAGGACCTGGAGACCAAGGGGGTCGCGCCGCTCGAGGGCCTCGACGGCATCCTCGTCCCCGGCGGCTTCGGCAGCCGCGGCATCGAGGGCAAGATCCTCGCCGCGAAGTTCGCCCGCGAACGCAAGGTGCCCTACTACGGCCTCTGCCTCGGCATGCAGATCACCGTGATCGAGTACGCGCGCCACGTCCTCGGACTCAAGGACGCCCACTCGACCGAGTTCGCGCCGGAGACCAGGAACCCCGTCATCCACCTCATGGAATCCCAGAAGAGCGTGGTGACCAAGGGCGGCACGATGCGCCTCGGTTCCTACGACTGCGCCCTCACCCCGGGCAGCCGCTCCCGCGCCGCCTACGGCACGGACGCCATCAAGGAACGCCACCGCCACCGCTTCGAATACAACGACGCCTACCGCGCCCGCCTGGAGGCCGCCGGCCTGATGGTCGGGGGCGTCAACCCCCAGAGCGGCCTGGTCGAGATCGTCGAGGTCAAGGACCACCCCTGGATGGTCGGGGTCCAGTACCACCCGGAATTCAAGTCCCGGCCGGACCGCGCCCACCCCCTCTTCGCCGCTTTTGTGAAGGCTGCGGTTGAGAAGTCCCGGTTGTCCTGCTAAATCCAAGACGAAACCGGCCCCGCCGGACGCTGACAAGTGGGCGGAGAACCGCCGACCGCGCCACGCTGCGCGCCCCTTCCCCACCCCTATGTCCACCACCATCAACGCCGCCGGCACCTGGGTGCCGCGTCTCCGCGAACAGGTCGCCCGTGTCGTCGTCGGCCAGCAGTACCTCGTCGACCGCCTGCTGATCGGCCTCCTCGCCAACGGCCACGTCCTCCTCGAAGGGGTCCCCGGCCTCGCGAAGACGCTCTCGGTGCGCACGCTCGCGCAGACCGTCCACGCCGACTTCTCGCGCATCCAGTTCACGCCCGACCTGCTGCCGGCCGACATCGTCGGCACGCTGATCTACGACCCCAAGACCGGCGCCTACAACGCCAAGCGCGGCCCGATCTTCGCCAACTTCGTCCTCGCCGACGAGATCAACCGCGCGCCCGCCAAGGTGCAGTCCGCGCTCCTCGAGGCGATGCAGGAACGCCAGGTCACGCTCGGCGGCGAGACGCACAAGCTCCCCGCGCCGTTCCTCGTCCTGGCGACGCAGAACCCGATCGACCAGGAGGGCACCTACCCGCTGCCCGAGGCCCAGGTCGACCGCTTCATGCTGAAGCTCAACATCGGCTACCCGACGCGCGAGGAGGAACGGAAGATCCTCGACGCGATGGCCACGACCTCGCCGAAGCTCGACGTCGAGGCGGTCATCACGCAGCAGGAGATCCTCGAGGCGCGCAAGGCCGTCGACGCCATCCATGTCGCCGACCCGATCCGCGACTACGTCGTCTCGCTCGTGCTCGCCACCCGCGGCCAGCACCCCGGCGGCCCCGACCTCGCCAAGTTCCTCCAGTTCGGCGCCTCGCCGCGCGCGACCATCAACCTCACCCTCGCCGCCAAGGCCTGGGCCTTCCTCCAGGGCCGCGACCACGTGACCCCGCAGGACGTGAAGGACATCGCGCCCGACGTCCTCCGCCACCGCCTCATCCTCACCTACGAAGCCGACGCCGAAGGGGTCGACGCCGACGCCATCGTGCGCCGCGTGCTCGACGCCGTCAGCGTCCCCTAAGCGACCCCGGCGACCGTGGCCCCGCCCGTCCCGACCAACCCGCAGGAGACCCTCCGCCGCGCCCAGCGCGTCGAGATCGTCGCCGCGCGCGCGGTCAACGACGCGATGGTCGGCGCCTACCTCTCGCGGTTCAAGGGCCGCGGCACCGATTTCGAGGAGCTGCGCGAATACGTCCCGGGCGACGACGTGCGCACGATGGACTGGAACGTCACCGCCCGCACCGGCAAGCCGTTCGTCCGCCTCCACCGCGAGGAGCGCGAGCTCACGATGGTCCTCGCGGTCGACGTCTCCGGCTCGGCCGACTTCGGTTCCGGCGAGGCGACGATCCGCGAACGCGCGGCCGACGTGGCCGCCTGCCTCGCGGTCTCCGCGCTCAAGGCCGGCGACAAGGTCGGCCTGCTGCTCTTCACCGACCGCGAGGAGCTGTGGGTCAGCCCGAAGAAGGGCCGCCGCCACGTGCTGCGCCTCATCCGCGACGTGCTCGAGTTCCGCCCCGCCTCGCGGCGCACCGCCTTCGCCCAGCCGATGCGCCGCCTGGGCCGCGCGCTCCGGCGCCGCGCGATGGTCTTCGTGGTCTCCGACTTCCTCGCCGGCCCCGACGGCGCCGACGCCATGGCCGCCGCCCTCGGCGAACTCAACGCCCGCCATGACACCGCGTGCGTGCAGCTCGTCGACGCCCGCGAACGCGAGCTGCCCGATGTCGGCGTGGTCGCCCTGCAGGACGCCGAGACCGGCGAGATCCGCGAGGTCGACACGGGCTCGGAACGCGTCCGCCGGGCCTTCGCGGCGAACGCCGAGGCCCGCCTCGCCGCCACCGCCGCCGGCCTCGCGCGCGCCGGCATGGACGTCGCCCGGCTCGACGCCGACGCCGCCGTGGCGCCCACGCTCGCCCGCTTCTTCGAACGCCGCCGGCGCCGACGCTGATGTTCCTCGCCGCCGAAGAAGCCCCGTTCGTCCTGCAAGGGCCCCGCCCGCCGGTCGCGCCGCCCGCCTGGGAGACGGCCGGGCTGCTGGCCGTGGTGGCGCTCGCGCTCGTCGCCCTCGCGGTCTTCGCCGTGCGCCGCTTCCGGCGCGCGACGCCCAAGCCGCTCGCGCCGCTCGCCCAGCTCGACCGCGACCTGCGGCTCGCCGAAGGCCGGCCGTCGGCCGAGGCCGTCGGCCTGGCGACGCGCGCGCTGCGCGCCTACCTCGCCGCGGTCGAGCCGCGCGCCGCGCCTTCGCTCTCGACCGAGGAACTCGTCGCGCTGCTCTCGGGCCTGCCGGTGTTCCTGCCCGCCCGCCAGCCGCTGCTCGCCGCGCTCCGCGGCGCCGACGCCGTGAAGTTCGCGGGCGCGTCGCTCGAGGCGCCCCTACTCATCGCCGGCATCCGCGAGGCCGCGAAGCGCGTCGAGGACGCGCGCCGCACCTTCGCCCGGCCCGCCGTCACGCCGCTCGTCGCGCCGCGGGCCCGGCCCGCCGCGGCGGGCCCGACGACCCCGCCGCCCCTGCCCCGAAAGGATCCCGCCTGATGGACCTCGGCTTCGAATTCCAGTATCCTTGGGCGCTGCTCCTGCTCGCGTTGCTGCCGCTGTATTCGTGGCTGCGCGGCCGCGTGGGCCGGGCCGCGGCGCTGACCTACCCGGACACCTCGCTGCTCGACGGCATCGGCCGCCCGGTCCGCGAGCGCAGCGGCCGCCTCCGCCTGTTCCTCCGGCTGCTCACCGCCGCGCTGCTCATCATCGCCCTCGCCGGCCCGCGCACGGCGAACAAGGAGACCGAACGGGAGACCGAAGGCGTCGACATCATGATGGTCATCGACCTCTCGTGGTCGATGATGGCGCTGGACATGAGCACGCCGCGCGCGGAGGTGACGCGCTGGCAGGCCAGCCAGAACGTCATCTACGACTTCCTGTCGAAACGGCCGGACGACCGGATCGGCGCGGTGGTCTTCTCCGGCAAGCCCTACCTGCTCAGCCCGCTGACGATCAACAAGTCCTGGGTCGAGAAAGGCGTCGACCGCATGCACATCGGCATCATCCAGGAGACCGGCACCGCCATCGGCGAAGCCTTGGCCATGGCCGTCGACCGCATGAAGAACCAGAAGGGCAAGGGCTCGAAGGTCATCATCCTGCTCACCGACGGCGACGACAACATGAGCAAGGCCATCCTGCCCGTGCCCGCCGCCGAGCTCGCCGCGGCCCTCGGCATCCGCCTCTACTGCATCGGCCTCGGCAAGGACGAGCCGACGGTGCTGCCGCGCTTCGACACCCGCACCGGCCGCCTCTACCGCGACGTGCTCGGCAAGACGATCCCGATGCAGACGATCAACCCGGCCAACTACGAGATGCTCGGCAAGATGGCCAAGCTCGCCAACGGCCGCTTCTACCGCGCGCTCGACCAGAACCAGCTCGGCCGCGTCTACGAGGAGATCGACCGCCTCGAACGCACCGAGGTCCGCATCCGCGAGACGGTCGTGTACGAGAACTACCGCCTGGTCTGGGCCGCCCTCGCGGGCCTGGTCCTCCTCCTCGAACTCGGCCGCGGGCTCCTCCGCCCCCGCTCGCCCTGAGCCATGGACACCGCCGACTTCCATTTCGAGGAACCCCGCCTCCTGGCCGTCGCCGTGCTCGCGGGCGTGGCGCTCTTCCTCGCGCTGTGCTGGACGGAACGCCGCCGGCGGCGCGGCCTCGCCGGCTTCGCCGCCGCCCGCCTGCTCGACCGGCTCACCGCGGGCTATTCGTCCGCGCGCCGGCGCACCAAGGACGTCGCGCTCGCCCTCGGCTTCGCGCTGCTCGTCGCCTGCTTCGCCGGCCCGCGCTGGGGCGTCGAGGCCGCCGCGCAGAAAGGCGCCACCGAGGACGTGGTCTTCGCGCTCGACGTCTCGAAGTCGATGCTCGTCGCGGACATGAGCCCGACGCGGCTCGCGCGCGCCAAGGCCGCCGTCGCCAACTTCGTCCGCCGCAAGGGCACCGGCAACGTCGGGCTCGTGGCCTTCGCGGGCCAGGCGTTCCTGCAATGCCCCCTGACCCGCGATTACGACGCGTTCTTCCGCACGCTGGAGGAGACCGACACCGGCAGCATCCAGGTGACGGGCACCGACATCGGCCGCGCGATCGAGGAAGCCGAGCTCGCGTTCTACTCCAACCGCAGCCGCAAGCTGCTCATCATCCTCACCGACGGCGAGGACCTCGAGGCGGGCGGCGTCGAGATGGCCCGGCAGCTCAAGCGCAAGGGGCTCGTCGTGCACACCGTCGGCGTCGGCACGCCTTCCGGCGGGCCCATCCGGGCGATCGGCGCCACCGGCGCCCTCGAGACGCTGAAGGACAAGGACGGCGAGGAGATCCTCAGCCGCCTCGACGAGAAGACCCTCGGCGCGATCGCCGAGGCCGCCGGCGGCCGCTTCGTCCGCCTCGGCCAGGCCGGCGAAGGGATGGAAGCCCTCCGCCTCGCCATCCAGGCCGGCACCGACGAACGCGGCGGGGGCCGCCGCGGGATCCCGCGCGAGGAATGGCTCATCGGCGCCGCCCTCCTCCTGCTCGTCCTCGAATCCCTCGTCTCCACCCGCCGCAAGACCCTTACGCCATGAGAAACCTGCTCCCGTTGCTCTGCCTCCTCTCGGCCGGCCTCGCGGCCGAGAAGGCCCCCGCCGACGAACTCGCCAAGCTCGACGCGCGCGAACTCCACAACCGGGGCACGCAACGCCTGGCCGAGGGCGACCTCGCCGGCGCCGAGGAAGCCTTGCGCGCCTCGCTCGCCCGCGACGTCGACCCCCTGCGGCCGCCCGCGCTCCATAACCTCGGGCACGTGCGCTTCGGCAAGGGCAAGGCCGCCCTCGGCGGGCGCTCGTCCGGCGACGTCACCGAGCTCTCCATCGCCCGCTCCTACCTCGAGGCGGCGGACGCGGACATCTCCGACATGAAGGACCAGATCGAGCTCCTCGACAAGGCGAAGGCCGAAGGCCGCGAGCCCGACTACGTCCCCGCCACCGCGGCCCTCGGCGGCGGCATCACCACCTTCCGGACGATCAAGAAGCTCATCCCCAAGGAGGAGGCCATGGTCGCCAAGCGCGCCAACGTCATCGCGACCTGGACCCGCTCGGTCGGCGATTTCCGCGGCGCCCACGAGCTCGACGCGGCCGACGCGCAGGCCAAGGCGAACGCCGACGCGATCGAGGAGCTGCTCCGGGCGCTGCGCCGCGAGACGAACGCCCTCGAGGAGGCCATCGAGGCCCAGCGCAAGAAGCTCGAGGAGCTCCGCGCCGTGATCCAGGAGCTCGTGAAGCGCATCCCCGACGACAAGCTGCCGCCCAACGCCGAAGGCGAGGAGGAGGACGACGAGAATTTCCTGCCCCCCGAGCGGCAGAAACCGAAGGCCGGCAAAGGCGACCCCAAGAAGGGCAAGGAAGGCGAGGAACAGAAGATGACCGAGCAGGAGGCCCGCGGCTCGCTCGAGGGCCTGAAGAACGAGTTCGGCCGCAAGATGCCCGCCGGCGGGAAAGACGGCAAGGGCGGCAACGGCGGCAAGCCGTCCGACAAGAAAGGCAAGGACTACTGAGATGCGCCGCCGTTTCTTCCTCTGCTTCGCCCTCCTCCTCGGCCTCGTCGCCGCGGCGGAGGACCGCGTCAGCTGGGAGATCACGCCGCGCATCGCCGCCCCCGGCCAGCCCTTCCGCCTCCAGATCATCGTCGAGTCCGACGTCATCCTCGGCGGGGCGCAGCAGGCCGGCCGCGAGATCAAGCCGCCGCGCGGGATGGCGCTGCGCCTTTCCGGCCAGATCGTCCGCTCGGATTCCAACGAGGCCACCATCAACTACTCCGGCGTCGCCCCGGACCAGGAGGGCGAATACGTCATCCCGCCCTTCAACCTGCGCTTCGCCCGCAAGATCATCGCGGTCGAGGCGATCAAGCTGATCGTGAGCAAGAGCGTCGCCTTCCGCCGGGACGCGCAGGCGCGGGCCGAGCTCGTCATCCCCGACCGCACCTTCTATGTCGGCGAGCTGATCCGCGGGGCGATCCGCCTGCGCGGCGGCGAAGAAGAGGCCGTCGTGGCCAGCTTCGGCCTCGAATCCTTGGCCGAGGGCTTCACGTTCGCGGTGACGGGCGACCGCCAGGCCCTGCCCGACGAGCTCGGCCAAGGCATGCAGACGACCTTCGAGCTCACCCCGATCCGCGAAGGCGTCAGCGAGCTCGCGCTCAACGGCACGATGCTCATCCAGGGCCCCGCGCTCAACGCGTTCGGCAACGGCGGCCGCGACCGGCCCTTCGCCTTCCGACGCAAGCTCACCGTCGAGCACGTGCCCGAGCGCGGCCGCCCCGCCGATTGGTCCGGCGCCATCGGGACCTTCGTCGCGGAAGCCGTGCAGGTCTCCAAGGACCAGCCGGAGGTCGGCGAACCCATCCGCCTGCGCGCGATCCTCACCGGCTCCGGCAACCTCGACCGGCTGATCACGCCGGAGCTGCCCTCGGGCGAGCAATGGGACGTCCTGCCGGCCGTGGAACGCCGCCGGCACGCGGAGGAGCAGCGGTTCTTCGTCTACACGCTGGTCCCGCGCCTGCCGGGCAAGCTGCTGACCCCGCCGATCCGCTTCTCCACGTTCGACCCGCTGACGAAGCAGTTCAGCCGCATCGAGTTCAAGCCGATCGAGGTGACGGTCACCGGCACCGCGCCGGCGAAGGTCGACCTCGTCACCGCCGACCCCGCCGCGCCGGCCGCCGCCGGCAAACCGAAGCCGGTGACCGGCCTCGCCGCGCCGGAGCCCGGCCGGACTTCCGCGTTCGGGCTCGGCCGACCCGCGCCGCCGCTGGCCGCCTCGACGGCCTTCTGGTCCGGCAACGGGCTCCTGGCCGGCCTCCTGCTCGCGCTGACGTTCGCCGCGGGCTACCTCGCCTATCTCGCGGCGCACCCGGAGATCCGCATCCGCCGGCGGGCCCGCGCCGTCGTCCGCGCCGCCCTCGCCTCGGCGACGGCGACCGGCGGCGACCGGCACGCGTCCGCGCGGACGGTCGTCCATGCCCTGCAGGTCGGCGCCGCCGCCCTCCTCGGCGCCGAAGAGGACGCGATGACCCAGAGCGACATCGAGCGCGCGCTGCCCGGCGTGTCGCGCGCCTTGCTCGACGACCTTTTCGTCCGCGCCACCGGCGAACGTTTCGCCGGGCGCTCCCCGGCGACCGCCGCCGGCGACGACGCCGCCGCGCTCGCGTTGCTCCGCCGCCTCCTTCCGCTGCTATGAGGTTCCTCGCCGTCCTGCTCCTCGGCTGGCTGGCGCCGCTCGGCGCCGCCGAGGCCGCGCCGTCCGCCGCCGAGGCCGCCTACGCCAAGGGCGACTACGCGACGGCGGTCGAGAAGTGGTCCCAGGAAGCCCGCGACGAAGGCGTCACCGCCGCGCGGCTCTCGGCCCTCGGGAACGCCGAATGGCGGCTCGGACGCAAAGGCCGGGCGATGGTCTGCTGGGAACGCGCCCTGCTCCTCGATCCCCGCGACCCCGTCGCCGCGGCGGGCATCCGGCACGCCCTCAACGCCGGCGGCACCGAGCGCCCGGCGCCGACCTGGTCGGAAAACTACGCGATGCTCCTGACGGCCGACCTCTGGCTCATCCTGGCGACGCTCGCCTTCTGGGTCGCCTTCCTCGGCGTCGTCCTGCCCCGCCTCCGGCGGCGCCCGGCGAGCGAGGCCAACCACCGGGCGCGGCTGGTGGCGCTGACCGTGCTCGCGCTCTGCGTGCCGGGCCTCTGGGGCAGCCGCACGCTGTCGGACCGCGCGGTCGTGCGGAAACCCGAGCTCTCCCTCCGGCTGACGCCGACCCAGTTCGGCGAACCCCTCAACGGCGTCGCCGAAGGCGACGTCGTCCGGACCGGCCGCCCTTTCAACGGCCACGTGCGCGTCACCACCGCCGACGGGAAGACGGGCTGGCTGCGCGCCGGCGAGATCGAGGCCGTCCGCGGCACCGGCCTGCCGGCCGACCTGGACCAGAAGGCGGCGCCCTGAGCCTTTCGCCTTGGAGAGGCGGGCGCGGTCGGCTTGGATGCTGACGTGCGCATCCTCGACCGCCACGTCCTGACCGAAACCGCCGTCGCCGGCGGGGCCGCCACGGGCGCGTTCGTCTTCGTGATGGTCGCGGGCAACATCCTGACCCAGGTCTCCGGCGCGATCGCCTCCGGGCGGGTCAGCGGCTGGGAAGGCCTGGAACTCGTCGCCCTGCTCTTCCCCGGCGTGCTGCCTTACGCGCTGCCGCTCGGCCTGCTGACCGGCGTGCTGATCGCCTTCGGCCGGATGAGCTCGCAGCAGGAGCTCACCGCGATGAAGGCCAGCGGCCGCAGCCTCGGCCGGATCGCCCGGCCGGCGCTCCTCCTCGCCGGCGGCCTCGCGCTGCTGTCGGCCTGGCTCAACCTCGAGGTCGCCCCTTATTCGAACACCGAGTACCGGCGCCTGCTGGTGGGCTCCGCCAAGGACAACCCGGCGTCGGTGATCGTCCCCGGCAAGCTCAACCGGCAGTTCGCCGGCATGGTGATCCGCGCGGGCGAACGCGACGGCGAGGTGCTGCGCGACTTCTGGCTCTGGAGCGTCGACGAACGCGGCCGCCTGACGCAGACCGTGCACGCCCGCGAGGCCCGCCTGGCGCGGGCCGCCGACGCCAAGGGCGAGGGCGTCCTCCGCGTGACCCTCACGGACGCGCGGCTGGAGAAGCGCCAGCCCGGCGACGAGACCTTCGCCAGCCCCTCCTCGTTCATCCAGGCCGGGACGACGTTCCTCGAGTTCCCGGCGTCCGGGATCTTCAAGGACGGCGACAATTTCCAACGCAAGCTGCGCTGGCTCACCACCGCCGAGCTGCTCGACGCCATCGAGCAGGGCTGGCAGGTCGCGCCGGGCGCCGGCCGGCAGGAGAAGGAGCGCGGCCAGATGGTCGCGATGACGCAGCTGATGTCGCACCTCGCCGGCGCCTTCTCCGTCTTCTCCCTCGCCTTCCTCGCGGTGCCGCTCGCCGTCCGCGTCGGCCGGTCCGAGACGTTCGTGAACGCCGCCGTCGCCCTGGCCGTCGCGCTTTCCTATTACCTGCTGACCTCGATGGCCGCGTACGTGAAGGACCCCGGCTTCCGGCCGGACCTCCTCATCTGGCTGCCGAACCTCGTCGTCCTCGGCCTGGCCTGGTGGCTCCTGCGCCGCGCCTCGCGGCACTGAGCCGGCTCACTTCTCGCGCTGATACCAGGCGAAGAAGGCGTAGGCCATGCAGCCGAGGGCGAAGGCCTCGTTGAAGCCCTTCATCACCACCGCGCCCATGATCATGTCGGCCGAGGCGTTGGTGGCCTCGAAGAGGAAGCTGACCCGCGGGGCCAGGCGATAGGTCTCGTAGATCGGGTGGTCCCCGAAGATCAGCACCGCCCAGATCGGCAGGTCGGCGATCATCAGCCCGAAGCAGTAGAACATCGCCATGCCGTACCCGATCCGCGGCAGCGCGGCCGACATCGAGAACAGCGGCCAGACCATCAGGATGGCGGGCAGGAACATCGACCAATGTTCGAGCACGTGGAGCGGGCGGCTGCGGAGCGCGGCCTCGTAGAGCTCCGGGAAGTGCCACATCGAGAAGCAGAGCGTGAAGACCAGCCCGCCGGTGAGCGGATGGGTGAGCACGCGGAGGACGCGCGTCAGGCGCGGCCGGCCGGCCAACAGCCAGCCGTCGAGGAATTCCGGCGGCAGGCCGGTGACGATCAGCGGCGCGGCGACGTAGATGAGCAGCATGTGCTGCAGCATGTGCGCCCAGAACAGGAAGGCCTCGCCCATCTGGTCCAGGGGCGAGCCCACGGCGACGTAGGCGACGAGCACGCCCAGGTGGAACCGGACGGCGTACCAGACGGGGTACTCCGCGCGGCCCGGCAGGAAGCGCGCGCGGTACGGCCCGCACATCAGCGCGTGGGCCCAGGACGCGCCCACGACCAGGAGCAGCAGCAGCGGCTCCGTATGCCAGTGGAGGGGGATCGTCATCAGGGTCATATGAAGCCGCCGCCGCTCCGCCCGCAAGCGTGGGCACGAAAAAGGCCCCCGCCGGGGCGGAGGCCTTCGTCCGGCGGGCGGGGCGACGTCAGCTGAACCAGCGGGTGTCGATGCGCTCGACGGCGAACAGCGCGATCATCGCGGCATAGGTCGCGAACGCGAGCGCGAGGCCGGCGAAGAAGCACCAGAAGAGCAGGCGCTTGTCGTAGATCAGGTGCATGAACCACAGGATGACCGCGAAGAACTTGCCGGCGGACATCAGCGTCAGGACCGTGAGGATCGCGGCGGTCGGGATCGGCAGGTAGATCAGGACGATCTCGGCGCCGGTGACGACGGCCAGCCAGAGGGCCAGCACGATGAAGTGGTGGTAGCGGCGGACCTCCTCGGCGAGGAATTCCGGGCTGGGGGCGGCTTCGTGGGAAGAGGACATGGGCGGGGAGGTCGGTTATTTGGCGACGGCGGGCAGGCCCGAACCCCAGATGCCGTAAGGCCCGAGGTACTCGACGAGGTAGACCGCCGTGAAGATGATGATCCAGACGATGTCGACGAAGTGCCAGTAGAGGCCCGCGACTTCGACGTCGAGGGCGCCCATGTGGCCGCGCAGCTTGCCGGTGAAGCTGTAGAAGTACATCAGGATGAGCCAGAGCACGCCGATGGCGACGTGGGTGCCGTGGGTGCCGGTGAGCACGTAGAACGTCGAGCCGAGCACGCTGTTCTGGATGGTCAGGCCCTTGTGGTAGAAGTGCGTGAACTCGTAGACCTGGCAGCCCAGGAAGATCAGGCCGAAGAAGATCACGCCGAGGACGTTGCGGCGGAAGGACTTCAGCTGGCCCTTGTGCATCGCGGAGACCGCGAGCGCCATCAGGAACGAGGACATCAGCAGGATGAACGTCGAGAAGGACGTCAGCTCGATGGAGAACAGCTCCTGGATGAAGCGCTGGTGGCCTTCGGCGTCGGTGAAGCCGGCGGGGAAGAGCTTGCGGTAGAGCAGGTGCGTCGAGATCAGGGTCCCGAAGAACATGCAGTCCGAGGCCAGGAAGAGCCACATGATGAGCTTCTTGTGGTCGATCCCGGTGGACGTGGGCGCTTCGTGCGCGGCGGCGGTGTCAGACATTGGAGGTCGGCGTTGAGAGTGAGGAGGCGCGGCGGCTCAGCGGGCGGCGGTTTCGGCGGGCGCGGGCGAACCTTGGCCGGCGGGAGTCTTGAGCATGTAGCCGCCGGGACCTTCGAGGGCCCAGAGCCAGATGCCGACGAAGAGGACGCCGAGGCCGCCGATGACCAGCCAGCCGGCGTGGGGGACGTGCATCGCCATCATCGGCATGCCGAAGCCGATGAAGAGGAAGCCGGCGGAAGCCAGGAGCGGCATCCAGGACTGGCTCGGCATGTGGACGCCGGCGTCGCCGCCGTCGTTCTCGGCGCCGATGCGCTTGGCGCCGTGCTTGTGCTCGAAGAAGGCGTCGCGCGTGGCCACGACCGGCGCCTGGGCGAAGTTGTACTCCGGCACCGGGGAAGGCAGCGACCACTCCAGGGTGCGGCCATCCCACGGGTCATTGGAGCACTTCTTGCCGCGGAAGGCGGTCCAGACCAGGTTGACGAAGGCGAGGAACACGCCGAGGCCCAGGATGTAGGCGCCGATGGTGGCGACGTAGTTCCAGGTCTCCCAGCCGTTGCCGGCATGGTAGGTGTGCGTGCGGCGCGGCTGACCGGCCAGGCCGAGGTAGTGCATCGGGCCGAAGGCGAGGTTGAAGCCGAGGATGACCATGCCGGAGGCGACGTACGCGATCGGGGCGTTGGGCATGCGGCCGAAGATCTTGGGGAACCAGAAGTAGAGGCCGGCCATCAGGCCGAGGAGCACGCCGCCGAGGAGCACGTAGTGGAAGTGCGCGATGACGAAGTAGCTGTCCTGCTGCTGGGAGTCGGCGGGCGCCGAGGAGTGCATGACGCCGGAGAAGCCGCCGCACATGAACATCCAGATGAAGCCGAGGGCGAGGACCATCGGCGGGGTGAAGCGGATGCGGCCGCCCCAGATCGTGCCCAGCCAGTTGAAGATCTTCACGCCCGTCGGGACGGCGATGGCCATCGTGAGGAGCGAGAAGGCGGCGGTCGGCACGGGGCCGAGGCCGGTGGTGAACATGTGGTGGCTCCAGACGGCGAAGCCGAGGAAGCCGATGACGGCGCCGGAGAAGACGATGATCGGGTAGCCGAAGAGGGCCTTGCCGGAGAAGGTCGGCAGGATCTCGGAGACGATGCCCATCGCCGGCAGCACGAGGATGTAGACCTCGGGGTGGCCGAAGATCCAGAAGAGGTGCTGCCAGAGGACGGGCTGGCCGCCGGACGAGGGGTTGAAGAAGTTGGCGCCGAAGGTGCGGTCGAACATGAGCTCGATCAGCGCGACGGTGATCGCCGGGAAGGCCAGGATGATGAGCACCGCGGTGACGAGCGTCATCCAGGTGAACACCGGCAGGCGCATCATGGTCATGCCCTTGGCGCGCATGTTGATGATGGTGCAGATGAAGTTGAACGAGGCGGCCAGGGAGGCGACGCCGAGGATCTGGATGCCGATGATCCAGAAGTCCGTGCCCACGCCCGTGAAGCGGGGAGCCTGCAGCGCGGCGTTGGCCTGGCCGAAGGTGCCGGAGAGCGGCGCGTAGCTGAACCAGCCGTTGGCCGGGGCGAAGTCGGTGTAGACGAGCGCCTTGTGCCACTCGAAGGAGTTGAACCAGCCGGCGAGGTGCGCGAACTCGAAGAACCACGAGGCGTTCAGCACGAAGGCGCCGAAGACGAACGTCCAGAGCGAGAAGGCGTTGAGGCGCGGGAAGGCGACGTCGCGCGCGCCGATCTGGAGCGGCACGAGGAAGTTGAAGAACGCGGCCGACAGGGGCATGACGCCGAGGAAGATCATCGTCGTGCCGTGCATGGTGAACAGCTGGTTGTACATGCGCGCCGTGACGAAGTCGTTGTCCGGGCGGGCCAGCTGGGTGCGGATCGCGAGGGCTTCGACGCCGCCCACGAGGAAGTAGAACATGGCGAACGCTCCGTAGAGGATGCCGATCTTCTTGTGGTCGACGGTCGTCAGCCAGTCGGTCCAGCCGGTCGCGCGGTCGGGACGGAGCAGGCCGAGGTCGCTGCGCTCGGGCGCCAGCTCGGTCTTGCAGGCGACCGGAGCGTGATGGGAATCGTGGGACATGGTTGGGAAGGGGCGGGAAGGTTTACTTCAGGGTGAGGAGGTATTCGGCGAGGCAGTCGAGCTCCTCGGCGGTGAACTTCTGGTTGGTCTCGCGGAGACCGGCCACGTTGAACATCTTGTAGTAATGCATGCGGTTGCCGGGCTTGACGTCCTTGGTCGGCTGTTCGTCGGCGCCGTGCGCGACGCCGGAGGAGCCGATCCACCTGATGAGGTTCGCCTTGAGCGTGGCGGGGTCGACCGGGACGGAGTCCTCGGTGTTGCCGGTCTTCTGCTCGAGCGCGCGCTGCGCCTTGGGGTCGCGGTTGTCGAGCCAGGCGCCGGCGAGCGACTTGCGCGAGGCGACGTGCGTGAGGTCCGGAGCGAAGGCGCCGGCGCCGAAGTGGCCGCCGACGTTGTGGCACATCGCGCAGGTCTTGGAGGCGAAGAGCTCCTTGCCCTTCTCGGCCTTGGAGCCGGGGACGACCGGGGCGGCGTCCGCCTTCTGGCGCTGGACCCACTTGGCGAACTCGGCGGGCTCGACGACCTCGACGCGGAAAAGCATGTAGGCGTGCGAATCGCCGCAGAACTCGGCGCACTGGCCGTAGTAGTGGCCGGTCTGGTCGGCCTGGATCCACATGTGGTTCTTGCGGCCGGGCATGAGGTCGACCTTGCCGGCGATCTTGGGCACCCAGAAGGAGTGGATGACGTCCTCGGAGCGCAGGTTGATGCGCACGGCGACGCCCTTGGGGATGACGAGCTCGTTCGGGATGGAATGCTTGGCGTCGTTGGTCAGGCCGAGCTGCGGGTATTCGAAACGGAACCACCACTGCTTGCCGATGACGTCGACCTCGAGCACCTGCTCCTCGACGGCCTTGGCGTAGTTCTCGCGCGTGCCTTCGACGCGCGGGTACCAGGCGGACAGCTTCGAGGTCGGCACGGCTTCGGCCGGGACGTCGTCGGTGTACCAGATCGCGCTCAACGTCGGGATGGCGATGACGACCAGCGCGCCGATGGAAGCGGTGATGAGGCCGATCTCGACGAGGGGATTGCCATGGCCGTCCTCGACGATGGCAGGCTTGTTCTCGTCGCCCGGACGGGAGCGGAACTTGATGACCGCGAACACGAGCAGGCCGCCGACAAGGGTGAAGAGGACGACGACCAGCCAGACGGTGTCCATGAAAACGTCATACTGGCGAAGCGCGACCGGACCCTTGGGGTCCAAGGTCGACTGACGGACGGTCAGATCGGCCTTGGAACAGCCGGCCATGACAAGGGCCAGGAAGGGGGCGGCCAGCAGAGCTACCCGACTAAAGAAGCGAGAAAACATAAAGGATGTGTTCGGACGCCGAAAACTCCGTAAAAAGGTTGTAATTTGCAAGCCCCGGCAGGGCAAAACGGTCATTTAAAGAGCCCGTGCCGGCATGCCGAGTGAATTATATACCTAAACCATTGATTAATAGAGACTTAAATACAATTAACCCCCATCAACCTGTCTAATATGTATAGACACCTACCCCTTCGGCCCCGTCGGCGCCTTGGGGGTTGCACCGTCCAGCCCGGTCTTTAACCCCCAACCTATGTCCTGGACCAGCCCTCATGGCACCCCGCTGCCCGACTGGCGGAAGCGCACCCTGATCATGGGCATCATGAACCTGGCCCCGGATTCGTTTTCCGACGGCGGTCAACTCGGGGACGAGACCGCGATTCTCGCCCGCGCCGAACAACTGCTCGCCGAGGGCGCCGACGTCCTCGACCTCGGCGCCGAATCGACCCGCCCCGGCGCGACACCGGTCGACGCCGCGACGGAACTCGCTCGCCTCCTCCCCGCCGTCCGATCGCTCCGGAGCCGCTTCCCGCAGGCGGTCCTCTCGGTCGACACCTATAAGGCGACGGTCGCCCGCGCCGCCGTCGAGGCCGGCGCCGACCTGGTCAACGACGTCGAGGGTGGTCGCTTCGAGGCCCGCCCCGACGACTCGCCGATGGGGTCGGCCTGCGCCCGGCTCCGCTGCCCGCTCATCCTGATGCACCGTCGCGCCGAGGCGCGATACGGAGATTTCTGGACCGAAGTGCTGGACGACCTGCGCACGTCGCTGCGCCTCGCGCAAGCCGCCGGGATGCCCGCCGAACAGCTGTGGACCGATCCGGGTTTCGGCTTCGGCAAGACGCCGGCGCAGAACCTCCTGCTCGTGCGCGACCTCGCGCAGGTCGCCGCGCTCGGATTCCCGGTGCTTCTCGGCACGAGCCGCAAATCGACGCTCGGCCTCGTGCTCGGCGAAACCGACCCGCTGCGCCGAGGCCCGGGCAACGAGGTCACGGCCGCCTGGGGCATCGCCCAAGGCGCCGCGATGATCCGGGTCCACGACGTCGCCGCCCTCCGTCCCGTGGTCCGCATGGCCGACGCCCTCCGCCACGCCCCGCACTGGACGCCGTAGGCCTGAGCCGTGCTCAGCCCCCGGTTTAAGCCCATTAAACAGCGGGGAATGGAGCCAGCAGTCGGACTTGAACCGACGACCTGCCGCTTACAAGGCGGCTGCTCTACCAACTGAGCTATGCTGGCCAACTTCCCTATTCACAGGGTTGTTCACAGTCCGACGGTGTCAACCCTTAGGGAAATAAGGCGATTAGGGGTTGAAACCGGGTTCGATTTGCACGCAATTCTACCACCCCAAGCCCCGTACCCATGCGTATCCCTGTCTCCCTTCTCGCCCTTTGCGCCGTCGTCACCGGCTGCAACTCGTCGATCGATCCGGCCAACGTCGACTCCGTCGTCGTCTCCTCCAACCCGACGGCCGCCGCGGTTCGACTGAACGGCGAAGCCGTCGGTCGCACGCCGACGACGATCAAGCTCGACCGCACGAAGAACTACGAGCTGCAGGTCGGCAAGGGCGGCTTCCTCACCGAGACCTCCGAGCTGAAGCCCCGCCTCATCACGACGAGCGAAGGCATCGAGTTCGGCTTCCCCGCCACGGTGAAGGTCAACCTCACCAAGATTCCCGAAGCCGGCGAAGCGGGCGTGCCTTCCGCCGACAACCCTGAGTTCAAGAAGCTTTCCAAGAAGGCGCTCGGCGAGGGCGACGCCGCCAAGGAAGGCCTGAAGGCCGACATCGCCGCCACGAAGGAAGCCGCCGCCAAGATCCAGGCTTCCCTCGCCGTCCGCGAAGCCGCCAGCAAGGCTCGCCTCGCCGAGATCTCCAAGAGCATCGCCGCCGCCAAGGCCGCCAAGGGCACCGACGCCGCCGCCAAGGCCAAGCTGGCCGAAGCCGAGCTCGCCCTCGAGCAGGCCACCGCCGAAGCCGCCGCCGCGCGCGCCCAGGCCGAGAAGAACCTGAAGTCCGTCGAAGCCCGCCGCGCCGCCCTCGCCGGTTCCGAAGGCAAGGTCGCCGCCGCCAAGGCCAACGTCGCCAAGGCCTCCGCCGCCGCCAAGTCCTCCGACGTCCGCGTCGCCCAGCTCGAAAGCTCCTACACCGCCGAGGTCAAGGCCCTCAACGACTCGCAGGCCAATTCCGCCGCCGCGATCAAGGCCCTCAACGCCCGCGCCGACGAGCTCGCCCGCCTCGCCAACGTCTCCACCGCCGCCGTGAAGGCCGAAGCCGCCAAGGGCCTCGCCGACCTCCAGAAGGCGCTCGAAGAACAGAAGGCCGCCGCCGCCAAGGCCAACGAAGCCCTCGCCAAGGCGAAGGCTTCCGCCGCCAAGGATTCCACCGCCGCCGCCGAAGCCGCCAAGGCCGTCGCCAAGGCCAATGACGAGCTGAAGTCCCTCCAGGCCAAGGTCGCCGACGCCGAGAAGGCCGCCGCCGCCGAGAAGGCCGCCGCCGCCGACCAGATCGCCGCCGCCAAGGCCGAAGCCGCCAAGGCCATCGCCGAGGCCAACAAGGTCGCCGAGAAGACCCTCGCCGACGAACGCCTCGCCGCCGAAGCCAAGCTGGCCGACGCCAACAAGG
>CAZXSI010000028.1:0-18684 GCA_964643215.1 uncultured Klebsiella sp. | reverse complement strand
CGCAACCGTAACGTCGTCATCACCGACTGCCATCTCTACCGCAACCGCGGCGTCGGGCTCTTCCTCGACCGCGTCAACCAGCACCAGACCAACGTCGTCGGCTGCCACATCAGCTACAACCTCGGCGGCGGCATCGTCGCCGTCGGCGGCGAGGTCCGCAACCTGCACGTCGGCACCTGCGACATCGAGGCGAACCACGACGAGAACGGCCCGCCCTCGGCCAACATCTTCCTGGACTCGACGGGCGGCTCGATCGCCGAGGTCGCGATCACCGGCTGCACGATCCAGCATACGCACAAGGCGCCCGGTTCCGCCAACATCCGCATCCTCGGCGCCGGCACGGACCCTTCGCTGCTGCGTCGCGAAGGCCGCGAGCATACCCGCGAGGGACACGTCACCATCGTCGGCAACGTCTTCAGCGACGTGCAGGTCAACGTCGAGATCCGCCAAGCCCGCGGCGTCACGATCTCCGCGAACACCTTCTGGGAAGGCTTCGCCCACGACCTCTTCGTCGAGGACAGCCAGAACATCGTCGTCACCGGCAACAACTTCGACCGCAACCCACGCTACCTCGTCAACGGCAACGGCCTGGCCGAGAAGAACGGGGTCCTCCTGCGCCGCGTCGCCGACTCGGCCTTCTCCGGCAACGTCGTGGTCGGGGTGCACGGCCAGGAAGCCGCGGTGGACGTCGAGGACGGCACCCGCCTCCGGATCACGGACAACAGCATCCTCGACAGCGACGGGCACGCCCTGCGACTCACCCGCCTCAGCCGGAGCCTCGTGACCGGCAACCTCCTCCGGGACGACCGGCCGGCCGACCGACGCAGTCCCGCGGAGCCCCTGCTGGTCCGCGAAGGAGCGGACAACCGGATCGACCCGGCGCCGACGAGCGCGCGGTAGCCTCAGGCGCCGCCGCGGCGGATCTCGGAGCCTTCGAAACGGATCGACACGCGCCAGACCTTCTTGACGCGCGTGATCACCTTGCCGGTGCCGGCGACGATGGTCTCGGGGATCTCGATGCGGTGCTGGTCGACCACGGCGTGGAAGCCGCGTTCGGAGAAGATGTCGATGAACATCGAGATCGCCAGGGGATCGTCGAAGACCGGGGTCTCGATGTTGACGTGCGCCTGGCCGGAGATCGCGTGCGCCTTGATGATCGGCAGGAACTTCCCCTGGATCAGCTCGATGACCTGGCGGAAGACCTCGGCGTTGCGTTCGGCGTAGTCGTCGAGGCGGCGGACGAGGTCCTGCCGGGCGTGCTGGACGATCTGGGACGCCAGCGGGATCGGCGAGATGAGGTCGTACGTCTCTTCCGACAGCTCGAGCGAGCTCTGGTACTGGAGTTCCTTGATGATGCGGGCCTGGACCTCGGCGAGCGAACCCTGCGCGTTGATGAAATGGTAGTGGAAGATGTCGCGCAGCGACTGCAGCGGCTCGTAGGTGCGCTCCTTGAAGACGCGGTAGCGGTTGCGGGCGGCCTCGGCGGTCAGGTCCGTCTTGCGGACCTCCACGAGCGGACCGCCTTCGCGGGCGGCCTTCTCGTTCTGCGCGATGGCTTCCTGGCCGCGCTTCAGCTGACGGCGGACGGATTCGTTCTCGTCGACGAACAGGACGAGGATATGGAAATGGGGCTTCGGGAAGCGGACGCCGGTCGAACCACGGAACTCCGTGCGCAGGTCGTTGAGCTTGGCGAACAGGTGCTTGAGGCACTCGACCTGCACCATCGAGCGGGGAAAGCCGTCGACGATCGCGCCGCTGACGTACTCCGGGGCGAGCAGCTTGCGGAACAGGATCTCGACCACCTCGCGGTCGCCGACGAGCATGCCGGCGTCGATGCGCTTCTTGGCCTCGGGGCTCGAGAGCAGGTCGCTGACCACGATCGGGTCGGCGGCGTAGTCGCGATACTGGAGGATGAACGCCGTGTTGGTGCCCTTGCCGGCGCCGGGGGCGCCGTTGAGCCAGAAGATCTCGCGCGGGAAGGCCAGCTTCTCCCGGCCGAACTCGCGCTCCAGACCGGACCAGACCGAGTCGAAGATGATCTGGCCATCCTTGACCTCGAGGTCGCTGATGCCGTTGCCGGCGGGTCTGGGCTGAGCGTCGCTCATGAAGTTAAGGGTTTAGAAGTAAAACGCCGCGCCGAACCTGCGAGGCAAAAAAGCGGGGAAACCGCTCCAATTTCAGCCAATTACTTCTGTCCGCCCTTCGACTGGACGGCATCCGAGCCCGGCTTGACGACCGGCAGGCCGGGATCGCTCGAGCGGTTCCGACGGAACTGGTAGCGGTTGATGTCCTGCATCGAAAGCTGGTCGACCGTCTTGGGATCGGGGTTGAGGCGGCCCTGCCAGTTGGACTTCACCCCGGCGTACTTCGGGTTGCTCTCGACGCCCATGCGTTCCTCCCAGTCCTTGATCTCCGCCTTCGTGCCGCTCACGGCGGACTTGATCCGGTCGACGGACTTCACTTCGACGGTGTCCTTCGGACGTACCGTCGCGCCGAGCGTGTCCTTCAGCTCGATGTCGGACTTCTTGCGACCGATGCTGTCGTAGCGCCCATGCCAGGTGTCCAAGGTGACGAGGTTGTTGCGCGAGTAGACCTGTTCCTTGCCGAGGGAGGACATGCCCGCCTCGAAGCGCTGCTCCATCAGGCCGCTGGACTTGGAGGCCTTCTTGAGGCCGGCGTTGAAATCGACGGCCTCATCGACGCTCTTGCCGAGGCCTTGCCCGGAAAGGGAGAACGGCACCGTGCGTCCGTCGGCGGTCCTGATGGTCTGCTGCGGCGCGGCCGCGGCCGGGGCGGGAGCGACCTTGGGCGGAGGCTCGACCGGGGCCTTGCCGATGAACCCGAGCGGGCGACCAGGCTGGGGAGAGCGCGCCTTGGACGGGGTCCCTTCCAACGGACGACCCTCCGCGTCGTAACGGTATTCCTGCTTACCCTCGATGCCGCCTTCGGCCGTGATGACCACGCCGGCGCGCATGCCGCCAGGCGGACGCTCGGCGGCCGGCAGGGCCAGCGCCGATAGCACCAGGAGCACAGGGATGGAGACGCGGGGTCGCAAGGCCGTCCATCTTGGGGACCTTGGCGACCGACCTCAATCCCTTCTTAGCGGGGAATCGGGTGGGATTTGGTCTTCCAGATAAGCCGGGCGTAGTCGGCGATCGAGCGATCGGACGAGAACTTGGCGCAGCGGGCGACGTTCCGGATGGCCATGGCGGCCCAGCGGCGGCGGTCCAGGAAGGCCTTCTCCGCCTCGGACTGGGCCCCCACGTAACTGCGGAAGTCGGCGAGCACCAGGTAAGGGTCGCCGCCGGCGACGAGCGAATCCACCACCGGCGAAAGCGCCCCGGCCTGTTCGGGCGTGAAGGTGTCGGAACGCAGCCAGTCGAGGAGCGCGGAAAGCTCGGGATCGGCGGCGAGCACCGCGCGCGGGTCGTAACCGTCGGCCCAGAGCTTCTCGACCTCCTCGACCTGCAGCCCGAAGATGAAGATGTTCTCGGCGCCGACTTCCTCGCCGATCTCGACGTTGGCGCCGTCGAGCGTGCCGATGGTCACCGCGCCGTTGAGGGCGAGCTTCATGTTGCCCGTGCCGGAGGCTTCCTTGCCCGCGGTGGAGATCTGCTCCGAGAGGTCGGCGGCCGGGATGATGCGTTCGGCGAGCGAGACGCGGTAGTCGGGCAGGAAGACGACCTTGAGCAGGCCGCGCACGCGTTCGTCGGCGTTGATCACGGCGGCGACGCGGTTGATGGCGTGGATGATGTGCTTGGCCAGGGCGTAACCGGGGGCGGCCTTGGCTCCGAAGATGCACACGCGCGGCGTGAAACGGCCGTTCGGCTCGTTCAGGATGCGACGGTAGAGGTGCAGGATGTGCAGCAGGTTCAGGTGCTGTCGCTTGTACTCATGCAGGCGCTTGATCTGCACGTCGAAGAGCGCGTCGGGCGAGACGTCCACGCCGACGAGCTCCTTGATGCGGGCCGCGAGGCGCACCTTGTTGGCGCGCTTGATCGCGAGAAAGCGTTCCTGGAAGGCCGGGCGATCGGCCAGGGCGTCGAGTTTCCGCAGACGGCCGAGGTCGGCCTCCCAGCCCTTGCCGGCGACCTCGTCGCACAGGGCGCCGAGCTCGGGATTGCAGCCGCGGACCCAGCGGCGCGGCGTGACGCCGTTGGTCACGTTGACGAACTTCCCCTTCCACAGCTCGTTGAAGCCCGGGAAGAGGTTCGCGCGGATGAGGCGGGTGTGCAGTTCGGCCACGCCGTTGACGTGGTGCGAGCCGACGACCGCCAGGTGCGCCATGCGGATGCGCTTCGGGGCGCCTTCCTGGATGATCGACAGCTCGGCCTTGCGGGCGTCGTCGCCGGGCCAGCGCTGCTCGACGAGCTCGAGGTGGCGGCGGTTGATCTCGTAGATGATCTCGAGGTGGCGCGGCAGGACCTTCTCGAAGAGCGGCACCGACCAGGTCTCGAGGGCTTCCGGCAGCAAGGTGTGGTTGGTGTAGCTGAAGACCTGCGTGCCCAGGGCCCAGGCCTCGTCCCACGTCAGGCGCTCGACGTCGACCAGCAGGCGCATCAGTTCGGCGACCGCGATGGCCGGGTGCGTGTCGTTGAGCTGCACGGCGGCCTTGGCGGGCAGGTTGGAGAAATCAGGATTGAGGCGACGATGGCGGCGCAGGATGTCCTGCAGCGAGCACGAGACGAAGAAGATCTGCTGGACGAGGCGCAGCTCCTTGCCGCTCTCGGTGCTGTCGTTCGGGTAGAGGACCTTCGAGACGATCTCGCTCGAGTCGCGCTCATGCACGGCCTCGACGTAGCCGCCGCGGTCGAAGGCGCGGAAGTCGAACTCGGAAGCGGCCTTGGATTCCCAGAGACGGAGGAAGTTCACGCTGCTGCCCGCGAAGCCCGCGATCGGGATGTCCCAGGGCACGCCGAGGAGGTTGCGGGTGTCGACGAGCTCGGCGCAGTGGTTGCCGCGATCGTCGGTGCTGTGCTTCACGCGGCCGTAGAGCGGCACGCTGACGCGGAAATTCGGGCGGCGGATGAGCCACGGGTTGTTGTTCGCCAGCCAGTTGTCGGCGACCTCGACCTGACGGCCCTGGGCGAAGGTCTGGCGGAAGAGCCCGAACTCGTAATGGATGCCGTAGCCGATGGCCGGGATGTCCATCGTGGCGAGCGAATCGAGGAAGCAGGCGGCCAGGCGGCCCAGGCCGCCGTTGCCGAGGCCCATGTCGGCCTCCTCGTCGGCGACCGCCTCGAGGTCCTGGCCGAGCTCGGCCAAAGCGGCCGTGGCGACGTCGCGCAGCTGCAGGTTGACGAGATTATTGCTGAGCACGCGGCCCATCAGGTACTCCAGGGAGAGGTAGTAGACGCGGCGTACGTTCTTGCTGGCGTGCTGCGCCTGGGTGTCGATGTAGCGCTCGAGCATCTGGTCCCGCGCGGCCATGCAGGTCGCCATCCACCAGTCGTTGCGGGTGGCGGTGACGCGGTCGCGGGCGAACGTGCTCTTCAGGTGACGCAGGATCGCGTCGCGGAAGACCGCGACCGGCGAAGAGACGGCGGGCCTGGCCGGGGCTTTCCCGGCGGGCTTGCGCGCCTTGACCACCTTGACGGACTTCTTCGCGGGCATCTTCTTTTTAGGCATGATCGTCGGTGAGGACAATCGACCCTAAGCCACAAGCGAGCCAAAACCGCGTCAGCCCTGTGCCAGCTCCCGCAACTTGTTCAAATCCAGCTTACCCGTGCCTAAAATCGGGATGACGGGTACTTTCTTGAACACCTTGGGAATCCAGAGGTTAGCGAGCCCTTCGGCCGCGAGCGCGGTGCGGATCGCCTCGGCGTCGACGTCGTCCACGTGGAGCACGACGAGCTGCTCACCCTTGGCCGGATCGGCCGCGCTCGCGACGGCGACCTTGGGCTCCGCGGAGTCGGTCAGGGCCAGGACCTTGCGCAAGGCTTCTTCGACGGTGCCGTGCGGCACCATCTCGCCGCCGATCTTGGAGAAACGGGAGAGCCGACCGGCCAGGTGCAGGAAGCCGTCGTCATCCAGACGCGCCAGGTCGCCCGTGCGATACCACCCGTCGGGCGTCATCGCCTTGGCGGTCTGTTCGGCGTCCAGGTAGCCCAGGAAGATGTTGGCGCCCTTGATCTCCAGCAGGCCGACCTGCCCGCTCGGCAGGATGTCGCCGGACTCCGGGTCGACGAACCGGACGGCGATGCCGATGACCGGGCGGCCGACGGAACCGCGGACATTGCCCAGCCAGACGCCGTCGGGACCCTCCGGATCGATCCGATCCGGGACGTTGACCGAGAGCACGGGGCTGGTCTCGGTGATCCCGTAACCTTCCAGCATCGGCGTCTCCAGCTGCGCGGCGAAGGCGTCGACGAGGTCGGCGGGGCATTTCTCGGCGCCGACGACGGCCCATTCGAGCGAGGCGAAATCGGCGGCCGTGCCGCGGCGGAGATAAGGCCGGAGGAACGTCGGCGTGCCGACGACGACGGTGACCTTCTCCTCCTTGATGGCCTTGACGGCCGCGGCGGAATCCAACGGCGACGGCAACGTCACGAGCCGCGGCGAACGCGAAAGGCAATACCACAGCCCGATGGTGAAGCCGAAGCTATGGAAGACCGGCAGGCTGCTGAGCAGGATCGCCTCGTCCGGCAGGATGTCGGCGTCCTCGATCTGCCGGAGATTGGCCAGGAGATTGCGATGGGAGAGGCGCACGCCCTTGGGCTGGCCGGAACTGCCGCTGGTGAAGAGCAGGGCCGCCTCGGTTTCGCCGCCGCGCCGCGGCAGGCCGATGCAGGCCAGCGCCCAAGCGGTCGGGAGGCAGCGGATCAGCGCGAGGCGGCAGGCAAGGTCGGCGCGCGGGTGCGCCGTCAGGAAATCCGCGACGTCGAAGACCCGGTCCCCCCAGGGGAAGTCCGGCGACTTCTCGGAGAGCTTGCTACGGAAGGCGCCGGCGGTCACCACGAGGTCGACCTCCGCCCGGCGCAGGCAGGACAGCGCCTGCTCCCGGCCGAGCGAGAAGTTCAGGTTGACCGGCACCTTGTCGGCCAGCACGCAGCCCAGGTTGGCCACGGCGGCCGCGACGCCGGGCGGCAGCACGATGGCGATCCGCTTGGCCGCGGTGCGGCGCTTGAGCTCGCCCGCGAAAGCCCAGCCCAACGCGAGCAACGTCGCGCCGGTGAACTCGCGGCGCGCCGAGGTCCGGTCCACCAAGGCGACCGCCCCGCCCTTCTTCGCGAGACCTTCGGCGACCTCACGGCCGAGATGCCCGTCGAGGGACGCGCGCATGGCGAAGGCCTCCGCGGCGAGCTCGAGCAGACGCAGGCGGGTCTTCGCATGCTCGGCCGCGGGAAACGGCTTGCCGATCACGACGCCGATCGGCCGCGGGAAATGCTTGGGCATCTTCCAGAAGGACTTGCCGCCGCTGAAGCTCAGGATCGAACCCCACATGCCGTCGATGGCGACCGGCAGGATCGGCGCGCCGCCGCGCCGGGCGATCAGTTCGAAACCCTTGCGGAGCTGCATGAGCCCGCCGTTCCGGGTGATGCTCCCCTCCGGGAAGATGCAGACGACCTCGCCGCGGGCGAGCGCTTCGCCCGACTTGACGATGGCCTCCTTGGCCTTCGTCTCCGACACGGGGATCGTCCCCATCAGCCGGCACATGAAGCCCAGGAACTTGTGCCGCTCGAAGCCTTCCCAGGAAAGGAAACGGACGGGCCGGCGCGACATCACGCCCATCACCAGGACGTCGGCGTAAGCCACGTGGTTCGCGATGATGAGCACCCCGCCTTCCTCGGGGATGTTTTCCAGTCCGCGGATGCGGATGCGGTAGGCGCACTTCAGAAGCAGCCAGCACAGGGTGTGCATGACGCAGTAACCGAGGGACATCGACCGGTGCCGGCGCGGGGCCCGCCAGGCAAAGGCCACGAGGAAGACGGTCAGGAAGAGCAGGCCGAGGGCGACGACCGTCGCGACGACGATCAGCAGCAAGCAGAAGAGGGCGTTGAGCAGGGGCACGACCTCAACTTGCGGAGCCCCCCGACGGGTGCAAGCCGAGTCCTTTCGGGTTGACCCCTCCCCGTCGGCGGTTGCCCTATGGGAACCCGCGATGCGCGACTACGTCCTCAGACGGTTGCTGCTAGTCCCACTGACCTTCGTGGGCATCACCTTCGTCGCGTTCTGCTTCACCCGCTTCGTGCCCGGCGGCCCCATCGAACAGGCGCTTGCCGAGAGGCAGCAAGCCGACCGTAAACGCTCTTCCGCCGCCCGACCGACCGGCCCCGCCTCGCCCGAGGAGCTCGACAACCTCAAGCGCCGCTACGGCTTCGACCGTCCGCTGCTCGAGGCCTACGCCATCTGGCTCGGCGTCCGCCCGGGCCAGACCGACTGGGTCACCGTCCGCCTCGACAAGGACGGCAAGGCCGAAGCCGAAGTCGCCGACGACCGCTCGCCCGGCCGGACGCGCAAGCTGATGGTCTCTGGCCAAGGACAAAACCTGCGGGTGGCCGAACCCCTCGACCCGGCGACGGCGATCCCCGGCTGGTCCGCCGCCTTCGCCCCGCTGCCGGACGACCCCGAGCAAGCCCCGCGCGTGCTCGTCTATCGACGCGCCTACGCCGGGCTGCTGCAAGCGAACCTCGGCGACTCCACGACCAGCGACAAGCCCGTCTGGGAAGAGATCAAGTCGCGGCTGCCGATCTCGACGTGGTTCGGCGGCTGGTCGCTGCTGCTCGCCTACGCCATCTCGGTTCCGCTCGGCGTGGCCAAGGCGCTGAAGCGCGACGGCTGGTTCGACCGCACGTCGACCCAAGCGCTCTTCATCCTCTACTCCGTCCCCGGCTTCGTCCTCGCCGTCGCGGGCCTGAACCTCCTCTGCCACCAGTTGCACTGGTTCCCGTCCAAGGGCTTCGACTGGAGCCACCCGTTCCACAGCACCGTCCTGCCGCTGGCCTGCGAGATGGTCGGGGCCTTCACCGCGCTCACGCTGTTCACCCGCAACGGCATGCTCGACAACCTGACCGCGGATTACGTCCGCACCGCCAAGGCCAAGGGGCTGAGCAACCGGCGCATCGTCCTCGTCCACGTGCTGCGCAACTCGCTGATCCC
Source organism: uncultured Klebsiella sp. (assembly GCA_964643215.1). Lineage (GTDB taxonomy): Bacteria > Verrucomicrobiota > Verrucomicrobiia > Opitutales > UBA953 > UBA953. Next base: position 9,585 of record CAZXSI010000028.1, on the reverse strand, counting down.
GATCGCCGCGACCTTCGGCGGGAACCTCGGCTTCTTCCTCACCGGGTCTTTCCTCATCGAGTTCACGTTCAACATCCCGGGCCTCGGACTCCTCGGCTACGATTCGCTGGTCCATCGGGACTTCCCCGTCTTCCTGGGCCTGCTGACGCTGTCCAGCCTGGCGATGCTCCTCGGCAACATCGTCTCCGACCTCTGCGTCGCCGCCATCGACCCGCGTATCCGGTTCGACAAGACCGCATGAGCTTCTTCGACCCGATCACGCTGCAACGCTTCGCGCGGTTCCGCCGCCATCGCACGGGCTGGTGGTCGCTGCTGACCTTGGGCGCGTTGTCCTTGCTCGCGTTGCTGGGGCCGCTGCTCGTCGGCAACCGCCCGCTCCTGCTCAAGGTCGACGGCGCCTACCGCTTCCCGGTCTTCGCGGGCTTCATCTCGGGCCGCGACCTCGGACTCCCCATCGAAGGCGAACCCAACTACCGCCTGCTGGGCGAGGAACTGCGCCAGAGCGGCCGAGGCTGGCTCGTCATGCCGCCCGTGCCCTTCGCCCCGGGCGAAGTCTGCGAAGTCATGCCGCCCGTGACGCGCGACCCCGAAGGTCGCTGGAACGACCCGCGCGGGCCGATCGCCGAAGGGCGCATCTTCACGCTGAACGCCGACGGCAGCCGCCGCCAGACCTGGACCATCATCGACGGGCGCCCGCAGGGCGACGCGCGCCTGTTCGCCGAGGGCGTCGGCGTCGCCCGCGCGAAATTCGCCGGAGGCAAGGTCGCGCAACGCGTGCCGGCCGAGGATCGCACCGACTGGGAACCCAAGGGCGCCCTGCGCACGCAGGTGCCCTCGCCCTGCCCGCCCGGACTCGACGGGCATTGGCTCGGCACCGACGAATCCGGCCATGACATCGTCGCGCGCCTCTTCGGCGGTTTCCGCCTGCTGCTGCTCTCGGCGTTGCTCTACCTCCCCGTCGTCTACGGCGTGGGCCTGGCGCTCGGCGCCGCGATGGGGTACTTCGGGGGCTGGTTCGACATGCTCTGCCAGCGCGCCTTGGAAATCTGGTCCAACATCCCCTTCCTCTACGCGGTGATCTTCCTCGCCAGCCTGCTCGAACCCGCGCTCGCCTTGCTCGTGCTCATCCTCGTCGTGTTCTCGTGGATCGGGCTCGCGCAGCAGCTGCGCGCGTCGGCCTACCAGGTCTCCGCGCGGGATTACGTCACCGCCTCCCGCGCGCTCGGGGCGAGCCACGCGCGGATCATCTGGAGCCACATCCTCCCCAACTGCACGACCGTGATCCTCACGACCCTGCCCTTCAGCCTGCACGGCCTGGTCTTCTCGCTGTCGGCCCTCGACTACCTCGGCTTCGGCCTGCCGCCCACCGAACCCTCCTGGGGCAACCTCCTCCACCAGGCCAAGGAGAACTGGACCGCGTGGTGGATCCTCGGCCCGACGCTCGGATGCCTCGTCGGCACCATGGTCATGATCAACGCCATCGGCGAGGCGCTGCAGGACGCCTTCGACCTCCGTCGCTCCCAGCCATGAGAACCTTGCTCGCCTTTCTCTCCGTCCTGACCTTCGCCTCGGCCCAGACGTACGAGGATCCCAAGGCCGCGGCCTACTACGCGGAGCACAAGGACTTCTTCCGCTTCGCCACGCCGGCCGACCTCCCGCCGGACCTCGTCTGGCACGACGGCTCCGGGCAGGAGGAATTCGCCGACCCCCGCGCGGTCCGCGGCGGCGTGCTCCGTCAGTTCGCGATGTCCACGCCGCCGACGCTCCGCCGCGTCGGCCCCAACGCGAACAACGGGTTCCGCGGCGAACTCTACGACAACAACGATTTCGGCCTGCTGTCCTCGCACCCGAACACCGACGAGCCCATCCCCGCCCTCGCGACGAGCTGGGCGATGTCGGCCGACGGCATGACGGCCTATTTCCGCCTCGATCCGAACGCGAAGTTCACCGACGGCCAGCCGGTCACCGCGGACGACTACTTCTACGCCTTCTACTTCCACCGCTCGCCCTGGGCCAAGGCCGACTGGTACGCCGACTTCTACACCCGCGAATGGGGCGGCATCACGAAGTACGACGCGCACACGATCTCCATCAAGGCGCCCCGGAAGCGCCCCTACCAGCTCGAGCAGCTCGGCGAACTGAGGCCGGTGCCGCGCAACTTCTTCAAGGACTTCGGGCCGAACTACGAGAAGGCCTACAACGACCGCTTCCATCCGACGACCGGTCCTTACTTCGTGGGGCCGGGCGGCTTCCAGCGCGAGAAGTCCGTGACCCTGACCCGGGTGAAGGACTGGTGGGGCGACCACCGCAGGTTCTACCGCTACCGCTACAATCCTGACGCCATCGAATACGGCGTCATCCGCGAGCTCGACAGCGCCTACGCGTCGATGCTCAGCGGCGAGCTCGACTTCATGCCGATCATGATGCCGCGCTACTGGTACGGCACCAACGAGAAGAAAGCCTACCTCAACGGGTACCTGACCAAGGCCCAGTTCTTCAACGACATCCCCCGGCCTCCCTACGGGCTCTACCTCAACACCCAGAAACCCCTGCTCTCCGACCTGAACGTGCGCGTCGGCCTGCAGCATGCCACGGACTTCCAGCGCGTCATCGACGGCTTCTACCGTGGCGACTACGAACGCCTGAACCAGTTCAGCGAAGGCCTCGGCAAGTTCACCGACCCGTCCATCCGCCCGCGCCGGTATTCGCCCGAACTCGCCCGGGCCGCCTTCGCCCAGGCCGGCTTCACCCAGGCCGGCCCCGACGGCATCCTCCGGAACGCCGCCGGCGAACGCCTGTCGTTCCGCCTGACGTTCGACACGTCGGATCGGCGCAAGTATCTCGCGACGTTGGTCGAATCGGCCCGCCGGTGCGGCGTGGAGTACCGCCCCGAGACGCTCGAGCATACCACCATGTACCGCAAGGTCATGGAGAAGAACCATGACATCGTCTTCTGGGCCTGGTCGGTCTCCGGCCGCCTGCCCGCCCTCTGGGAATCGCACCACACCGACAACGCCGTCGAGAAGCTGGCGGACGGACGCAAGGTGCCGAAGCGCCAGACGAATAACATCACCGGCATCGACGACCCCGAGCTCTCCGGGCTGATCGACCGGTTCCGCAACGCCACCGCGGAGGACGAGATGATCAAGCTGTCCTTCGCCATGCAGCGCCGCATCCACGACCTCGCCGACTTCATCCCCGGTTTCCGCGTCCCCGGCTACCGCATCGCCCACTGGGGCTGGGTGAAGTTCCCGGCGGGCTTCGATGTCCGCGCGGCCGAGGACCCGGGACAATACGGCCTCTTCTGGTTAGACCCCAAGCAACGCGAGATCGACCTCAAGGACTTCCGCGACGGCAAGGTGCGCGGCGCGCCGAAGACCGTCGTCGAAGACCGTTGGCGGACCGAATGACCGCCGTTCTTCCTTCCCCTTCGCATCCGTCCGACCTATGTTGCCGTCCATGTCCGCCGAGCCTCTCCTGAAAGTCCAGGACCTCAGCGTCACCTTCCGCACCGGTGACCGCGCGACCGTCGCCGCCCAAGGCGTCAGCTACGCGCTCGCCGCGGGCGAAGTCCTCGCCGTCGTCGGCGAATCCGGCTCCGGGAAGTCCGTCTCGGCCCTGGCGCTCACCCGCCTGCTGCCGCCCGAACCCTCCTGCTCCCTGACCGGCTCCGTCAGGCTGGCCGGCGTGGAGCTGCTCGGCCTGCCGGAGGAAAAACTGGCCAAGGTCCGCGGGGGTTCGATCGCCTACATCTTCCAGGAACCGGGGACTTCGCTCAATCCGGTCTATACCGTCGGCTTCCAGATCGGCGAAGCCATCGGGCTGCACCGCCCCGGGGTGAAGGACGTCCGCGCCGAAGTCATCCGCGCCCTCTCCGAGGTGCACATCCAGGACCCGGCGCGCGTCGCCGACCAATACCCCCACGAGCTCTCCGGCGGCATGCAGCAGCGCGCGATGATCGCGATGGCCCTGGCCTGCGACCCCAAGATCCTCGTGGCCGACGAGCCGACCACCGCCCTCGACGTCACCATCCAGAAGGAGATCATGGACCTGCTCGCCCGCCTCCGTCGCGAGCGCGGCATGAGCATCATCCTCATCACCCACAACTTCGGCATCGTCGCGAATTTCGCGGACCAGGTGCAGGTGATGTGGAAAGGGCGCATCGTCGAGCAAGGGCCCGTCGCCGAGATCATGCGCGCCCAGTCGCACCCTTACACCAAGGCGCTCATCGCCTGCATCCCCCGCCTCGGCCAGCGACGCCGGCGCCTCACCACCCTGTCCGACGAACTCAAGGTCTCCCGATGAGCGACACCCTCCTCGAAATCAGCGGTCTTTCCGTCCACTACCCCGGCCGTGCCAACTGGTTCTTCCAGAAGGCCCTCCCGAAGAAGGCCGTGGACGGCATCTCGTTCGTCGTGCCGAAAGGCAAGACGGTCGGGCTCGTCGGCGAATCCGGCTCGGGCAAGACCACGACCGGCCGCGCGATCGTGAAGCTCGCCCCGCTCACCGCGGGCAAGATCACCTACCAAGGCCAGGACATCGGCGCCCTGTCCAACGCGGCCTTCCTCCCGTGGCGCAAGAAGATCCAGATGATCTTCCAGGATCCCTACAACTCCCTCAATCCGCGCGCCGACATCCTGAGCATCCTCTCCGAGCCGCTCGAGATCCACTTCCCGCAGATGACGCGCGCCGACCGCGAAGACCGCTGCGCCGAACTGCTCCGCAGCGTCCAGCTCCCGGCCGAACACCTCCGCCGGCACCCGCATGAGTTCTCCGGCGGACAACGCCAGCGCATCGGCATCGCGCGCGCCCTCGCCGTGCAGCCCGAGCTCATCCTCTGCGACGAACCCGTGTCGGCGCTCGACGTCTCCGTCCAGGCCGAGGTCGTGAACCTGCTCCAGGACCTGCAGGAGCAGTTCGGCCTGACCTACCTCTTCATCGCCCACGACCTCGCCGTCGTCGAGCACGTCAGCGACCACATCCTGGTGATGTCCCAAGGCCGGATCGTCGAACAAGGCACGCCGGCCGAGATCCTCGGCAACCCGCAGCAGGCCTACACGAAGACGCTGCTGGCCGCGGTGCCCCGGTTCTGATGTCCGCGGAAACCCAGTCGAAGCTCGACGGCACGACGCGCGGCCTCGGCCTCCTGCTGGTCGGCATGGCCGCCTTCACGACCTGGGACCAGTGGGCCATCTGGAGCACCAAGGACGACTATACCTTCGGCTACCTCGTCCCCTGTTTCTCGGCCTACGTGCTCTGGGATCGCTGGCCCGACCTCCGCGCGTTGCTGACCGGAGAAAGGTCCGACGTCGCCGAGCCGACCTCCCGCGGGCTGCTCCTCGGCGCGCAGCTGCTGGCCTTCGCCGCCCTCGCCCTCTTCGGCTTCGGCGCCGCGGCCCGCGCCATCTTCGGCACCGGCATCGGCCCGACGCTCGCCATCTCGTTCGGGCTCACGGGCGCCGCCCTCGCCTTCGGGTTCGTCTCCGTGCGCGGACCGCAGGACGCCGTCGCCGCGTCCTCCGCCCGCTGGCGGGCGGTCGGCCTGCTGCTCTTCCCCGCCGGCGTGTGGCTCATCTCGGGCCCGTTCCTCTACCTCGTCGACAACCAGATCAAAGGCGAGCTGCTGACCAACGTGACCGAGATCGTGTCGGGCATCCTGCGCGCCGACGGCCACGCCATCCGCGTCAGCGGCAACACGATCGTCTTCCCCAACGGCGACGCCGTCGGCGTGGCCGAGGCCTGCTCGGGCATCCGCTCCCTCTCGGCGTGCGTCTTCGCCGGCGCCTTCCTGGGCGCGATCTTCCTCGAAGGCGGCTTCCCGGGCGCGCTGCTGCGCCGCGGCGCGCTGATCGGCCTCGCCGGCTTCACCGCGATCCTGCTCAACATCGGCCGGAACACCTACCTGACCTTCCACGCGCTGCACCACGGCTCGAAATCGCTCGACCGGGACTTCGCCGGCGTCGAGCACGGCCAGCCGGGCTTCTCCTCGCTCGGCACCGTCCATGACGTGGCGGGCAACGTCGCGATGGTCGCCGCCCTTGTCCTCCTCGTGGCCTTCGTCCCGCTGCTGAACCGCCTCGGACGCCCCCGCGACCTCCGACCTTCCGCATGAGAATCCTTTTCGTGACCCCCGAGCTGGCGCCCTGGTCCAAGGCCGGCGGCCTGGGCGACGCCACCGTCGCGCTGGGCAAGGCCCTTGCCGCCAAGGGACACGAGGTGCGCGCCGTGACGCCCCTTTACGGCTCCGTGCCGGGCCGCGAGAAGATGGGCACGCTGATCGAGTCGCTGAAGGTCGGCGTGAACGGCGACCCGCGCAAGGCCGGCTGCCGCCTCCGCACCCTGCCGGTCTCGCCGAACTTCGAGGCCTGGTTCGTCGAGCACGAGGACTTCTACGGCGCCCGCGACATCTACCCCGCCCGCGATGACGCCGGCGAACGCGCCGCCTTCTACGGCCGCGCCGCCCTCGACGCATGCCTGACCACCAGCTGGATTCCCGACGTCATCCACTGCCATGACTGGACGGCCGGCCTCGTGCCGGTGCTGCTCAACACCACGCTCAAGCAGACCGCGCTCGGCGGGGCCAAGACGGCGATCTCGATCCACAACCTCCAGCACCAAGGCCTCTACCCGAAGCGGATCATGGCCTACCTCGGCCTGCCGGCATTCCTCTGGAGCCCGCAGGAGCTCGAATGCCTGGGCGGCGTCAACTTCCTCAAGGGCGGCATCCTGCACGCGGGCAAGGTCATCACCGTCAGCCCGACCTACGCGAAGGAGATCCTCACCCCGGCCTTCGGCTACGGCCTCGACGATGTCGTCCGTCGGCGGGCGGGCGACCTGCGCGGCATCCTCAACGGCGTCGACCGCGACGAATGGAACCCCGCGGCCGACCGGCACATCGCCGCCGCCTTCTCGGCGAAGCAGCCCGCGGGCAAGGCGCAGTGCAAAGCCGCCCTGCTGCGCGAACTCGGCCTCGCCGGCGACCGCGCCGTGCCGCTGGTCGGCGTCGTCTCGCGCCTGTGGGAGCAGAAAGGCCTGGACCTCGCCGTCGCCGTGCTGCCGAAGTTCCTCCGCGAAGGGAAGATCCAGTTCGTCCTGCTCGGCAGCGGCGACGCCTGGCTCGAGAACGAGTATCGCCGGCTCGCCGCCGACTTCCCGGACCTATGCGCCGTGCGCATCGGCTACGACAACGGCTTGTCGCATCGGATCGAAGCCGGGGCTGATTTCTTCCTCATGCCCAGCCGCTTCGAACCCTGCGGCCTGAACCAGATGTACTCCATGGCCTACGGCACCCTCCCGATCGTCCGGGCCACCGGCGGCCTGGCGGACACCGTCACCGGCTGGGACGGCAAGAAACTGGGCACCGGCATCGTCTTCGAACATGCCGACGGCGGGGGCATCGAATGGGCCCTCGATCGGGCGCGGGAACTCTATCGGCAACCCTCGGCCTATAAGGCACTTCAGAAGAACGCCATGCTCGCGGAATTCAGCTGGGCAAGGTCCGCCGAAGCACACCTGGACTGCTACCGCGAGTAAGCCGGACAGCCCAAAAAAAGGCATCTCTGGTGCTTTTTTCGACAAGCAATGGGGTTAATTAGCCAATTTCGTCATATAAACAGAAATTTATGGCATTTTGGCAAAGATTGAGCAAATCGGGAAACGCCATGAAGCACACCTCCATCACCCTCCTCACCCTCACCGCTGCCGCGAGCTTTGCTCAGTCGGCGCCCGCCGCTGCCTCGGCGTTCACCACCTCGGGCAACGTCGCCATCTCGAGCGACTACGTCTTCCGTGGTCTCTCGCAGACCGCCGGCAAGGCCGCCGTCTCGGCTGGCTACGACGTCTCCCACTCCTCCGGCCTCTCGGCTGGCATCTGGGCTTCCAACGTCTCGTCCGCCATCGGCGGTCTCGAGATCGACCTCTACGCCGCCTACGGCTTCAAGGTCGGCGCCGTCGACGTCTCCGTCGGCTACATCAACTACACCTACAACACCGCTGCCAACGGCGGCGAAGCCAACGTCGCCCTGTCCTACTCCGGCCTGCAGCTCAAGGCTTCCAAGGGCGTCAACGGCACCCTGTCCGACTACTACTACGAAGCCAACTACAGCTACGACGTCGCCGCGATCAAGGGCCTGAACCTCGGCCTCCACTACGGCAGCGACCGCCTCTCGTCCAACGACGACTACGCGATCGCCCTCAGCTACCCCGTGCTCGGCTTCACCGGCACCGTGTCCTTCTCTGACATCCAGAACGGCGACAGCATCACCGCCTTCTCCCTCAAGAAGACCTTCTAAGGTCTGAGCTGAAACTCATAGCAAAAGGGGTGCTTTCCGGGAGGAGGGCACCCCTTCTTCTTTGTTAGGTTGAAATCCGCTCCCGGACGGCAATGTTGCCCTCCTTCCATGATCGAGTCCGCCCGCAAACCTGATTGGCTCCGCGCCAAGCTCCCCAGCGGCCCCGACTTCCTGGAGACGAAGAAGAACGTCGACCAGCACAAGCTGCACACGGTCTGCCAGTCCGCGCAATGCCCCAACATGGGCGAATGCTGGTCCCGCGGCAGCGCGACGGTGATGATCCTCGGCAACGTCTGCACGCGCTCCTGCACCTTCTGCGCCGTGCTCTCCGGCCGCCCCAGCGAGCTCGACCTCGGCGAACCGGCCCGCGTGGCCGAATCCATCGCGCTGATGAACCTCCGGCACGTGGTCATCACCTCCGTCGCCCGCGACGACCTCAAGGACGGCGGCGCCTCCGTCTGGGCCGCGACCGTCCGCGCCACCCGCCATCGCTGCCCGAACACCACCATCGAGGTCCTCCCGGCCGACTTCCGCGGCGAACAGGCCCACCTCGACACGCTCCTCGACGCTCGCCCCGACATCCTCAACCACAACCTCGAGACGGTGGAGCGACTGCAGCGCCCGATCCGCAAGACCGCCCGCTACGACCGCTCCTTCTGGGTCCTCAAGCACGCGAAGTCCCGCGACTTCATCACCAAGACGGGCATCATGCTCGGCATCGGCGAACAGAAGGAAGAAGTCGCCCAGCTCATCCGCGACATCGCCGCGGCGGACGTGGACATCCTGACCATCGGCCAGTATCTCTCGCCCAGCAAGGAACACGCCCCCATCGACCGCTGGGTCACGCCCGAAGAGTTCGCCGAATGGAAGGCCTTCGCGCTCGAGGTCGGCGTCAAGCACGTCGAGTCCGGCCCCCTGGTCCGCTCCTCCTACCGCGCCGACGAGCAGGTCGCCAAGTTCAGCCTGATGGAGCGCCGCCAGCGCCCCCTCCGCTAACCCGTGGAAGGCCTGCCCCCCGTCGATTTCCGCGGCGAGCTCAACGACGAGCAGTACGCCGCGGTGACCTCGCCGCGCGGCCCCGCGCTCGTGCTGGCCGGCGCCGGCTCCGGCAAGACCCGCACCCTCACCTACCGCGTCGCCTGGCTCCTGCACCAAGGCGCCAAGCCTTGGGACGTCCTGCTGCTGACCTTCACGAACAAGTCCGCGAAGGAGATGCTCGAGCGCGTCGAGGACCTCACGGGCGTCCCGCGCGGCCAGTTCTGGGGCGGCACCTTCCACTCCATCGGCCAGCGCA
>CAZXSI010000027.1:13029-18975 GCA_964643215.1 uncultured Klebsiella sp. | reverse complement strand
AGGGGTAGGGGTAGGGTTTGTCATCGGGTAGGATCGACACTGCATCCCGACCTAGTTGCATCCCTTTCGCATTAGGGGCGAATCGTGGGTAGAGCGCGTCGTAGCCAGCCCCCTGCCATTATTAGCTGCCCCTACCCCCATCCCTACCCCTGCCCCTGATCGTCGGTTAGCGCCGTGCGCTAACCGACGATCTTCTTATACGGCTCGCCTTCGTTCTGCGTCGGGCGTTCCGGGCGGCCCTTGTAGCGGTAGGTCAGGCCCATGTTGTCGATGCCGAGCAGCCAGAGGATGGTCGCGTGCAGGTCGTGGACGTGGAGAGGCGTCTCCGCGGCGCGCAGGCCGAGGTCGTCGGTGCTGCCGATCGTCTGGCCGCCTTTGACGCCGCCGCCGGCCATCCACATCGTGAAGCCGGTGGGGTTATGGTCGCGGCCATCGCCCTTCTCGGACATCGGGGTGCGGCCGAACTCGCCGCCCCAGACGACGAGCGTGTCTTCGAGCAGGCCGCGGGACTTGAGGTCCTTGAGCAGGCCGGCGACGGGCTTGTCCATCGAGGCGCAGAGGCCGGCGTGGTTGGATTCGATCTTCGCGTGGGCGTCCCACTTGGAGCCGGCGCCATGGTAGATCTGCACGAAGCGCACGCCTTGCTCGACCATGCGGCGGGCGAGCAGGCAGAGACGGCCCATGCCTTCGGTGGTCTTGTCGTCGAGCCCGTAGAGCTTGCGGGTGGCTTCCGTCTCGCCGGTGAGGTCGACGACGCCCGGGGCCTCGGCCTGCATGCGCGCCGCCATCTCGTAGCTGGCCAGGCGGGCGCCGAGCTCGGAGCGGTCCGGGTAGCGGGCGGCGAACTCCTTGTTCACGGTGTTGATCAGCCGCAGCTTGCTCTTCTGGAGGTCGGCGCTGACCGCTTCGGGGGTGTTCAGGTTCGGGATCGGCTCGGCGCCGCCGGAGATGCGCACGCCCTGATAGACCGCGGGCATGAAGCCGGCGCCCCAGTTGCGGGGGCCGTTGATGACGGTGTTCTGGTTGTCCTGCATCACGATGAACGAGGGCAGGTTGCGGTTCTCGGAGCCGATGCCGTAGTTGATCCACGAGCCGAGCGACGGCTTGCCCGCGAGGATGGAGCCGGTGTTCATCTGGCAGACGCCGGCGGAGTGGTTGATGCCGTCGGCCTTGCACGAACGGATGACCGCGAGGTCGTCGGCGCAGGACGCGATGTGCGGGATCCAGTCTGAGAACCACTGGCCGGACTGGCCGTGCTGCTTCCACTCGCGCTTCGAGGCGAGCAGGGGTGATTTCGACTCGCCCATCGCGGTGATGACCGTGCCGAAGCTGTCCGGCAGGCGCTGGCCGGCGAGTTTGTTGAGCAGCGGCTTCGGATCGTAGAGGTCCATCTGCGACGGACCGCCTTCCATGAAGAGGAAGATGACGCTCTTGGCGCGCGGCTTGATCTGGCCGACGCCGGGCTGGAGCGGCGTGCCCGCGGCGGGGACGACGATGTCCTTGGCGAGCAGGTCGCTGAACGCCATGGCGCCGAGGCCGAGGCCGGCGCTGAAGAGGAAGTCGCGGCGCGAAGTGGTCGCTTCGACGCGATGGCAGCGTGGGTCGTTCATTCGACGTAGAGGAATTCGGAGGAGTTGAGCAGGGCGTGGCAGAGCGCGGCCAGCGGCGCGTGGGCGGCCTTGGCCGGGGCGGGGGCGGCGGAAGCCTTGGCATCGCCGAAGGCCAGGTCGCGTCCCTTGCCGGAAGAGTCGCGCATCGTGCCGGTCTTGGTCTCGAAGCGCCAGAAGCCGAGGGCGCTCGGCTTGACGTCCTCGTTGGCATAAAGGAGCGACTGGTCGTCGAGGGCTCCGGCGCTCAGGCGTACGTCGTCGATCACGCCGTGGAAGGAGCTTTCGCGGTCGGCGCCTTTGCCGCCGAGCTGGATCGGCTGCGTCGCGGTGCGCACGGCCGTGAGGCTGGTGGGCACGCGGTCATGCAGGAGCGGTTCGTCGTCGTTGGCGAGGTCCTTGAGCGAGAAGGCGACCTCGCCCGGGCCGTTCTGGTCCGCGTAGCGCACGGCGGCCGCCACGTAGTAGGGCTTGTTCATCTCGATGCGGAGGTTCGAGAACTGGACGGCCTCGCCGAAGGTGCCGCCGAGGAGCGGACCGATGGCCTGCAGGACGAGCACGCGCGGCGCGCGACGGGATTTCTGGCCGGTCACGCCGAACTGCCAGTAGCCGTCGGCCTTGCCCTTGCCGACCTGGGCGGCGATGACGCGGACGGCGCCGGTGTCGCTCACGGTACGGGGGACGATGACGCCTTCGATGGTGAAGCCTCGGGCGAAGTCGGCCGCGGTCGCGCCCGGGGCGACGAACGGCTTGCGGTGCGCGGCGTCGAGGTGGGCTCCCTGGCCGTCGCGGAAGGGGACCTTCTCGGGTTGGAAATCGTTGGCGACGGCGGCGGCCACTTGCGCGGAGGCCTTCTGCTCCCCGACTTCCTTGAGGAACGCCGTGGCGCGACCGGCTTCGGCGGCGGTGGGCGTCCGGGAGAAGAGCAGTTGGTAGAGACGCCTCACCTGGGTCTCCTGGTCCCCCGGCGCCTCCTTGGCGATGCGCTCGGCGAGGATCTCCCCGCGCTTGAGCATGAACGGGCTGTTGAGGAGCAGGAGCGACTGGATCGGGGTCGTCGTGACGTCGCGGGAGGACGCGCTGCTGAACCACTGCGGCGCGTCGAACACGTCCGCGAGCGGGTCGCGGTTGTTGCGCATGATGCGCGTGAAGATGCTCCGGGCAGGTTCGCCGTAGACGACGCTCGGGCCGGCCTGCTTGTCGGCCTTGAGTTCGCCGGAGGCGGCGAACAGGGCGTCGCGGATCTGCTCCGACTCCAGGCGCTGCGGCTGGAAGCGCCAGAGGAGCGTGTTCTGCGGATCCTTCAGCTGCCCGTCCTTAGGGTCAGGGTGCTGCGAGGAGCGACGATAGGCCGCGCTGGTCAGGATGAGGCGGTGCATCGCTTTCTGATCCCAGTTTTTCGCCATGAATTCGGCGGAGAGCCAATCGAGCAGCTCGGGGTGGGAGGGCGGTTCGCCGAGCCGGCCGAAGTCGCTGGCGTACGGGGCGAGCCCGCGGCGGAAGTTCAGCTGCCAGAGCCGGTTCATCGCCAGACGCGCCGTGAAGGGGTTGGTTTTCTCCGTCAGCCAGCGGGCGAGGGCCGTGCGGCGACCGGTGCTCGCGCCCGAGGCGGCCGGCACGATCTTCGCGGGCTCGGCAGGGTAGTTCGCGCTGAGCACCGTGAGAAAAGCGGGCGGGACGACGGTGTTCTTCTTGGGGATCACGGCGTCGAGGCCCTGCGCGCCGGTCTCGCGGACGGCGAGCACGAAGGGCGGCTCCTCGGGTTTCAGCTTGTCGTGTTCGGCCAGCCGGCGCCGGAGCTCGGCGTGCTTGACGCTGTCCTCGCCCTTGATGGAGCGATCCAGACGCGCGTATTCGTAATCGACCTGGCGCCAGGCGAGCGCGGCGACCTGCTGTTCGTAGGGCGTGCGCCGGGCGGCCGGCTTGTTGATCATCTCCTGCACGTCGTCCGGGAAGATCTCGACGGCCTTGCGGGTCGCGGTGTCGCGGTATTTCTTCTCGAGCGCGGCGATCTCGTCGCGGATCGCCTTCGTCTCCTGCTCCCACCGGGCGAGCCGGCGGGCGTGTTCGTCGGCCTGCTGTTCCGTCCAGGCGATGCGGTCCTCGACGGGCAGCGTGTTGTTGAAGAAGCTGCGCAAGGCGAAGTAGTCGCGCTGGAGGATCGGGTCGAACTTGTGGTCGTGGCAGCGGGCGCACTGCATGCCGGCGCCGAGGAAGACGTCGCCGGTGGTGTCGGTCACGTCGTTCAGGATGTTCTCCCACTGGCCGCGGGCGTCGCGGTTGTTGTATTCGTAGATCCAGTGGCGGAGGTAGCCGAGGGCCGTGAGCGCGTCGGGGTCGCCGGGGAAGAGTTCGTCGCCGGCGATCTGCTCCTGCACGAAGCGGTCGTAAGGCTTGTTCTCGTTGTAGGCCTTGATGACGTAATCCCGGTAGCGCCACGCGGTCGGACGGAAGTCGTCGATGCGGAAGCCGTCGCTGTCGGCGTAGCGCACGAGGTCGAGCCAGGCGCGCGCCATGCGCTGGCCGTAAGCGGGCGAGGCGAGGAGACGGTCGACGAGTTTCTCGTAGGCCTTGGGGTCGGTGTCTTGGACGAAAGCGGCGACTTCTTCGGGCGTGGGCGGCAGGCCGGTGGTGTCGAAGGTGACGCGACGGATCAGGACGGCGCGTTCGGCTTCGCCGGCAGGGGTGAGGGCTTCCTGAGCGAGGCGGGCGTCGATGAAGCGGTCGATCGGGTGGGCGGACTGCCCGGCCGGGAGTTCCGGGCGTTTGACCGTCTGGTAGGCCCACCAGGCTTTCTCCTTGGCGCCGATGGTACCGGGCAGGTAGCGACCGGCGACCGGCGCCTTGGTGCGGCTCCGCGGCCAGACCGCGCCGTCCTTGACCCAGGCTTGCAGGAGGCCGACTTCGTCCTTGGTCAGGCGTTCGCCCTTGGGCGGCATCATCTTTTCCGGGTCGGTGGAGAGGATGTTCTGCAGGAAGAGGCTCTTGGCGGGGTCGCCGGGGACCAAGGCGGCCCCGCCGTCGCCGCCGGTGGTCAGTCCGGCGAGGGAATCCATGACCAAGCCGCCCTTGTTCTTGCCCGAGGCGTGGCTGTGGCACTTGAAGCAGCGGGAGTCGAGGAGGGCGACGGCCTTCTCCGCCTGGGCGTCATCCGCGGCCCATGCGGCCGGGGTGCCCACGGCAAGGGCCATGAGCACGTGAGCAAAGGGGGCGGACAGTCGCGAGGACATCGGAGGCAGGCCTTTCATAAGACCAGCCCCCGCTATGACTGCAAGCCGATGCCGAGGGTTCCCTCAGCGGGCCGCCTTCTTCCACGCGGGATAGTCCTTGGCCAGCAGGTCGCGGGCATATTCGCCGAACCAGCTGTAGCCATTGCGGCGCTCGTGGCCGATGTCGGCCAGTTTGGGCTTGGGGACGCCGTCGCGGTCGCAGACGTACGGCGCGCCGGTCTTCAGGTCGTAGAAGCGCGCCCAAAGGGCGGGGGCCGTGGGGTCCGGGACCATCACGAGATCAGGCTTCCCGTCCTTGCCCGTGACCTTGTCGAGCCGGAGGCCGGTCACCTTATGCGCCTCGAACCAGGCGACCGCGCCTTCGATCGCGGCGCGGATCTCGGGCGTGGGTTTCTCCAGGCTCATGAGGAGCCGGACGATGCCCACGGACTCGCTGCCGCTGAAGGAGGGAAGCTCGTAGCTGCGCGCCTTGGCCGGGGCGAAGGTCTGTTCGTCGTGCTGCGCGCACCAGACGGCGGGCTTGCCGTCGACGACGATCTGGCACCTGAGGATGCAGGCGATGCCGCGATCGAAGGCCTCACGGCAGGCCGCGCGCGTCCGCGCGTCCAGGAAATCGTACGTCGGCTCCGCCGCGACCTCGCGCACGAGCTGCAGCACCCGGACCATCGCGCCGTCGTTGAAGGTGATGCGGTCGTAGTAGCCCTTGCGCAGGGGGAAGAACTGGGGCCAGCCGCCGTTGGGGTACTGCGCCTTGAGGACGTAGGCCAGGCCGCGGTCGAAGGACTTGCGGTAGGGTTCGCCCTTGGTGGCGTTCAGCATCCGCGCCATGAAGCGCAGCTCGTCGACGGTGCCCTTGTTGTCGAAGGTCGGCTGGAGCTTCGCGCGGTCGCCCTCGTAGGCCTTGCTGATGGTGTCCGTGTTCTTCGGCCAGCCGCCGGCGTCGGTCTGGAAGCTCAGGATGATGGCGGCGACCTTCTTCGCTTCCTCGGAGGCGAACCAGCTGTCGGGCTTGTTCAGGAAGCGACGGGCGCTCTCGTCCGCGCGGAGCGAGGGGCTGAGCGCGAGAAGCACGAGGAGGAGCAGGCTGGGGCGCATGGTGCGGACGAGGG
>CAZXSI010000027.1:0-12929 GCA_964643215.1 uncultured Klebsiella sp. | reverse complement strand
TAGGGGTAGGGATAGGGGTAGGGGTGGGCGGGAAAGTGTAAATGACGGAAACAGGAAGCGGTCGGCTTGAAAACGGCACCGGCTGTTGCGGTTGTCTTATGCGGATTAATCCGCTCCATTGTCCGGGTGCCGTCGCCGCTCGTCCTCATCCTCGCTTCCGCCTCTCCCCGGCGCACCGAGCTGCTCCGTGAAGCAGGTATCCCCCATCGCGTCCAGGTGGCCGCGGTGACCGAGCACGAGGATCCGACGACCGACCCGGCGAAGATGGTGCTGCACAACGCCCGCCTGAAGGCCGCCGCGGTCTCCCGGCTGCGCCCCGGGGCCCTTGTCCTGGGGTCCGACACCACGGTGGCGCTCGGCGACCGGGCCTTGAACAAGCCGGCCGACCTCGCCGAAGCCCGCGCGATGCTGCGCGGCCTGTCGGGCCGGGAGCATACGGTGCACACGGGCGTATGCCTCCTTTGTCCCGCGCTCGGTATCGACGAGTCGCATGATGTCACCGCTTGGGTGCGATTCCGCGCGTTGTCCGAAGACGATATCACCCGCTATCAGGGCTTGGTGAACACCTTGGACAAGGCCGGCGCCTACGGCATCCAGGAAGGCCGGGAGATCATCATCGACGATTACCAGCGGCCGATCTCGACGATCATGGGGCTGCCGGTCGAATTCGTGAAGGCCCGTCTCGCCGCCCTCGGCGTCCTGGAAAGGCTCACCGCATGAAATCCTGGCTGTTATTCCTCGCCGCGACGGTCGGCGCCCAGACGCCTGTCGTCAGCGGTGACGCCGAGCTCAGGGGCGCGATCGGCGGCAAGCCGCTCGTGATCCGCACCACGAGCCGTCTCGCCGGCGCCATCGATTCGGTGAAGTGGGCCGGCGTCGAGTTCATCGATTCGCACGACCACGGCCGCCAGCTGCAGTCCGCGATCAACGCCGACGTCGGCGGCGTCTACCGGGTCGAATGCTACAATCCGACCGAAGCCGGTTCGGTCGTCGACGCGCTCGGTCCGAAGTCCACGAGCCGGCTCGAATTCCTCTCCGTCCAGGACGGCGTCCTTTCGACCCGCACGCGCATGGCCTTCTGGCTGGCGCCCGGCATGAAGTCCCATGGCCATCTCGCGTTCAACGATCGTCCGCTCTCCGACCATGTCCTGACCAAGCAGGTGCGCATCGGCCGGCCGGGCATGGATCACGTGCTGGATTACCGGGTGAAGTTCACCGTCCCGGCCGACCGGCCCCATACTTATCTTCAGGTCGAAGGCCTGACGGGCTACATGCCCTGGATGTTCAGCGAAGAACTCCGGTTCGACGCGCCGACCTCGTCGCTCGTCCCGTTGCCTCGTCAGGACGGCGAGCAGCGCGACCCGGTGGTGCTTTCGACGCCCTCGGGCGACCATGCCATGGGCGTCTTCACGCCCGATCGCCCGCCGGCCGGCCAGCCGGCCGTCGGTTACGGGCGGTTCAAGTTCGAGCACGAAAAAGTCGTGAAATGGAACTGCGTCTTCCGCCTTCGTTCACCCGCCGGCATCAAGCCGGGGGACTACGGCTTCCAGCTTTACGTGGTGCTCGGCACGCGCGAGGACTGCCGGCGCACGCTGGCGGCGCTGACGCAGGAGTTCGGCGGACGATAATCGGTCCTGCCTACGCTTGAAGTCGGGCCGGGCGGGGCTAACTTCCCGTCGTGCGGTCAGACGATTCCATCGACATCCGGTCCGCGGCCATCGCGGTCGTGGTGTCGCTGGGTCTGCACGGCTTGCTCCTCTGGGCGTTGCCTCCCACCTTCCATCAGGCCGTCGCGTTCGTCCGCCCCGTGGAAGTGCTGACCGCGCCGGTGAAGGTCGACGAGGCGCGGCTGCCGCCGAAGCTCCGCTTCGCGGAGGCGAACCCGCTGGCCAACCAGGCCGTGCCCCAGGCCGCGCCGTTCACCTCCTCGCGCAACCAGACCGCCGCCCAGCCGGTGCCCGAGAAGATGCCGACCGCCTCGCCTCTGCCGAAGTCCGCGGGGACTTCCGAGCAGATCCGCCTCGCCCAAGGCAAGCCGCGTTCCATCGACCAGTCGCAGGCCGCGCCGGCCGCCGGTCCTTCGGTCTCGATGGCGGCGCCGCCGACCGTCCCCAAGCCGGGACCCGGCCAGAAAGTCGCGCCCCCGCCGGCGCCGGCCGCGGCCAACCCCGAGCGGCCCCGCGCCTCCGCTCCCGCCGGCACCGCCGGCCTCCTGCTGCGCCGGCCCGTCGGCGTCAGCCGGGCGGGTTCGCTGGCGATCGACGCCCGGTTCAGCAACTACGGCGACTATACGCAGCGCATGATGGAGGCCGTCCAGTCGAGCTGGTGGAGCATCATCGAGCGTTCGCGCTTCGAAGGGGTGACCCGCGGGCGCGTGACGGTCAGCTTCCGCCTGCATCGCGACGGCACGGTCACCGACGCCAAGGTCCTCGCCACCGAGGTCACCCGGGTCATGACCTTGGCCTGCAAGGACGCCGTGATGGCGCCGGCGCCTTACGACATCTGGCGTGCGGATATGGTCGCCATGTACGGCGAGAGCGACACGGTCACGATCAACTTCCATTATTACTGATGACCTTGGCCACTGATTGGATCCCGTTCGGACGCGGCGTACGCGTGGTCGCGACGCATGCCTGCGGGCTCATCGCGGTCGAGAAGCCCGACGGCATCCTCTCGCATCCCAATCCCGGCGAGGTCGCGGAGAAGGGCACGATCCTGATCGCGGGCAACTACTCCCTCGACGAGGAGGCCTTCCATGTCCGCGACGGCAAGGGCGGCATCCGCCGCGTCTACCTGCTCAACCGGCTCGATTCGCCGACCAGCGGGACGTTGCTGCTGTCGCTCGACGAGGGCGTCGCCGACCTCGTGCGCAAGCTGTTCGCCCGTTCGCAGGTCTCCAAGCAGTACGTCGCCCTCATCCGCGGCCGCGGCCTCCGCACCCCGCGCGGCACCTGGCAGGACCAGATGGCCAAGTCGAAGGGCCCCGGCGGCGGCGTGCGTTCCGAGACCGGCGTCGGCGCGCCCGCGGTGACGGTCTACGCCTGGCAACGCGCGGCCGGCGGCACGCTGCCGCTCTCGCTCATCCGGCTCGAGCCGCGCACGGGCCGCACGCATCAGCTGCGCGTGCAGACCGCCGCGCACGGCCACCCGATCCTCGGGGACCGCACCTACGGCGATTTCGAGTTCAACAAGGCCGTCGGCACGGCCCGCGGCTTCAAGCGCCTCTTCCTGCACGCCGAGTCGACCCGGCTGTCCTTCGACTGGCAAGGCGCCAAGGTGGACTTCTCGGCCGCCGCCCCCATGCCCAAGGAGTTCGAGGAGGCGTTGGAGTCCGACGAGGGGACGCCGGACAAGGGGCCGAAGCGTCCGCGGCGCGACGTCGGGACGCCGATCTCACCTCGCCTGCGTATCCGGCTCTGAGTTCCGCCATGGCGTCCGCGTTCCAGCTCATCGAAGTCCGCGGACCCGAACTGGCGCCTTGGATCGACACCCTGGGCGGACTGCGCATCGCCGTCTTCCGGGAGTTTCCCTACCTTTACGAAGGCGACCTCGCCTATGAACGGGAATACCTCCGCGGTTACCTCGACTGCCCGCGCAGCCTCGTCGTCTTCGCCCGGGACCCCGCCGGCCGGACGATCGGCGCGACGACCTGCATGCCGATGGCGGAGGAGACCGACGGCTTCCGCGGGCCGTTCGAGCGCGCCGGGGTGCCGACCGATGACGTGCTGTACCTCGGGGAGAGCATCGTCCTGCCGGAATATCGCGGCGGCGGGCTCGGCGGTGAGTTCTTCGCCCGCCGCGAGGCGCACGCGCGCCGGCTCGGCCTGCGCACGACGGCCTTCTGCGCCGTCGACCGGCCGGCCGACCATCCGGCCCGGCCCGCGGGACATCGTCCGCTGGACGCCTTCTGGACGCGCCAAGGCTATCGTCGCCGGCCGGAGCTGCAGGCGGTTTTCCCTTGGAAGGAAGTCGGCGAAGAACAGGAATCTCCCAAGACCCTCACCTTCTGGACGAAGACATGGACCGCCTGACCCTCGCCTTGCTGACCTTCGACGTCGGCGTGCCCGCGGCCTCGGCCGACGCCTTCGCCGACCGCGTCTGCGCGCAGGTGCGCGCAGCCTGGGATGACGGCGCGGACCTGGTGGTGCTGCCGGAATTCCTCTGGATGGGCCTCGAGCCTTTCGTCTCCGGCGAGGACAAGCTCCGCGGCGTCGCGCAGCTCTTCTGGAGCGACCTCTGGCCGCGCCTGGCGCCGCGGCTGGCGCAGGCCGACAAGGGCGTCGTGCTCGGCACCGTGCCGTTCCTCGGCGCGGACGGACAGCTCCGTAACCGGGCGCCGATCTGGGACGGCGTCGCTTTCCGCCATCAGGACAAGCTTCATCTCACGCCGTGGGAGGCCGCCTTCGTCGGCGGCGACGGCGTCGCCCTCTGGTCCTTCCGCGGGGTCCGTTGCGTCGTCGTCATCTGCCTGGACGTCGAGATCCCCGAACTGGCCGCCGTCCTGCGCGGACAGGGCGTCGAACTGATGCTCGTCCCGAGCGCGACCGAGACGATCCTCGGCGTCGAAAGGGTGGGGCGCTGCGCCGATGCGCGCTCCGTCGAGCTCGGCTGCCATGTCGGCGTGTGTCACCTCGTCGGCCGCACGGACTCCGTGCTCATCGACGAGAACGTCGGCCGCGCCGCGGCCTTCGCGCCTTCGCAGGCCGCGTTCCGCGACGAGCCGCGGCACCTCGCCACGCCCGTCCGCGCGGAAGGCGCCCATGCCCTCACGGTCGACGTCGACCTCGCGCTCCTGCGCCGTCATCGCGCCACGCCCGGCGAGACCGACCCGTCCAAGCTCGCCGCCCGGCCGCTGCGCCTCCTTCCCTGAATCCCATGCACCCGCTCATCCTTCGGTATTATCAGGCCTTCAATTCCGGTGACCGCGAGGCGCTGCTCGCGCTCCTGCACCCTGACGTCGTGCACGAGATCAACGAAGGCGGCGTCGAGGTCGGCATCCCCGCCTTCCGCGCCTTCCTCGGCCGCATGGACCGCTCTTATCGTGAGCAGGTCGAGGACCTCGTCGTCTTCGCCGGCCCGGACGCCTCCCGCGCCGCCGCCGAGTTCTACATCCGCGGGGAATACCTCAAGACGGACGAAGGCCTCCCGCCGGCCACCGGCCAGAAGTATCACCTGCGCGTCGGGGCCTTCTTCGAGGTCAAGGACGGCAAGGTCGCCCGCGTCTCGAACTATTATAACCTCAGCGCCTGGCTGCGGATGGTCGGCGCCTGAGCGCGGCTGCGACTTCCGGGGTTTGGCGGAGTTTACAAGGCATGCCGCGACGCCTGCTTTCCCTGTTCTGGGGCACTTGCCTTCTCGCCGGCTTGCTCCAGGCCGCGCCTCCCGCCGACGAAGGCGTCGAGCGTCGCTCCCTGGCCATCTTCTGCGACGGCGTGCGGATGGCCGCGGACCTCTACTCTCCCAAGGACCTCAAGCCCGACCAGAAGCTGCCGGCGATCGTCCTTTGCAACGGCACCGGCGGAACCAAGGCGCGGGTCGGCGCCCGGACCGCGCCGGCTTTCGTCCGCGCCGGCTTCATCGTGCTGGCTTTCGATTACCGCGGTTGGGGCGAGAGCGACAGCAAGCTCATCACGCTCGAAGCGCAGCCGCGGCCCGATGCCAAAGGCAATGTCCGCGTCGAGGCGCGCGCCGTGCGCTGGCAGATGAATTACGCCGACCAGACCGAGGACATCCGCGCCGCGATCAGCTTCCTCTCCGGGGAGAAGGCGGTCGATGCCGCGCAGATCGGGTTATGGGGGTCCAGTTACGGCGGCGGCCTGGTCACCTGGGTCACCGGCAACGACGCCCGCGTCCGCTTCGCGATCGCCCAGGTCTCCGGCATGTCCGCCCGCGGGCCGGCCGCGGAGAAATCCGCGCAGGCGCTGGCGACGAAGCAGGCGCGCGGCGAAGCCGAACCCGTGCCGTTCGAGACGGGCAAGCTCGGGGGCAAGATGGCCACGTACGAGATGATGCGGGCCAATCCGGCGCGCAGCCTCGGGTTCAACGCCATCGAGGCGGCGGCCAAGATCAAGGTCCCCATGCTGCTCGTCGACGCCGAGAACGACGAGCTCGTCGACATCCGGCAGCACGGCGGCAAGGTCGCCGGCATCCTCAAGGCCAACGGCGTGCCGGTCGAATACCGCGTCATCCCCGGCATCACCCATTACGGGGTCTACAAGGAGAAGTTCGCCGAAGTCACCGCGCTCGAGGTCGAGTGGCTGCGGAACACGCGGAAGTCCCCGGGTAACTGACGCCCCTTCCGGTCAGGGTTGGTGCCCGCACGACGCTTCTTGGCGTCGCCGGGCGGGGTGAGTTATTCACAACCGCCCACGCCACGGGCGCCCTGTCAAAGGGCGTTTGCCAGCCGCCGAAACAAGCCCTACTCCTTGGGCCTGCGACGCCCCCGCGGCGCTTCCCCATGAACCCCCTGTCCGCCGCCCTGCTGGTGCTGCTGTTCTCCGCTTTGGCGGAGCTGCTCCATGCGCGTCGGGTGCGCGTCGCCGCCCGGCTGGCCTTCGGGCCCGAGGGCGCCGCGCGCAGGTGGACCTTCGTCGCGCCTTTCCTGCGTTGCCTCGCGCTCACGGGCTTCGCCTGGGGCTTGGCCGTCATGTGGCAGCTCCAGCAGGCGGCCAAGGACGGCAAGCCTGCTGACACGAAGGAACCGGTCCGCCTCGTCTTCGTCGCCGATCTTTCGCCCAGCATGTACCTCAAGGATGCCGGCCCCGAGGGCAAGTCCACGCGCCAGCAACGCATGCGGGAAGAGGTCGAAGCGGTGCTGATGCGCGTCGGGGGCGACCTGCGCTACGGCGTGGTCGGCTTCTACACCGAGGCGCGTTCCGTGGTCATGGACGCCCGCGACCCGGAGCTCGTGCGCAACGTCTTCGACGGCCTGCCCGTCCAGTACGTGATGAAGGCCGGCTCGACCGACCTCGGCTCCGCCATCAACGCCGCCGTGAAGGTGGTCGAGGGCTTGCCCGCCCAGACGGTGCGGCTGGTCATCTTCACCGACGGCGACACCGTCCCGCTTCAGCCGATCCTGCCGCGCCCGAAATCCGTGAAGGACGTCCTCGTGCTCGGAGTCGGCAACCCGCGCAAGGGGACCTTCATCGCCGGCCACCAGTCGCGTCAGGACGCCGAGGTGCTCGCCGCCGTCGCCCGCGCGCTCCGCGGCGCCTATTACGACGTGAACGAGAAGCACCTGCCGACCGACGCCCTGGGCGACCTGGTCGTGCGCACGCCGTTGCCGAAGTCGGGCCTCGACCTCGCCCAGCTGGCGGTGCTGGCCATGGCGCTCGGCGCCGCGGTCCTCGCGTTGCTCCCGGTCGCGTTGCAGTATTGCGGCGCCGCCTGGAAGGCCGTCCGCCGCGAAGCCGAAGCCGGGGAGGGCGCCGTCCGATGAGGAAGTTCTTCACGCTCCTGTGGCTGCTCTTCCCCGTCGGGGTGGTGTATTACCACTTCAACGCCGGGCAGGCGCAGATGGCCCGCGAGAAGGCCCGCGACCACCTGGTGCGCATCCGCGCGCTTGAGCGCGCCAAGGAGCCTGACTGGCCCGCGGTGGTCGAGGAATACGACAAGCTCGCGGGCGAACTGCCGCCGGAGGAACGTCCGTCCGTCCGCCATCAGATCCGGCTCGCGAAGGCCAAGGCGAAGATCGAGATGCTCGACGTCGCCGGCGCGATCGCCGACCTCACCCAGCTGCTGAAGGAATCCGCGGCGGTCGACGGCGAAGACGGTCCGACGACCCGCGCCGTCCGCGAGACGCTCGGCAAAGGTTACTTCTACGCCACATCGCTCCTCAAGGCCAACGGCGCCACCGAGGAGGAATGGCGTCCTTACGCGGAGCGGACCCGGCAGGTGTTCCGTTACCTCGCCGAGCACCAGGATCCCGCCGCGCTTGCCGACTACGAGCGGCGCGTGGAAGCGGAATTCGCCCGTTCCGTCCGCCAGAACAACTTATGAAGACCTCGTTCCTGATCTGCGCCCTCTGCGCCGCCGCCCTCGCGCAGGATCCCGCCGCCCCCGCCGCCGTCGAAGGCGTCCGCGGTGTCCGCCAGGAAGGTTCGGGCAAGGTGAAGGAGGTCGACCCGGCCGCGAAGAACGTCGCGCCGACCACCGTGCAAGGGGTCGACAAGGTCGACGGCGTGAAGGCGCCAGGCGGCGCCAAGTCCGTGCAGCAGGCGCCGCCGCCCGCCTCGGTCACCGAGGGCGCGAAGCCCGTCGAAGGCGCCGGGACCAAGGCCACGCCGCCCCCGCCGCCCGCCAAGGGCCTCGTCGGCGCCGAGGGCGTGAAGCCGCCTGAAGGAATCAAGGGCGCCGGCGCCAAAGGCACGCCGCCCCCGCCTGCCCCGAAAGGCGTCGAAGCCGTCAAAGGCGTGAAGCCCCCTGAGGCCGTCAAAGGCGCCGGGACCAAGGCCACGCCGCCCCCGCCGCCCGCCAAGGGCCTCGTCGGCGCCGAGGGCGTGAAGCCGCCTGAAGGAATCAAGGGCGCCGGCGCCAAAGGCACGCCGCCCCCGCCTGCGCCGAAAGGCCTCGAAGGCGTCAAGGGCGTGAAGCCGCCCGAAGGCGTGAAGCCCGCCGCCGGCGGCATCAAGCCCGTCGAAGGCGTCACCGGCATCGGCGCCGGCAAGCAGCAGAACCTGGAGGCCGCGCTCCAGGTCGAGGCGGCCGGCAAGCCCGAGCCGAAGAAGGCCAAGGCCGCGGCCGCGCTCCTCGGCGGCCCCGAGCCGAAGGGCAAGCCCGCCAAGCAGGATGACCGCAAGCTTTTCGAGGAAAACAAGAAGATCCCCGACAACGGTTCCTGACCGACCCCGCTTTCCAAACAAAAAGACACCATGCGATCCCTCCGTCCGTTCCTTTGCGCCGCCCTCGTGCTCGCGTCGACGCTGCCCGCGCAGCAACCGGCGCCCCTCGACGCCAAGACGCAGCAGCAGTATGAACGCCTGCTGCGTCATCGCTTCACGCGCGACCTCACCGAGGTCTTCGCGGCGATGGAGAAGTCGGCCAAGGCCGACGCGCGCGCCACCGCCGACGCGCGTTTCCTTTCCGCCTTCCGGCTGGGCGACTGGGCGCAGGTCCGCGCCGAACTGGCCTCGCTCCCGCCCGAACTCGGCCGCGGCATCTACGACAAGATGCTCGGCGACCTCGCCGAACGGCCCAAGAACGGCGTCCGCCTCGAGGACGTCTTCGCCCTCGCCGACGCGGCGCCCGGCGAACTGACCGACCTCGAGCTGCGCAAGATCGGCCAGATGCTCGGCCAGGTCGTCTCGCCCAACGAAAGTTTCTGGATCGCCGAACGCCTCGCGCGCGGCACCGCGAAGCTCGGCGGCCAGGACCCCGCCCGGCGTCTCGCCGCCGGCCGCGTCCTGCTCGCCGGCGGTTTCCGCGACCTCGCCCGGCGGTACCTGCCGGACGGCGCCGACCTGGACAAGGTGGCCGACGAAGGCCTGCGCCAGGAGATCGCCGCCTTCCTCGCCGCCGAACAGGCGACCGAGCTCGCCCAGCGCGACCAGATCTCGCGCATCTGGAGCGACAACGTGGCCATCCTCCGTTCCGAGAAGAAGGTCAACGACTGGGAGAAGAGCAAGGCCGCCGGCGAGATGCTCCGCGTCCTCACGCAGGTCTCGCCCGCCGTGCTGAGCGGCACGTTCGCCGACCTGATGAAGTCGCAGCCCGAGGCCGCCCTCAAGATCGTCGGCGGGCTTTCGCGCAAGATCCAGAACGAGACGCACGCCGCCGCCGCCCAGCGCATCGACAACCTCCGCGCCCAGTCGGTCCTCGCCAACCTGATCGCCGAGAACCCGGACGCCGGCGCCGAGCCGTGGAACCAGATCCTCACCCTCATGGCCGAATCGTGGATGACCGAGGTGGAGAATTCCTTCAGTCGCCAGGCCGGCGTGCCCCGGCGTGGCGGCAGCAGCCGCAACGGCGCCAGCGAGATCGACCCCGAGGAGATGCTGCTGCTCGCCCCGGCGGGCAAGTGGCACGCCGCCTTGCCGTCCGACCTGCGCGACCGTTTCGACGCGAGCCTCGCCCGCGCCATCATCGTGAGCGCCAACTTCGAGCTGGCCGCCGACCGGATCGCCGAGCTGGCTCGCCGCCACCCGGCCGCCGGGGTCGCCCTCGCCGAGGATTTCCTGCTGGCCTGGGGCCAGGCCCACAACCCGCAGCTTCCGCAGGAACTGCGCGCCCGCTACGGCCTGCCGGAGGACGCCCGCATCCCGGTCACGCCGGTGATGATGGAACGGAACATCGACAGCCTCGCCCGCATGATGGAGCTCTTCCGCAAGGCGGGTGTCGCCCCGCGGGACCAGGGCAAGGTCGTCACCGCCTTCGACCTCGCCTACAGCAACGCGGAGGCCTATCGCGAATCGCATCTGGAGCGCGTCTTCGGTCCGACGGCCAAGATGGACGAGCAGCTCTTCTTCCTGCTGGCCCAGAAGATGCACGCCAACCTCGGCGACCGCTGGCGCCGGGCCGACGTCCAACGCGGCGCGCTGACCCGCCGCAACGAGGCCCAGACCTACGCGATGGCCGTGGACGGCTACGCCTCGCTCCTCAGGATGATCGACGGCTGGCAGGCTGGCCGCCCCGACGCGTACAAGGCGATCCTGCTCGGGGCGGTCGTGCTCAACGACTGGGCCGATTTCGAGACGTTCCAGGACCTGGCCCCGACCGAACCCGCCCGGCGCCTCGTCGCCGCGAAGGAGAAGGCCTTGCAGTCGCAGGATTATTTCCAGCGCGCCGCCGACGCCTACGGCCGGCAGGTGGTCCGCCTGCAGCCCAACGAATATTCCATCGAGCCTTACCTGACCTGGTTCAACGCCGTGCTCGGCATCGGCAGCACCGGCCAGGTCAACCTCGGCAAGCCGATGAACCGCGCCGCCCTCGACCGCATCCGCGCCTCCGTCCTCGCGCTGCCGGGCAAGCTGGCGCCCACGCACATGGGCCAGCTGGCGAAGACCCTCAACGCCCGGCTCAACGACACGAACAACCCGATGCACGAGGACCTGAAATACCGCTACCTCGCCAGCACCTTGGTGGTGACCAAGGACGACCCGTTCTCCCTCGGCCTGAAGAAGCGCGCCGACTACCTTGACGAGCTGCTCGGCGAGATCCGCGTCCAGACGCGCGTCGACGGGCCGAACACCGTCGGCGTCAACCAGGAGTTCGGCATCATCGTGAGCGTCGTGCACACCGAGGCCATGGGCCGCGTGGCCCGCTTCGGGCAGTATCTGAGCAACGACGCCCTCGCCGTCTCCGCGGCCGCGCGCCGCCGCGGGCCGCAGGCGGCCAAGGGTCCGGAGCCGCAAGGGCCGCGCGACGAGTTCGAGAAGAAGCTCACCGAGGGCCTCGCGCCGTTCTTCGAGATCCGTTCGATCACCTTCGCCGCGCCGGACGTGAAGCCGCGGCCGTCCGCCCGTCCGGGCTGGGAGGAGACGCCGCTCGCCTACGTGCTCGTCCGGGCCAAGGACGCGAGCGTCGACAAGATCCCCCCGGTGCAGATGGAACTGCGCTTCATCGACCTGAGCGGCCCGGTGACGATCCCGGCCAGCTCCGCCGAGACCTTGCTGAAGGTCGCCGGCGGCAAGGTCCCGCCCCGGCCGGCCGACAAGGTGGAGGTCACGCAGACCCTCGACACGCGCCAGTTCGCGATCAACGGCTCGCTGAGCCTGGAGGTCGCCGCGACGGCCTCCGGCCTCGTCCCCGATCTCGACGACCTCCTCGACCTGGGCCCGCTCGCCGGTGTCGCCAAGGTCCGCCAGGTCACCGCGGTCGACCCGCTGATGGTGAAAGAACTCAACACCTGGGGCGACAAGGTGGCCCCGCGCACGGAGCGACGCTGGTCGGTCTCGCTCGACGGCGACGCCATCCGCGCCGCCGACAAGGCCACCGACGTGCCGTTCCCGACGGTGAAGGCCGCGAACACGACCACGGTCTGGCGGACCTACCAGGATATCGACCCCGTCGTGCTGACGAAGGCGTCGGTCCTGCTGGACCGCGTCAAGGTCGCCCAAGGCGCGGGCTACGTCCCGCCGGTCGCCGAAGACTATTCCCTTTATCTCTACGGTGGCCTCGCCGTCCTGGCGGCCTTCGTCGCGTGGCTGATCTTCCGCAAGCGCGACACCGGTCCGCGCCCCCCGCGCGCCCGCGATGTCTTCAAGCTGCCGGCGACGATCGACGGCTTCGCGGTCGTGGCCTTGCTGCGCAAGCTGGGCGCCAGTCCGCTCGTGAAATTCACCGCGGCCCAGCAGTCCGAGCTGAAGCAGGACATCGAGCGCGTGCAGACCGGCTGCTTCGGCGGAGCGTCGACGTTGTCCGAGTCCGACCTCAAGGCTCTCGCCGAAAAATGGCTCCGCCAGCTCCGGTGAGGTTTTTACGCCAACCCCTATTCCTATCCCAACCCCTTAAGACATGAGCAACCATCCCCATCCCGCGGCCGTGCAGGCCGCCCATCAGTTCGTCGCCGACGTCCGCACGCGCGTCGGCAAGGTCGTCGTCGGCCAGGACGTCGTCGTCGAGCGCGTCATGATCGCGCTCCTCACCGGCGGCCACCTGCTCCTGCAGGGCATGCCTGGCCTGGCGAAGACCCTCCTGGTGAACACGGTCGCGAAGGCCATCGCCTTGGACTTCCGCCGCATCCAGTTCACGGTCGACATGCTGCCGTCCGATATCGTCGGCTCCGAGGTCGTCGACCAGAAGACGGGCGACTTCCGCATCCACCGCGGTCCGGTCTTCACGAATCTTCTCCTCGCCGACGAGATCAATCGCGCCGCGCCGAAGGTGCAGGGCGCGATGCTCGAGGCGATGCAGGAACGCAAGGTCACCCTGGGCGGCCAGACGATGCGCCTGCCGACGCCGTTCCTCGTCATCGCGACGCAGAACCCGGTCGA
>CAZXSI010000026.1:0-19135 GCA_964643215.1 uncultured Klebsiella sp. | reverse complement strand
CCACTGTTCCCATTCGGCGGCGTGGGCCTGCTTGAAGGCCGCTTCCTCGGCGTTCCATTCCTTCATCGCGGCGTCGAAGGCCTTCTTGGCGGCGGCGTCGCCGGGCTTCGGCTTGCCCGGCTTGGGCTTGGCGAAGGCGGCGGGAGCGGTCGCGACGGTCACGGTGAAGCGTCCCGTGGCCTCGAGGGTGGCCTTGCAGGACTCGGTCGTGCGGACCCAGTCGTGGTTGTTGCGTCCGTCGAGGATGAGGACGCGGATCTTCTCGGCCGCGCCGAGCGGCAGGGCCAGGAGGGCGAGCAGGCAGACGAGCCCGAGCTTGTGCAGGGTTTTCATGGGGAGGGCTTCATTGGACGCATTTCGGGCGGGCGGGCGAGCGTTTTCAGTTCCGGTCCAGCGAGCGGTAATGGATGGCCTCCAGGAGGTGCGCGGTGGCGATGCGCTCGGTCCCCGCGAGGTCGGCGAGGGTGCGGGCGACCCGCAGGATGCGGTCGTAGGCCCGGGCGGAGAGGCCGAGTTTCTCCATGGCCTGCTGCAGGAGATCGCCTTGGGCTTTTTCCAAGGCGCAGTATTCCCGCAGCTCGCGGCCGCCGAGCAGGGCGTTGCAACCGCCGGTCCTGGCGCCGAAGCGCCGCCGCTGCCTGGCGCGGGCCGCTTCGACGCGGACGCGGATGGCGGCCGACGGCTCGCCGGGCGCGGCGTCGCGGAGTTCCTCCAGCGTCAGCGCCGGCGCCTCGACCTGGATGTCGATGCGGTCCAGCAGCGGTCCGGAAATCCGGCCGCGGTATTTCCGCACCTGCATCGGCGAGCACCGGCATTCGCGTCGCCGGTCGCCGAGGTGTCCGCAGGGACAAGGGTTCATCGCGGCGACAAGCATCAGCCGGGAGGGCAGGGTGACCTTCGCCGCGGCGCGGGAGACGGTGACCTGTCCGTCTTCGAGCGGCTGGCGGAGCACTTCGAGGGCCGAGCGTCGGAACTCCGGCAGCTCATCGAGGAAGAGCACGCCGAGGTGCGCGAGCGAGACTTCGCCCGGGCCGGGGATGCTGCCGCCGCCGATGAGGCCGATGTCGCTGATGGTGTGATGCGGGGAGCGGAACGGCCGCTGCCAGCCGCGTCGTCCGTCGGTCAGGGCCGAGCCGGCGGCGGAGTGCACGCCGAGGATCTCCAGGAACTCCTCGGCGTCGGGCGCCGGGAGGATCGTCGGGATGCGTTTCGCGATGAGCGACTTGCCCGAGCCCGGCGGGCCGATCATCAGCAGGTTGTGCCCGCCGGCCGCGGCGACCTCGACCGCCCGCCGGATGGCCGCCTGGCCTTTGACCTCGGCGAAGTCGGGTTGCCCTTCGGTCGCCGTCTCCGCGGCGTGCTTCGGCGTCAGCGGTTCGATTTTCGCCTCGCCGGTGAGGAAGCGCAGGGCGCCGTCGAGCGTGTCCGCCGGGATGGCTTCGATGCCGCCGACCAGCGAGGCCTCCTCGGCCGAGGCCCGCGGCAGGATGACGCCGCGTAGGCCCGTCTTGCGCGCGAGGATGGCCATCGCCACCCCGCCCCTGACCGGGCGGGTCGCCCCGCTCAGGCCGAGTTCGCCGGCGATGAGGTAGTGCCTGAGGAACGCGCGGTCGAGCTGGCCGGTCGACGCCGCGATGCCCAAGGCGATCGGCAGGTCGTAGATCGCGCCTTCCTTCTTGAGGTCGCCCGGGGCGAGGTTGATCGTGGTGCGTGTCTCGGGCAGGCGCAGCCCGCTGTTCTGCAGGGCCGACTGCACGCGTTCCTCGGATTCCTTGACCGCCGCATCGGGCAGTCCGACCAGCCAGAGGCCGTTTTCGCCCAGCTCCCCGGTGTTGACCTCGATCTCGACGGGCACGGCTTCGACGCCGACCAGGGCGGCGGAACGGATGACGGACAGCATGTCGCAGGGCAGGATTAAAGGATGGGAGCGACAATCCCTGACGCTTGGGGCCTAAATCTCGGCAGAACCGCCCATGGCTGGGTGGTTTGCCTTGGCAACCCTCGGACGCTTCGGCTGTCTTAATGGCTGCCTTTCATGCTTCGTCCTCTCGCCCTTCTCGGTCTGCTTCTGCTGCCCCTCGGCTCCTCCGGGGCATTGGCGCCTTTCTTGGAGAAGCATTGCGTCGAATGCCATGACGCCGACGCCAAGAAGGGCGGCTTGGACCTCACCGCCCTCCGATCCGACCTCGCCGACCCCAAATCCTTCGACGCGTGGGTCAAGGTCTATGACCGCACCGCCAGCGGCGAGATGCCGCCGAAGAAGAAGCCCCGTCCGGACGCGGCGCCGAAGTCCGCATACCTTGGCGACCTTGCCGCCTTGCTGGCGCGTCAGGATGCGTCCCGGATCGCGGCCCAAGGTCGTGCCGTCGAGCGCCGGATGAACCGGTTCGAGTACGAGAACGCCGTGCGCGACCTGTTGCAGGCGCCTTGGCTCGACCTCAAGGAGATCCTGCCGGAGGACACCGAGGCTTTTCGTTTCAACAAGACCGGCCAGGCGCTCGATGTCTCGCATGTGCAGCTCCAGCGCTATCTGACCGCCGCCGAAGAAGGACTGAAGTCCGCCTTCGTCTCCTCGGTCGAGAAGCCCGATGCGTCGCCGCAGCGCCATTATGCCCGTCAGCAAGGCAGCTATGTCGGCAAGATGAAGTTCTCGGAGTTCAACCAGTCGCCCGAGCGCGCCACTTTCCCGACCCTCGGGTTCAAGGGCCAGCCGGAGGTCCGGCGGGGCGATGCCAAGGTCACCGTCGGCAGGGCCGACCCGAAGCTGCGGGACGAAGAGGGCGTCGGGGTCGTGCATGGCGCCTACGAGCCCGTGGAGCCGAATTTCTCCACCTTCCGCGCGCCGGTCGCCGGCCGCTACAAGTTGAAGCTCTGCGGCCATTCCGTCTGGGTCGGTCCGGGCAAGACGTCGGCCAAGGGGGTCGTCCGCTGGCAGATCCCGGACCTCGACGACATCTCCAAGGGTCGCCGTCCGGAGCCGGTGACGGTCTACGCGCTGACGCACCCCCGCATCCTGCGCCGCATCGGCAACGTCGACTTCAATCCCGACGTGACCGTCAACGAGCTCGACGTGGTCTTGAAGGCCGGCGAGACCATCCAGATCGACACCGTCCGCTTCTTCCGTTCGCGTCCGGGCGCCAGCCGCGCGCAGAATCCGCTGGCGACCCCGGAAGGTCAGCCCGGGCTGGTGATGCGCTGGATCGAGGTCGAGGGGCCGTTGGCCCCCCGGTGGCCGGCCGCGCCTTACGCCGTGATGTTCGACGACCTGCCGGCGAAGCCCGTCGTGGGTTCGTCCCTGCGCTACGACGTCGTGCCCAAGGACGCGCCGAAGGACGCCGAACGGCTGCTTCGCCGCTTTGTCAGGCAGGCGTACCGTTCGCCGGTCTCGGCGGAAGAAGAGGTCCGCTTCCTGCCGGTCATCCTCGGCGCGATGAAGTCGGGCAGCACCTTCGCGGAAGCGATGCTCGCCGGCTACACCGCGGTCCTCTGTTCTCCTTCCTATCTCTACCTGCGGGAGCAGCCGGGCCGTCTGGATGATCACGCCCTGGCCGCGCGCCTGGCCTATTTCCTCTGGAATTCCCCGCCCGACGCCGAGCTTCGTTCGCTGGCCGACGCCGGCAAGCTGCGTGAGCCGAAGACCCTGCGGGCGCAGACCGAGCGCCTCCTCGCCGATCCCCGCTCGCTCCGTTTCGTGGATACCTTCACCGATTACTGGCTCGACCTGCGCAAGGCCGGGGCCAACGACCCCGACAACCTGCTCTATCCGGATTACTACCTCGACGATCACCTCGTCGAGTCGGCCCGGGATGAAAGCCATGCGACCTTCGCCGAGCTCCTCCGGGGCAACCTGCCGGCCCGCGCCATCGTCGACGCCGACTTCGTCTTCGTGAACGAACGTCTCGCCGCGCTCTACCAGCTGCCGCCCGTGGCCGGAGCCAAGCTCCAGAAGGTGGCCCTGCCGAAGGACAGCGTCCGCGGCGGCTTCATGACGCAGGCCGCCGTGCTCAAGGTCACCGCCAACGGCACCACGACCTCGCCGGTGGTCCGCGGCGCCTGGATCATGGAACGCGTGCTCGGCCGCAAGCCGCCGCCCCCGCCCGCCAGCGTGCCGGCCGTCGAGCCGGACACCCGCGGCGCGGTGACGATCCGCCAGCAGCTCGAGAAGCACCGCACCCTGGAGTCATGCTCCTCCTGCCACACCAAGATCGATCCGCCCGGCTTCGCCCTCGAGAACTTCGACGTCATGGGCGGCTTCCGCGAACGTTACCGCGCGCTCGATGGCAAGACCCCCGAGGTCGGCATCGGCAAGAACGGCCAGAAGTACGCCTTCCACAACGCCCTGGCGATCGAGGCCTACGGCGAGCTGGACGGCAGGAAGTTCAAGGACATCCGCGAATTCAAGCAGATCGTCGCCGCCGATGACCGGCAGCTCGCGCGGAACCTCGTCGGGCAGCTCGTCGTCTATGCCACCGGTGCCCCGGTCGGTTTTGCCGACCGTCCCAAGGTCGAGGCCATCCTCGACCGGACCAAGGCCGGCCGTTACGGCGTCCGCGACCTCGTCCACGGTCTTGTGTCCAGCGACCTTTTCCTCAACAAGTGACCTCATCCCCCATGTCCTCTTCCCTCCATCCGGCCAACACGCCCTACGTCGCCTTCAAGCGCGCCGTCTCGCGCCGGCGCTTCCTCGCCGGCACCGGCGTGCTGCTCGCCTTGCCGATGCTCGACGCGATGACCCCGGCTTTCGCGGCCGCCGCGCCGTCGACGACCAAGCCGCGGCGCATGCTGGGCATCTGCAACAACCTCGGCCTCGTCCCCGACTACTTCTTCCCGACGGGCAAGGGCAAGGACTACAAGGCTTCCCCGTACCTCGAGCTGCTGCAGGCCCACCGTAACGACTTCAGCGTCTTCTCCGGCGTCTCGCATCCGGACGTCGACGGCGGCCACCCGGCGGACAACTGCTTCCTCACCGCGGCTCCGCACCCGAGCAGCGGCGGCTTCCGCAACACGATCTCGCTCGACCAGTTCATGGCCGAGCGCATCGGCCACCTGACGCGTTTTCCGTCGATGACCCTCGGCGTCAATTGCGCCCGGGGTTCCCGCAGCCTTTCCTGGACCGCCGGCGGCGTGATGATCCCGACCGAAGAGAAGGCCTCGGAGGTCTTCCGCCGGATGTTCATGGGCGGATCCGCCGCCGAAGTGCTCGCGCAGGAGCGTCGCCTGCAGCTCGGCCAGAGCATCCTGGACGCCGTGGGCGGCCAGGCCGGCGAGCTCCGCCGCTCGATGGGCGCGCAGGACCGCGACCGCCTCGACCAGTATTTCACCAGCGTCCGCGAACTCGAGCAGCGCATGCAGATGTCCAAGGAATGGGAGAAGAAGCCCCGTCCGGCGGCCAAGACCTCGGCGCCCCTCGATCCCAGCAGTCCCAAGGAATACATGGACAAGGTGCGCCTGATGTACGACATGGCCCGCCTCTGCTTCGAGACGGATTCGTCGCGCGCCGTCACGCTGATGCTGGACAGCGTCAACACGCCCGCCCTCGACCTCGACCACGTCCACACCACGACCGACGGCTACCACAGCCTCTCGCACCACGGCAAGTCGGCCAAGAAGCTCTCGCAGCTCAAGGACATCGACAGCCTGCACATGCGCCTGCTCGCGAAGCTGATGGAAGACCTCAAGGCCTCCAAGGAGGACGGGGCGCCGCTCCTGGACCGCACGATGATCCTCTACGGCAGCAACCTCGGCAACGCCAGCGCCCATACGACGACGAACCTGCCGACGCTCCTCATGGGCGGTGGTTTCAACCACGGCCAGCACCACGTCTTCGACGCCGAGCACAACTACCCGTTGCCGAACCTCTTCGTCACGATGCTCCAGCGCATGGGCATCGAGGCGGACAAGTTCGCCTCTTCGACGGGCTCGATGCGCGGCCTGAATCTCGTGGGCTGAGGCCGGCGCGGCTTACTCGTCGTCCTCGTCGTCGGCTTCGGGGTCGAGCACCAGGCCCAGGGCCTTGAGTCCCTTGCCGTGGGCGCCCATGAACTCGCGCGGATAGCGTTCGCCCGGGCGGGTCTGCGCCCAGATGGCGCGGTTGAGCGTGTCGTCGTCGATCCGGTCCGGGCCGCTGAAATCCAAGGCCTCGAACTGCGCCGTCAGGCGGTCGTCGCCGACGGGGAAGGGCGGCCAGAAGCCCGTCTTCTTGGCGGCCGGCGGACGTTTTTCGTTGAGCGGCTGCTTCGGCGTGAGCGCGGCGTAAGGCGTCAGGTCGGCCTGCGGCGTGAAGCAGTCTTCCATCGTCGTCGAGGCCGCGACGACCTGGTTCATCGGCGGCATCCCGAGGATGCGGCAGATGGTGTGGAGCACCGAGGTCTGGTTGTAGAACTTGCTGACGAGGGCGCCCTTCTTGGCGTAGGGGCTGATCACCAGGCAGAAGGACCGATGGCCGTCGACGTGGTCGCCGCCGGTCTGCGGGTCGTCCTCGTTGACGAAGATCGCCATGTCCTTCCAGAAGCGGCTCTTCGACAGGCCTTCGACGACGCGTCCGAGCGCGAGGTCGTTGTCGGCGACGTACGACTTCGCGGTGAGCTCGCCCGCGGTGTGGTCGTTGGGCAGGTAGATGATCGTGAGGTCGGGGAAGGAGCCTTTCTTCTCGTGCTCCGCGAGGTCCTTGAGGAAGACGTCCGCGCGCGTCTGGTCCGGGATGGCCATCTCCCATCCCGGATAGCCCGGGCAGCTGTAACGACGCAGCGCGTCGACGGAGAAGGTGGTCGTGAAGGCCGTCTTGCCGCCCCCGTTCTGGCGGTCGGTGAAGAAGTCGTCGTAGGTCTTGCCCCTTACCTTGGTCAGCTTGTCCATCTCGCCGTAGTTGCGGAAGGACCGGCCATGCAGCAACGCATGGTCCCAGATGAAGCCGCAACCGGCGTAGAACAGCGCATCGGTGCCGAAGTCGTACGCGCAGCGGAAGCCGACGCGGTCCTTCTCGCGGTAGGGGCCGACGATGCCCTGGCTGGCCCAGGCGTGCCCGTCGGACGAGTTCACGCCGTTGCAATAATAGTTGTCGAGCAGGGGCCAGCGTTCGGCGATCGCGTGATGGTTCGGGGTGACGTCGCGGGGGAACAGCACGAGCTTCGGCTCGGCGTTGCCGCGGCCGATGTCGCCGAGGACCTGGTCGAACGTCCGGTTCTCCTTGATGATGTACACCACATGTTTGATCGAGGAGGGCTGGCCGACCTCGGCGGGGACGGGGACCGGGGCGGCGGTGGCGGTCGCCGTGCGCGGACCCTTGGCGTAGCGCAGCGCATGGGCGAGGTGGGCGGCCGCGCGGGCGCGCGCGTCGTATTCCGCGATGGTCTTGGCGTCGGCCGGGATGGCGACCTTCTGGACGCCGTTGCGCACGTTGGCCACGAAGAGCCGGCCGTCGCGGACGCGTACGGCGCCCGGGTACCAGCCGGACGGGATCAGCTTCGGCGCGGACGTCGGCGCGGCGAGGTCGAGGCACGCGATGGCGTTGAGGCCCGCGTTGGCGGCGAAGAGCATCCGGCCGTCCGCCGACAGCGCCAGGCCGTCGGTGAGCATGCCCCAGGGCAGGTCGTGGTCGGGCTTGGTGTCCAACGTGCGGCTGACCTTGCGCGTGACGGTGTCGATCACGCTCACGCTGTCGCCGCCGACGTTGGCGACGAAAAGACGTCGGCGCGGCGCGTCGAGCAGGACCTCGGAAGGGTGCAGGCCGACTTCGATGCGGCCGGCTTCGCGGAGCTTGGCGGCGTCGACGTCGACGAAGCTCAGCGTCCCCCGCAGGGCGACCGTGCGCTTGTCGACCGCGACCATCGTGCCGCCGGAGGCCTCGGCGAGTTCCTCCGAGCCGG
This sequence comes from uncultured Klebsiella sp., assembly GCA_964643215.1. Taxonomy (GTDB): domain Bacteria; phylum Verrucomicrobiota; class Verrucomicrobiia; order Opitutales; family UBA953; genus UBA953. The sequence continues at coordinate 11,270 of CAZXSI010000026.1, read as the reverse complement.
GGGCGTTGCCGCCGAAGTTGGAGACGTAGGCGGTCCTGCCGTCGGCGGAAAGGGCCACGCCATAAGGGCAGACGCCGACGTCGACGGTCGCGGCGACCTTGCCCGTGGTCAGGTCGACCATGGCGAGCTGGTTGGCCATGGAGAGGGCGACGAGGGCGCGCTTGCCGTCGGCCGTGAAGGCGAGGCCGAGCGGGTTGACGTTCTTGGCGCCGCCGGAGACGTCGATCGAAGGCCCCCAGGCGATCTTGCCGTCGGTCCCGACCGTGGCGCGGTAGAGGTGGGTACGGCCTCCGGAGACGAGCACGCTGCTCCCGTCTTGGGCCACCGCGAGGCCGTGCATCGACCCGCCGGCCTTCGCGATCGGGTAGTCCGCCTTCTGGATGACCTCCATCGTCGCGGCATCGAGGCTCGCGAGGACGGTGGTGGTCTTCACCAGGAGGATCCTGCCCCCCTGGGCGAATTCCATGGCCAGCAGTCGCCCGGGGACGTCGACGAGCTGCCCGACCGTGTCGAGCTGCTGGCCGCTGTAGACCATCTTATGGTCGGCCGGACGCTCGTTCATCCAGGCTTCGTCGCGCACGGGCGCGTGGCCGGAAGGGGTGGGCTTGTCGGCCGCCAGGAGCGTGGTGACGGCGAACAGGGAGAGCAGGGCGGGGCAGGCCTTCTTCATGTTCAAGGAGTAGGCGTGTGTCGCGGAGGCGACAAGCCACGAGGGGCGGTTTAATTGGCCGATACCTGCCAAATGCGAAGGTTCGACGCTTGCCCGTATGCGGTCGGCGGACAGAGTCACGGCACGCCATTCGCATGAAGATCCAGAAACTCCAAGACGCGGCCGCCATGGGCCGGGCCGCTTCCGCTCAGGGCGCCCAGGTGCTCCGCGACGTCCTGGCCAGGAAGGGTCGGGCGAACGTCATCGTCGCCACCGGCGCCAGCCAGTTCGAGACCCTGAAGTGCCTCGTGAAGGAGCCGGGCATCGACTGGTCGAAGGTCACGGTCTTCCACCTCGACGAGTATGTCGGCCTCCCGGAGTCGCACGGGGCCAGTTTCCGCAAGTATCTCCGGGAGCGTTTCGTGAACCAGCTGCCGGCCAGGCCGGAGTTCGTTCCCGTCGACGGCGACGCCAAGGACCTGGGAGCCGAGCTCGCGCGCCTCAACGCGCGCATCGCGGCCTGTCCCATCGACCTCTGCTTCGCCGGCATCGGCGAGAATTCGCACCTCGCCTTCAACGATCCGCCCGCCGACTTCGTCACCGAAGTGCCTTACATCGTGGTGAACCTCGACCAGGCCTGCCGTCGGCAGCAATTCGGCGAAGGCTGGTTCCCGACCTTCGACGACGTGCCGAAGCAGGCCGTCTCGATGTCGATCCGTCAGATCATGAAGAGCGCGTGCCTCATCCTTTCCGTGCCCGACAAACGCAAAGCCGCCGCCGTCAAAGGCACGGTGGAGGGTCCGGTGACCCCGGCTTGTCCGGCTTCGATCGTCCAGCGGCATGCCGATTGCACGCTGTACGTCGACGAAGCCGCCGCTTCCGAGCTCGCGCGCTGATCCCGTGTCCGCCGACTCGTCCCAACGCATCCTTGGCCGCGATCCCGCGACGGGCCGGGGCATCGCGGTCACGACCGAAGGCGGTGCGATCAAGGCGGTCGAGTTCGTGGAACATGGAGAAAAACAGTGGCTGAGCGCCGGTTTCGTCGACCTGCAGGTCAACGGCTATGCTGGCCATGACCTCAACGGTCACACGCTCGACGTCGCGACGGTGCGATCCCTCTGCCAGGCTCTGCTCAAGGTGGGCGTGACGACTTTCCTGCCGACGATCATCACCGCGCCCGAGGCCCGTATCGTGGCGGCGTTGCGCGCGATTCGCGAGGCCTGCGCGCAGCATCCGGACGTCGCCGCGATGGTCGCCGGCATCCATGTCGAAGGACCGCACATCGCCCCGGAAGACGGCCCGCGCGGCGCGCATCCCGCGGCCGACGTCCGTCCGCCCGACGTCGCGGAATTCGACCGATGGCAGCAGGCCGCCGGCGGTCTGGTGAAGCTCGTCACCCTGTCGCCTCACTGGCCGGCGGCGCCGACGTATGTCCGTCACCTCGTCAAATCCGGCGTGATGGTCTCGCTCGGACACACTTCCGCGGACGCCGCGCAGATCGGCGCCGCGGTGGATGCCGGCGCGACCCTTTCGACGCACCTCGGCAACGGCTCGCACGCGATGCTGAACCGCCGGCACAACCATCTTTGGCCGCAACTGGCCGACGATCGCCTCGCCGCCATGTTCATCGCCGACGGACACCATCTCACCGCGGCGCAGCTCAAGGCCATGCTGCGGGCCAAAGGACCGGGACGCGCGCTCGTCGTCTCGGACACGGTCGCCTTGGGGGGGCTCCCGGCGGGCAAGTACCAGACGCCGATCGGGGGCAGGGTGGAGCTGCGGGCCGATGGCTTCTTGGCGATCGATGACGGTACCGGCAATTATCTGGCCGGCGCCGCGTTGCCTCTGGTCGCGGCGCTGCCGGTGCTCGTGCGCGAAGTCGGCCTGACCCTCGGGGAGTCCGTCGCCTTGATGACCTCGGCCCCGGGCCGCATCGTCGGGGGCAAGGGGGTGCTCGCCGTCGGGCAACCCGCCGATCTGGTCGCTTTTCGTTGGGATGGTTCCGCCGTTCGGCCCGAGGTGGCCGGCGTCTGGCTGCGGGGGACGGCGGCGATCTGATCCGGCGGGTCCCGGCATCGAAACAATCAATAGCCCGTTGCTCAGCTAATCCTCGCCTCCGTCAGGCCGGGTCCTAACGTGCTGCCATGCAAATCGAGGAACTATTCGGCTACGTGGCCGGTGCTGGTTGTCTTGGTCTGGGCGTCTATCTGCCGGTTCGCTTCTTCATGCTGATCGGACAGGTGAAGACTTTGGAGAAGCAGGTTCAGGGCCTGTCCGGCCGGCTGCCGGCTACGTCCGCCCCGGCCGCCGAGCCGACGCCCGCTGCCGTGGCCCCGGCACCGGTCGTCGCCCCCGTGGTCGTCCCGCCGCCGCTCCCGGTCAAGCCGACGCCGCCGGCGGACCCGAGGCCGACTTCCGTCGCGCAGCCTGACCCGCTGTTCGAGCGTCTGCGCGACTTCGGGATCCTGCCTCCGGCCGACCTCCAGGGCGAGTATGCGTTGGGCGCCTGGTGGGCCGTCCGCGTCGGCGGGGTGCTCGCCGTCGCCGCGGTCGTGTTCCTCGGCATCTGGCTGAACCTGCGTTCGACCATTCCGCCGATCGTGCGCGTCCTCGAGGTCGCGCTCGTCGGCGCCGGTCTTTTCTGGGGAGGTCTCCGCCTCTCCGCCAAACGCGCCGATCTCGGGCAGGTCGTCGCCGCCGCCGGTCTCGCCGTCTGGCAGTTCGCCGCGTGGGCCACGTATGGGCTGGATAAGATGAGGGTCTGCGACACCGCCGCCGCCGCGGCGGCCGTCCAGTTCCTCGTGGCCGTCGGCGTCGCCGGCCTTGCCTTGGCCAGGCGCAGCAAGCTCTTCGGCCAGCTTGCGGTCGTCTTCGCGACCGTCGCCGTTTATTTCTCCATCGGTGCGGGCGCGGCGTCCGCCCAGACCGCGACCGGCGCCGGCTTGGTCGCCCTCTTGGGCGCGATCCTGATGGTGCGCGGCCCCTGGGGTTCCGCCGGCGTGCTGGGGCTCGTCGGGTCCCAGTTCTGCCTCCTCTTCCTGTACGACGTCATGCCTTCGCAGGACGCGAATTACCTCCCGCTCCAGTGGGCGGCGCTGGGTTCGTTCCTCGTGCTCTGGCTCGGGGAGCGCCTGGTCAAGGACGATGCGGTGCTCCTCGGCCGCGACCCCCGTGCGGCTTTCCAGCTCGCGAGCTTCTTCGCGCCGGCGTTCCTGTCCCTCTTCCTGGCGACCGGCGGGGATGACGGCCGGGCGACGGTCTCCCTGCTCATCGCCGCCGTGGCGAGCCTCGCGGGCTACCTGGAGCTTCGCCGCAACGCTCTCGTGGGCGAAGTCCTCCTGCTCGCGGCCGTCGGCTTCGCCGGCGCCGGCCTGGCGTGGCTCGTCGATCCGCATCTCGTCTGGCTGATCTGGGCGCTCGCCGCCGCGGCCACCTTGGTCGTCGGCACGCGCACGCGCTCCGAGCTGGTGCGCTGGTCTGCGGAGGTCCTCGCCGGCGTGGCGGCGTTCGCGTTCGTCGCGCATCCTCCGGCGAAGCCTTGGGTCGCGTTGGCCGGCCTCGCGGGCCTGGGGCTCCTGCTGGCCTTGCGCGAAGACTGGGAGCGGACTTCGGATGGGCAGAGGATCCGCCGCATCGCCGGCATCCTTGGTCTGGCCGCCGCCGTCCTGGCCGTGCAGTACCGATTGCCGAAGGCCGATACCGGCTGGCCTTGGCTCGTGCTGCTGCTCGTGGCCGCCGTGCGTTTCCGGCCGGCCCTGCTCTGGGCCGCGGTGCCGGGATACCTGTGCTCCGTCTGCCTCGTCGTGTTCCACCTGGTGCGGACCGCTCACTGGACCAGCGTCTGGGCGTTGGCGCTCGTGCTCATCAACATGGCCGCGCTTTGGCAGCTCATCGGCCGCGAAGGCGCGGCCGCGAAGGTTCTGCGGCAGATGCTTTCCTTCCTGACCGCGGTCCTGGTCTTCACCCTCGCCCATTCCGTCGCGTCGTATTGCTTCCCGCAGGACCAGGGCGGGAATCCTTCCGCGTGGATCCCCGCCCTCGCGTGGGCCTGCGGCGGCCTGTTGCTCGTCGGGCTGACCTACGCGCTCCGCCGGCTGGGCGCCGTGCCGGCGGACCTTGCGCTGTTCGCCGCCGGCGCGTTCAGCGGACATGTGCTCCAACTGGTGCAGGGAGGAGGCTACGCGCTCCGTGGCATCGGCCTGGCCCAGTCGCCGTTCATCCTGCTCGGCTTGGGTTGCCTGCTTTACGTCCTGGCGGCCCACACGCGGGAGCAGGGTGCCTGGGGCACCGTCCAGCGCGCCGTCCTCGGTTCGGCGACGCTTTTCTTCGTGACCTTCGTCATGCTGTCGACCCTGCCCGGCGCCGGCGTCTCCCTCTTCTGGGCCCTGGCCTCCGTGCTGACGTTCGTGCTCGGCCATCTGCTCGCGACCCGGTCGTTCCGCATGGTCGGACTGGTCGGCCTGGGCGTGGCGACGATCCGCGTGCTTTCGCACGACATCACCGACCTGCTCGGTCGCATCGCCGCGTGCGCCGCGGTCGCCGTCGCCTTCTTCGGCATCGCCTGGCTGTACGGCCGGATCACCGCCGACAAGAAGGACGCCTAGGCGGACTTCCCCCATCATCCCATGACCCCGCCGCGCTACGATTGTCACGTCCACCTCGTCGGGAACGGCCAGGGAGGCAGCGGCTGCTGGCTCCGTCTGGACGGCGTCTGGCATCGCGTGCTGGGAGAGGTCATGCGTCGGACGGTCGGCCTGGAGGCCAAGGTGACGGCGAAGGACTTCGACGAGCAGTTCGTGGCGCACCTCGCCGGACTGGTCGCCGGTTCCTCGTTGGACGCCGCGCTCCTGCTCGCGCAGGACGAGGTCTACGACGAGACAGGCGAGAAGATCGACTTCGGGTCGTTCCACGTCCCGAACGATTACCTGTTCAAGGTCTGCCGCGAGAACCCGCAGTTCGTGCCGGCGGTATCCATCCATCCCGGACGCAAGGACGCCTTGGAGGAGCTGGAGCGCTGCCTCGCGGCCGGCGCCCGCGCGTTGAAGCTGCTGCCCAACTGCCAGAACGTCGACTGCGCCCTGCCTCGGTATGACGCGTTCTGGCGGCGCATGGCGGCCGCGGGCCTGCCGTTCCTCTGCCATACCGGCGGGGAGATGACCGTGCCGGTGATCAATCGTTCCTATCAGGACCCCCGGATCCTGCGACGTCCTTTGGAACTGGGCGTCAAGGTCATCGCCGCGCATTCCTCGGGCAACAGCCACCTGTTCGACCCCAATTATTTCGGCGAGCTCGTCAGGCTCATGGACGAGTTCCCGCAGCTGTACGCCGACACCAGTGCGCTCAACAGCCCCATCCGCAGCGGCGTGCTCCGGCAGGTCAAGGAGTCCGGCCGCCTCGGCCGTTTCCTGCACGGCAGCGATTACCCCGTGCCGGTCGGGGCGTTGTGGGTCCGCCTGCGCGGCCTGATCACCACCGCCCAGTGGCGGGAGGCGGCCCGGATCCCCAATCTCATCGAGCGCGACGCCTTCCTCAAGCGGGCCATGGGTTTCGACGAGGCGCACTTTACCCGGCTCGGCGAGGTCCTCCGCCCGGTCTGAGGGTCAGAGCGAGCGCAGCAGGCCTTGGATATCGACCGATTCCGAGATCATCTTCTGGATGACCGGGATCTTGTCGGCGTCCTGCCGCATCGTCTTCACCGACATGTTGTTGATGCGCGCCGTGACCGCGAAGGACTCGGCTTCGACGGCGGCCATCGGGATGCCGGCGTCCTTCATGCGCCGGACGATGTCGTCGTTGGGGAGCAGGCCGTTGGAGAAGATCACGCCCGTGAGGGATTTCGCGTCGGCGGCGGCGAGGAAGGCTTCGAGCAGGTCCTCGCGGTCGCCCGGGACGATGACAAGGGTGCCGGGCGTGCGGAGGTATTCGGCGCAGCGGCGGGCGGACATCGCGCCGATGACCACGCGGCGGACGCGGCGCAGGCCGGCGGGCTGGTGGATCCAGCGGGCCTTGGTCTCGTCGGCCACCTGGTCGAGGTTCGGGTAGACCAGCATCTCCTGGAGCGGGACGACGCCGAGGAGGGGGACGCCGAGGCGACGGAGGCCGCGGCCGGCGAAATCGCGGATGAAGTCGATCTTGTCGGGCAGCACCTTGTTGATGATCGCGCCGACGACCTCCACGCCGGCCTTGTCGAAGAGGGCCTTGTTGAGGGCGATCTCGTCGATGGGTTTCCCGATGCCGCCGGCGGCGACGATGATGGCCTTGGAGCCGAGCACGCGGGCGTTGTCGGCGTTGGAGGCGCCGAACACCGAGCCTACGCCGGCGTGGCCGGAGCCTTCGACGACCACGATGTCTTTGCCGTAGGCGGTACGGTCGAAGGCGCGGCAGATGCGGTCCTTGAGCTGCGGGCCGACCTCGTCGGGGTTCTCGAGGTACTGCTTCGTGAAGTCGGGGCCGATGGCCACCGGCGACATCGCCGCGATCGGGATGTCGAGGTCGAAGAGCCCGTCGATGAGGAGCGTATCCTCGTCGACCTGGTCCTCGCCGGACATCACCACGCGCTGGGCGATCGGCTTGATGTAGCCCACGTGCAGGCCCATCGCCTGCAGGGCGGCCGTGAGGCCGAGGCACGTCGTCGTCTTGCCGTCGTTCATGCGCGTCGCCGCGACGAAGATCCGTCGCGTGTCGAGGTTCATCGGGCGCAGGAGCAGCCCGGGCACGTTCTCGGCGAAGCGTTTGCGCGCGGGCATGGTCAGGCGGCGGGGCCGTCCTTGAGCTTCGGGAAGAGGTAGGACTTGTCGACCGCCTGGGCGGCGACGATGACCGCCGTGCCGAAGATGTCGTGGGCGCTGGCGCCGCGGGAGATCTCGGCGGCGGGGCGTTCGAGGCCCGTGAGGATCTGGCCGTAGGCCGGGATATCGGCGATGTGCTGCGCCATCTTCGAGGCGATGTTGCCGGCGTTGAGGTCGGGGAAGATCAGCACGCCGGCGCGGCCGGCGACGGCGCCTTCGACCTCCTTGGACTGGGCCGCGAAGGGGTTGATCGCCGCGTCGGCCTGCATCTCGCCGTCGATGTCGCAGGCGATGCCCAGTTCGCGGGCCTTGCGGCGGGCGAGGTCGGTGGCGACCTGGACTTTCTTCACCGAGGCGAGGCGCGGGTTGGACGCGTGGGTGGAGTAGGCGAGCATCGCGACCTTCGGGGTCGTGTTGGTCAGGTGGCCGGCGAGGCCGGCGGTGGTCACCGCGATGTCGGCGAGCTGTTCGGCGGTCGGTTCCGGGATGACGCCGCAATCCGCGAGGAAGAGGACGCCTTCGATGCCGAACTTGCCTTCTTCGGACTCGAGGATCTGCATCGACGAGACGGTCTCGACGCCTTGCTGGCGGGGCATCACCTGCAGGATGGCGCGGAGGCCCGAGGCGGCGTGCGTGGTGGCGCCGGAGATCAGCGCGTCGGCGCCGCCGGTGGCGACCATCAGGCACGCGAAGTAGTTCGGGTTGAGGGCGAGCTCCGCCGGGTTGCCTTGCAGGTTCGTGTTCCCGTAGCGCTGGATGGCGTCGAGCTTCTCGGCGAAGCCCTTGAGCTCGTCGCTGCGCTCCGGCTCGACGACGCGGATGCCTTCGAGGCTGATGTTCAGCCGGGCCGCGTTGACCTTGATGCGTTGGCGGTCGCCGACGAGGATCGGCACGCCGAGTTTCTTCACGACGAACTGGCGGGCGGCCTGGATGACGCGGGCATCGGCGCCTTCGGGGAAGACGATGCGCTTCGGGTGGTTCTGGAGGCGGGCGGAAAGGCGGGAAATGAGGGACATGGTCGGAAGACGTCGGCGAGGGCCGACGGGGCGTATTAAGTTTAAATCAGCCCGCAGGGCGAGGCAGAAGGCGGCGCCCTGCGAACCGTTGCGGGAGCGTCACTTAGCGGACGAAGGCAGGCTCGGCTTGAAGGCGGGGAAGGTTTGCAGGGCCGTCTTGGCGGCCGGCTCCACGTGGTAGCCCATCTTCTCGAAATACTCGCCCACGTCGGCCTTGGCGGCCTTGCCGTAGCGTTCGGCGAAGATGCTCTGCAGCTGTTCCTTCGTCGCGCCCTTGGGCGTGGCCACGGAGGCGTAGGAGCGGAGCGTTTCGCGCAGGGGGCCCCAGCCGTGGGCGCGGATCAGGACGACGAAGGTCGCGAGCTGCTCGAACGGGCCCTTGTTGGGTTCGGCGGCGAAGCGTTTCGCGAGGAGCTCGTCGATCTTCTCCATCGCCGGATGGCCCCGTCCCTGCGGCTTGCCGACGAGCTTCTCCATCACGTAAAGCGAGAAGAAGTTGCAGGTGACCTCGGTCTGGCCCTCGAAGGTCCAGGACGTGCGCTGGTGGTTATGGCCGAGTTCGTGGAAGAAGCCCCAGTTGCCTTCCTTGGCGAGCTTCGGGAGGTCGATGCTGTCTTTCTGCGACGGGTCGATCCAGCACATGAAGGGGTACCCCGAATGCATGAAGCCGGCGGAGATCTGCCGGTCGGGGACCACGCGTTCCGGCGCGAGGCGGACGAGGGCGACGAGGTCGTCTTCGAGGGCCATGGCCTTGTCCCACCACTCGAGCAGCCCTTTCGGGTCGGCGAGCTTCTTCGCTTCGGAAGCCTGGACGTGCAGGATGACCTGCTTGCCGACGAGCGTGACCCACGGCGCCGGCAGCTGCTTGGCCTTCATCCAGGTGTCGGGCGTGTCCTTGCCGAGGACGTAGGTGGGCATCGCGACGGCGTTGCTGAACTGCAGCGGGGTCGCGGGGGAGGCCTTCACCGGCTTGCGCCAGTCCTTGTGGGAACTCTGGATGAAGAGCTGGCCGCCGAACGCGTTGGCGACCTTGTTCTCGCCGACCTTCAGTTCGAAGGAGCGCGCGATGAGCGGGAAGCGGTTCCACTTATCCAGCTTGAAGAGGGCATCGCGGTGGCAGCCGACGATCACCTTCACCACGCGGTTCTCGGGGATCGAGGCGACCTTCACGATCACGACTTCGCCGGGGGCGGCGTAGAGGCCGGTCTCCTGCCAGGCGTCGGGGCCGGTGGCGAGGTTCGGGGCGTTGCCCGCGGCGGTGTCCCAGCGATGGACGAGATTGGAGTCGTAGGCGACCGTGCGGGCGACGCGCTCCTTGGCATCGACGAGGCCCGGGAAGTCCTGCGCCGAGGCGTGCGCGCCGAAGGTGCCCGGCTCCTTGGCCATGTAGGCCTTGATGGCGTCGACGGTCTCGGCGCGGGCGGCTTCCGCCGGCGGGATGAAGGGAGCCTTCTTCGTCGGGGTGATCTCTTCCGGCGCGACGGCGGCGGAGGCGACGGCGGACGCGAAGAGGAAAGCGCAGAGGAGACGCATGAGGATGGGGTGGCCTCACCTTGCCTTTCGCCGGGGCCCTCGCCAACGCCAAACCCCTGGCCGCGGCCGGTTTTTAACGGAAGATAACGGTCTTATTGCCGGCCAGCAGCACGCGGTCTTCGACGACGGCGCGCAGGCCGCGGGCGAGCACGACCTTCTCGATGTCCTTGCCCAGATGCGCCATGTCCTCGGGCGTGTCGGAGTGGTCGATGCGGATCACGTCCTGTTCCACGATGGGGCCTTCGTCGAGGTCGGGCGTGACGAAGTGGCAGGTCGCGCCGATGAGCTTCACGCCGCGACGGTGCGCCTGGTGGTAAGGCTTGGCGCCGGCGAACGAAGGCAGGAAGGAATGGTGGATGTTGATGATCCTGCCGGCGAAGTCCCGGCACATCGGCTCGTCGAGCACCTGCATGTAGCGGGCGAGGACGATCAGGTCGGCCTGCGCGTCGCGGAAGAGCTGCTCCATCCTGCGGTAGGCCGCCGGCTTGGTCTCCGGCGTCACGGGGACGTGGTGGAAGGGGATGCCGTGGGCCTCGACGACCTTGCGATGGTCCTCGTGGTTGGAGATCACGCAGGGGATGACGAACGGGAAGTCCTGGGCGACGTGGCGGGCCAGCAGGTCGTAGAGGCAGTGTTCCTGTTTCGAGCAGAGCAGGACGACGCGGCGCGGCTGGTCGGAGTCCGACACCTTCCAGTCCATCGCGAACTTCTTGGCGAGCGGGGCGAATCGCCGGGCGAATTCGCCGGCGGGGAAATCGAGGGACTCGGCCCGGATCTCGACGCGCATGAAGAAGCGGGAGAGCTCGTGCTCCGTGTGCTGGCTGGCTTCCGTGATCCAGCCCTGGTGGCCGGCGACGAACGCGGAGACCTCGGCCACGATGCCGCTGGTATCGGGGCAGGAGAAGCTGAGGGTGAGCGTGCGGGCCATGGGTGCAGGATGGAAGGGGAGGGGCGAGCGGGTCAAGACACGGCGGCGGGCGCGGTCCGGGGCGGCCTGATTTATCAGGAAATATGCCGTCCCGGGCCTGCGCCTGCGGGATTGACCAGCCCCCGTCCCTTCCTACGTTGACCCTTCACCTTTAACCAAGATGGCCAAGACCCTGTTCCAGAAAGTTTGGGAAGCGCACACGGTGCGCAAGCTGCCTAACGGCCAGACCCAATTGTTCATCGGCACGCACCTCATCCATGAGGTGACGAGTCCCCAGGCCTTCGGCATGCTCCGGGACCTCGGCCTCAAGGTGAAGTACCCCCAGCGGACCTTCGCCACGGTCGACCACATCGTCC
>CAZXSI010000025.1:0-19652 GCA_964643215.1 uncultured Klebsiella sp. | reverse complement strand
CGTAGACGTATTGAGCCTGCACGTTGCCCGCTTCGGCCAGCCTAAGCAGGACTTCTGGCTCGTCGGCAGGATCGAGGGTATCCACGTAGCGATCGTAGAACTCCCCTGGTAATCCGGCGATCGGGACTTCCCATTGGTTGGAGAGGTCGACGAGCAGGATCGTGCCGACGGCGGCGGCGATGGCGTATGGGCGGAGCCGGAGGAGGGGGCGGCGCATGGGGCGGACTTATCCAAGCCGCCGGACCGACGATGGCAAGGGGAGTTCGACGAGACTCGCAGAAGAGGCGCTCGGGGTCTTGCCTGCCTCAGGCGTCCGGTCATGGTCGGGGCATACCCCCGCCGACATGCGTTTCCTCGTTTGCCTTCTCTGCCTTGCCGCCTTCGCCGAAGAAAAGCCTCCCGTCCTCGGTCATGGCGGCCTGCGCTACGCCCTTGATCTTAAGTGGGCCCAGGCCGACCCGGCGGTAGCGCCGATCGTGAATGCGCACGCCCTCGCCGAGGATAAGGCGGGTCGGATCTACCTGGTGACCGACCATCCGAAGAACGACTTCATCGTCTTCGAGAAAGACGGCCGCTATGTCCGTTCGATCAGCGCCGGACTCGGCGGCGGCCATGGGCTGGAGATCTTTGAAAAAGACGGCGTGGAGTATCTGGTGCATGTCGACTCGGGCTGGCACATGGCGGCCGAAGGCTGGAACCCCTCCGCGGTCGAAGGGCGGATCACCTTGCTGACGACCGACGGCAAGGTCGTGCGCAAGTTCCCGACGCCGAAGGAGCTCGGCCTGAGCGACGGCAAGTTCATGCCGTGCGACGTCGCCTGGACGCCTGCCGGCACGTTGCTCGTCGCCGACGGCTACGGCTCGAATTTCATCTATGAGTTCTCGCTCGAGGGCAAGCTGCTCAAGAAATGGGGCGGGCCGACGAAAGACGCCGCCAACCTCAGCAACGCCCACGGCATCTCCATCGATGTCACCGCTCCGCGCGGACCGCTCGTCTGGGTGCCTTCGCGCAGCCAGAACCAGCTCAAGGCGTTCACCTTGGACGGCAAGCATGTCGACACCCTCGACCTGCCGGGGGCTTTCGCTGGTCAGCTCTGCTTCCGTGGCGACAAGGTCTACACGGCCGTGTGCTGGAGCAAGGACGCCAAGGGCAAACGACTCGCACAGTCGGGCTTCCTGCTCGTCCTGGACCGCGTCACCAAGAAGGTCCTCAGCGCGCCGGGTGGCAGCGAGCCGCAGTATGTCGATGGCAAGCTCCAGCCGCTCAGTCAATCCCAGCCGATTTTCAAGCACGGCCACGACCTCTACGTGGACTCCGCCGGCGACATCTACCTCGGGGAATGGAACGCCGACCGGCGTTATCCATCCAAGCTGACGCTGGTGAAATAACTCAGCTGATCAGCAGCAGCCGCGGTGAGCCGGGATGGTTCTCCGGCGCGCGGTGAACACAGGGCGGCACGGGGCTGCCGGGCCAACGCGTGGCGATACGCCAGAGGGCGAAGATGCCGAAGGGGTAGGGCGCCGCGCCCGGCTTGGGCGCGTAATGCGAGTCGTAGCTGTGCTCATGCAGGAACTCCGCGAAGCCTTCGTCGTCCACGCCGCCGTATTCCTTGAGCAGCGCCACGCGGATCTCGGGGATCTCGACCTTGAGCAGGGCGTCCTCGTTGCGGAGGCCTTCGCTGCAGGCGCCGTGATAGGTGCAGAGCCAGGTGTCGACCTCGACGGGCGCGCTGTCGACGTGGAAGGACGTGACGTCGGTCGGCACGACGCCGGCGTCAGGCCCGCGCACGCAGTCGTAGACGCAGTTGAGCGACGGAGCCAGGTCGTGGTCGCGGAGGAGCTGCTGGTCAGCGAGCATCGCCTCCACGGCGAGACGTCCGGCGGGCGTCAGCTCGAGCGTCCGGATTCGCACGTCCTCGATCGCCACGATGCCCTCGCCCGGCCCGAGCTTCGCGACGACCTCGGCGTAGTCGCCGGGCAACGTGCGTTCCCAGCAGAGCGCGTTGACGCCGTCGGCGAAGCGCGTGGTCAGCAGTTCCTCGAAGGTCCGCACCTGGCGGACGCGCGGCTGGCCGACGCCGTTCACTTCAGCGCGAAGCGCTTGGCGAACTCCTTGGCGAGCGCGTCGTAGGCGACGGCGCCCGGGGAATGGACGTCGTACTGGAAGATCGTCTGGCCGTGGCTCGGGCACTCCGACAGGCGGATGGTACGCGGGATCATCGTATCCAGCACGAGGGCGGGGAAGTGGGTCTTCACCTCCTCGACGACCTGACGGGAGAGCTTCGTGCGCACGTCGTACATCGTCATCACGATCGCGCCGACGGTGAGCTTGTCGCTCGCGCCGGCGGCCTTGAGCTGGTCGACCACGCCGAGGATCTGGCCGAGGCCTTCCATCGCGAGGTATTCGGTCTGCAGGGTGACGATGAGGTGGTCCGACGCGCCGAGCGCGTTCATCGAAAGCATGCCGAGCGCGGGCGGGCAATCGATGAGGATGGCCTGGTACTTGCCGGAGGCGATGACGGGCGCGAGGGCTTCGCGCAGGCGGCCGAGGTAGTTCTCAGCCTGGGCGAGCTCGGATTCGACGGCGGCGAGGTCGACTTCCGACGGGATGAGGTCGAGCTTCTCGGTCGAGGTCGCGACGATCATGTCGGCGGCCTTGGCTTCCCCGTGCAGGACCTTGTAGAGCGACTTGCCTTCGGTCTTCTCGATGCCGAGCGCGGAGGTCGCGTTGGCCTGGGCGTCGAGGTCGACGATGAGCGTCGGGATGCCGAGACGCGCGAGGCCGGCGCCGAGGTTCACGGTGGTGGTCGTCTTGCCGACGCCGCCCTTCTGGTTCGCGATGGAGAAGACTTTGGCCACTTAGGCGTCCTCGATGGGGCGTTCGACTTCGGTCGGGGCTTCGTAGTCGATGCCGGCGAGGCCGAAGCCGAAGTTCTTCATGAAGTCGGACTGGTAGCCGGCGAAGTCGGCATGCGCGTCGAAGGTCTCCGTCGTGACCTTGGGCCACGCGTCGAAGACGGCCTTCTGGACGTCGGGCGCCATCTCCCAGTCGTCGATGCGGACGCGGCCGTTCTCGTCGAAGTCGAGCGCGTTGCCGTTGTACATCTGCTTCTCGAAGAGGCGCTGGATCTGCTCGATGCAGCCTTCGTGCGTGCCCTTGGCCTTCATGATCTTGAACAGCAGCGAGACGTAGAGGGGGACGACCGGGATGGCGGAGCTGGCCTGCGTGACGACGGCCTTGTTGACGGACACGAAGGCGCGGCCGCGGTGGAGCTTCATCAGGTCGTCGATCTTGCGACCGGCGCGCTCGAGGTCTTCCTTGGCCTTGCCGATGGTGCCGTCCTTGTAGATCGGCCAGGTCACCTGCGGCCCGATGTAGGAATAGGCGACCGTCTGGCAGCCTTCCTTGAGGACGCCGGCGCCATCAAGGGCGTTCATCCAGAGTTCCCAGTCTTCGCCGCCCATGACCTTGACCGTCTGCGCGATGTCGTCGGCGGAAGCGGTCTCGAGGGTGACCTCGTTCACGACCTTCTTGTCGGTGTCGAGGTTCTTGGCGTGGAAGGGAGCGCCGGTCGGCTTGAGGACGGACTTGTAGGTCACGCCGTCCGGAGCGGTGCGGCGAGGTGAGGCGAGGGAGTAGACGACGAGGTCGACCTTGCCGCCGGGCATCTTCGACTTGATGGCTTCGATGACCTGGGCCTTGAGCTCTGCCGAGAAGGCGTCGCCGTTGATCGAGATCGCCTTGAGGCCGGCCTTGCGAGCTTCGGCATGGAAGCCGGCGGTGTTGTACCAGCCGGGGGAGCCGGGCTTGTCGCCTTCGCCGTTGCGCTCGAAGAACACGCCGAGGGTGGCGGCGCCGGAACCGAAGGCGGCCGAGATGCGGGAAGCGAGGCCGTAGCCCGTGGAAGCGCCGATCACCAGGACCGACTTGGGTCCGCCCTGGATGGGCTTACGGGACTTCACGTAGGCGATCTGCTCACGGACCGCCGCGGCGCAGCC
This sequence comes from uncultured Klebsiella sp., assembly GCA_964643215.1. GTDB lineage: Bacteria > Verrucomicrobiota > Verrucomicrobiia > Opitutales > UBA953 > UBA953. The sequence continues at coordinate 15,654 of CAZXSI010000025.1, read as the reverse complement.
GTCGGGGTGGGAGGTGATGCAGATGAACCCGCGGACGCGAGGCTTCAGGACTTGCTGGGACATGCGCCTACCCTTGAAGGCGGAGAAACCGACTTCAATCCGTAATTGAGTCCGAGGTCCGTCCGTGAGGCGCCTTTTGCCTCGCTTGTCCCGCCTTGTTGCCGACTCTCCCGCCCATGTTTAGCGCACGCCTTGCTTTTGCCGCGGAGACCAACGCCCTGAGCAAGGCGAAGGCCAAGCGTCTCTCCTCCGGTCAGCCGTTGCTCGACCTCTCCGATTCCAATCCGGCCAACGCTGGCTTCGCATGGTCCGCGGCCGACCTTGGTCCGCTGCTCCGTCGCGACGGCATCCAGCGTCAGGACCCGAATCCGCTCGGCCTGGCTTCGGCCCGCACGGCGATCTCGGATTATTACTCCTCGCGCGGCGCCCGCGTGCCGGTCGACCAGCTCTTCCTGACGGCCAGCACGAGCGAGGCCTACTCCTGGATCTTCAAGCTGCTCTGCAATCCGGGCGACGAAGTGCTCGTGCCCGAGCCGGCGTATCCGCTGCTCGAGGTCATCGCCGCGCTCGAAGGCGTGACGCTGCGCCCGTATCAGCTCGTGCAGCTCGCCGGCGAATGGGTCATCGACGCCGCGACTTTGAGCGTCAACCGCCAGACGCGGGCCGTCCTTTGCATCAATCCGTCCAACCCGACCGGCGCGTTCGTGGGCCGTCGTGATCGCGACGTGCTGCGTGGCTTCGCCCTGAAGCACGGCCTCGCGATCGTCTGCGACGAGGTCTTCCTCGATTATCCCGCCGAAGGCGTCGCCTCGCCGGGCACCTGGGCCGGCGAAGCCAACGTGATGACGTTCGTCCTCAGCGGTCTCTCCAAGGTCGCGCTCGCGCCGCAGCTCAAGCTCGGCTGGATCGTCGTCGCCGGCCCGGCCGCTTCGACCCTCGAAGCCTGCCGCCGGCTCGAGCACATCGCCGACGCCTTCTTGTCCGTGAACACCCCGGCCCAGCTCGCCTTGCCGGACCTGCTGCGTCGAGCCGAGCCGCTCCGCGCCTTGGTCCGGACCCGGGTCGCCCAAGGGGAGGGCACCTTGCGCGCCTGGGCTGCCTCGACCGCGTCCGGTTGCACGGTCTTGCCGCGTCCGGCCGGCTGGACGGCCATCCTGACCTTGCCGCCTGGCGTCCATGAAGACCGCTTCCTGATGAACGCCCTGAGCGAAGGCGTCTGGGCTCATCCCGGCTACTTCTACGGCATGCCGACGACGACCCCGTGCGTCGTTTTGAGCCTTTTGACCCCTCCGGACGCCCTTTCGGCGGGCCTGCAGGCCCTCGACCGGGCTTTGAAGCGGACTTAAGGGGTAATTACCGCTTGCCAATGGGCTCGGCACTCCTTTGCTCCGACTTTCCAAAAGGAGCCCGAACACTATGTCCCGTATCTGCAGCGTCACCGGCAAGCGCCCCGTCAAGGGCCGCCGAATCATTCACCGCGGTCAGTCCAAGAAGAGCGGCGGTATCGGCTTCCAGCTCGTGAAGCAGACCAAGCGCACGTTCAAGCCGAACGTCCAGCGCATCCGCGTCGTCCAGCCTAACGGCTCGGTGAAGCGCCAGTGGGTTTCGGTCAAGGCCCTCAAGGCCGGCCTCGTCACCAAGGCCTAAGCCTCGGTTTCACGACCCCAGCGAAAACCCGCCGCGCACCGGCGGGTTTTTTGTGCCCGGATTACTTGGCGCAGAAATGCTGCCAGAGCACCGTGCCCCAGACGGCCAAGGCGATGACGATGGTCAGGAAGACGGCGGCGCTTCCCATGTCCTTGGCCCGCTTGGCCAAGGGGTGACGCTCCAGGGAGATGTGGTCGGTGTTGGCCTCGATGGCCGAGTTCAGCAGTTCGACGATCAGGATCAGCTGCAGGCTGGAGAAGAGCAGGGCTTTCTCGGGCAGGCTCACCGGCACGAACCAGGCGATGACCGAAAGGGGGATGACCACCATCAGCTCCTGCTTGAAGGCCTCCTCGTGGGTGGCGGCGGCCTTGAGTCCGTCCCAGGTGTAGCGCAGCGCGCTGAAGAGGCGGGAAAAGCCGCCTTTGGACTTCATGGACTGACCGTAAGGCTCAGGATTGGACATCTGAGGGTACCTTACCCCCGTGATTTCGCAGGGCAAAGGCATTTTTGGCCCCCAAAAATCGCTTGCCAGAGGGGGGTGGTACCCTAGGTTCGGTGGTTCCCTAGTCGGGAAACCCACCATGCGCGACGATTACCTCCAGGAAGCCCGAAAGATCATCCCTGATGCGAACATTCTCATCAACGTGATCTCCAAGCGCGTGAAGCAGCTCCGCAGCACGGCCGACTACTCCGTCCAGCCGCCCAAGTACAACCACACGCTGGGCGACGTGTTCGAAAAGCTTTCCCCCGAGGACATCGCCCTGCGCGAAGTCATCGAAGGCCGCATCTCCTGGGAGTTCCGTCCCGAGGATCGCCTGCCTGCCTAAGGCGGCTCTCCCGACCAGCCGGTCCTCCGGCGCGTAGCCTTTTCGTCTCCCGATGGCCGCCCGCCGCGAACAGTCACTTCCCGAGGTCAACAACCCGAAGGCGGGACGCGACTATTTCATCGGCCCGACCTACGAGGCCGGGATCGTCCTGCGCGGCACCGAGGTGAAGTCCCTCCGCGCCGGCCGCGCCAACATCGCCGACGCGTTCATCAAGATCGGACCGAAGGGCGTGATGCTCTACCACGCGCACATCGCGGAATACGACTTCGGCAACCTCAACAACCACGCCTCCTACCGCACGCGCCAGCTGCTGCTGAAGCAGGCCGAGATCGAGAAGATCGCCGCGGAGGTCCAGTCCGGCGGCCACGCGATCGTCCCGTTGAAGATCTACTTCAAGCACGGCCTCGCGAAGTGCCTCCTCGCCGTGGGCAAGGGCAAGAAGATGCACGACAAGCGCCAGGACATCAAGGAACGCGAAGCCAAGCGCGAGATCTCGCGCGCGATGAGCCGACGGAAGTGAAGCCGCCGCTGCACCTCGTCCTGCTCCGCCCGGAGATCCCGCCGAACACCGGCAACGTCGGCCGCATGTGCGCCGTGACGGGTTGCGTGCTGCACCTCGTCCACCCGCTGGGCTTCAAGATCGACGACGCCAAGCTCCGCCGGGCGGGGATGGATTACTGGCACGAACTCGACGTCCGCCATCACGCCGACTGGGAAGCCTTTCTCGCCTCCCCCGGACGTCCGGAGCGGCTTTGGCTCTTCACGACCAAGACGACGCGCGGCCTTTGGGATGCGCAGTTCCAGGAAGGCGACGGACTGGTCTTCGGCAGCGAAAGCTGCGGCGCCGCCCCGGAAGTCCACGCCTGGTTCGGTCCGGAGCGCGAGGTCAAGATCCCGCACTTCAACGACAAGACCCGTTCGCTGAACCTCTCGACCGCCTGCGGGATCGCGACGTATGAGGCTCTCCGCCAGATTAAGCGGCCTGGACTGGCTTGAGGATGGCTGCGTCCGGCTTGCGTTTTAGCCGACCTTGATAACTTCGACCTAATGACTCGGCTCGAAACCGTCCGCTCCCGCATCGCGCCCGCCCGGGCCCGTCTGCTCGCGCATCCGCTCTATGCCCGGATGGCCTCGCTGGACGACGTCCGCGTGTTCATGCGTTCCCACGTCTTCGCGGTCTGGGATTTCATGTCGCTCCTGAAGCGTCTGCAGCGCGACCTCACCTGCGTGGCCGTCCCGTGGGTGCCGGTCGGGGACGCCGAGGTACGCTTCCTGATCAACGAGATCGTCTGCGGCGAGGAATCCGACGTCGACCCGCGCGGCGGACGTATCGCGCACTTCGACCTGTATCTGCGCGCGATGCATGAGGCCGGCGCCGACACGGCCGCCGTCGACAAGGCGCTCGCCTCGGTCCGGTCCGGCGGCTCGACCGCCGCCGCCTTGGTCTCCGCCGGCGTCCCGGCCGGGGCCGCGGCCTTCTCCGGCGCGACCTTCGCGCTGGCGACGAACGGGAAGTCCCACGAGGTCGCCGCGGCCTTCACCTTCGGACGCGAGGACCTGATCCCCGACATGTTCACGGAGTTGGTCACGCGCCTCAGCCGCGAATACCCGGGCAAGCTCGATACCTTCCGTTATTACCTCGAACGCCACATCGAGGTCGACGGCGGCCATCACGGCGCGATCTCGCTCCGCATGGTCGAACTGCTCTGCGGCGACGACGACCGGAAGTGGGATGAAGCCGCCGCCGCCTCCGTCGCCGCCATCGAGGCGCGCATCGCCCTCTGGGATGCGATCCTGGCGGAACTGGCCTGACCGAGGCCTACTTCGACGCCCCGGGCCGGTGGCGCTGCACCATCTCCCGGAAGTCGCCGAGGTTGTAAGGCCCGACCAGCGGCTTCGCGAGGTCGGCTTCGTGGATCGCGATCGAGCCGCTTTCCTTGGCTTGCGCGACGACCTTGCCGGCGGGATCGATGACGGCCGAGATCATCCAGTCGCTCTTCGGATCGGTGAAGGTGCTGCTGACGACGTACACGCGGTTCTCACAGGCGCGGGCGCGGGCCAGCAGAGGGTCGCAGCCCCAGACGGGCCAGGCGATGACTTCGGCGCCGTGGGCGGTGAGCGCGCGGGCGACCTCGGGGTAGAAGCCGTCGTAGCAGACCATCAGGCCGACCTTGCCGAACTTCGTGTCGAAGACCGGGTAGTCGGCGCCGGGCGCGACGCCTTTCTCGACCTCGCCATGGGGGAGGCAGACCTTGCGATACTTGCCGAGCAGCTTGCCTTCGGGGCCGAGCAGCACGGCGGTGTTGTAGACGAGATGCCCGTCCCGCTCATAGAGACTCAGGGCGATGTGGAGCGCGTGCTGCTTCGCGAGCCCGCCGAAATAGTCGGTCGTCGGTCCGGGAATCGGCTCGGCGGTCTGGGCGGGCGACAGCTTCGTGCGCACGTAGGGCACGGTCTCGCCGAGGACGACGAGGTCCGCCCGCTGCTTGGCGGCGTCCGCGATCATGGGCGCATATTCCTCGCAGTTCCGGCGAGGCGACTGGCCGCTCGGCACATATTGCACCGTGGCGAGACGGACCTTGCGCGCGGAGGGGGCCGGGCTCTTCTCGAAGCGGATGTCGCTCCACTCGACGCGACCTTGGGGCGCGTGCTGGAGGTGGAGTTCGATGGTCGCCTGCGTGGCCTTGGGCGGGACCTGGTAGACGCCTGCCAGCACCGCTCGGCCCTGCGCGTCGATCGGGCCATCGACGGGGTGCTCCGGCTCGGCGGTGGCGCCGGCCACGGCGGCGGGGACGGTCCTGCCCTTGGCGTCGGTCCAGACGATGCGCACGAGTCCGCTGTGGCGCGGGTTCGCGACGCCGGTCGTCTTGCGCGTGGCGCTGAACTTCATGAAGTCGCCGCCTTGCACGGTGAAGGCCTGCTGGTACCAGCCGTCGAGGCCTTCGCGGGCGTCGTGCGTGATGATCAAGGTGTCTCCGTGGCGCGTAAACGTCGGCCGGATCTCCTCCCGCGGGCTTTGTTCGGACCACTCGCCGGAGGCGGCGAGACCGAGGGTCCAGGCAAGCAAGGCCAGCAGGGTAAGGGCGGGGCGGCTCATGGGCTTACTCAATGCGTCCGCCGGCAGAGGGCAACGGCGTAACCGCGCTCAGGGCTGCCTGACACGCAGGTTGCGGTACTCGACCTTCATCGGCGGGCCGACGTGCACCTGGACGCCGATCTTGCCTTCGGGGTGCCGTGCGGCCGCGTCGTCGTCGATGACCACGCTCATGACGTGGCCGTTGAGGAGATGCACCTGGGTGCCCCCGCGGACGATGAGATGGTACTCGTTCCAGTCGCCGTTGCGGATGAAAGCCGCCAGTTCCTTCGGATCGCCCACCGAGCCGACGACTTCGGCTTTCTGGCCGGGACGCACGCGCGTGATCTGGCCGCGCAGGGCGTTGAACGTGCGGCCGCGCTCCTCGTAGTTCTGGCCGGTGTATTTGTTCTGCCCGTCGATGTCCGCCTGCGGGCCGGTGAGGGCGAAGGTCAGTCCGGCGACGTCGGCGCTGTGGTAGTTGATGCCGCTGTTGCCGCGTTCGGAGATCCGATATTCCGCCTTGAGCTCGAAGTCGCCGGGCAGGGAGCCTTCCCAGATGATGAAGGTGTTGTTCTTCACGATGGTCGCGGGCGTGATCTCCCCGACGATCGCGCCGCCTTCGCAGCGCCAATAGACCGGGTCGCCCGTCCAGCCTCGGAGGCTCTTGCCGTCGAACATCGGCTTCCAGCCCAACGCCTCCTCGGCCGAAGGCACGGGCATGGTCTGCTTCGGCTTGGGCGGGCCGACTTCGGCGGCGCCAAGGCTCAGGCAGGCGATGAGGAGGCAGGGCAGGGTTTTCATGGGGCGTTGATTAAAGTGGAATCCTCCAAGGGTCGCTCCTAAAAAGACCCCACCCCAACCCCATGGCCGAAACCAATCGTCCTCTCGCCAGCCGTATCCTCTACGGTCTGCTCTTCGGCGTCGTCGCCGGTCTCGTCACCCTCGGCGTCGGGCACTATTCGCCTTCGTCCCTCGCGTTCATGCGCAAGGTCGCGACCCACGTCTTCGACCCGCTTGGCCAGGTCTTCCTCCGGCTGTTGTTCTTCGTCGTCATCCCGCTGGTATTCGCCTCGCTGGCGGCCGGCGTCGCCCAGCTTGGTCGCTTGGATCGCCTCGGTCCGCTCGCCGGTCGCACCTTCGCGCTGTTCTTCCTCAATATGGCCATCGCCGTCAGCCTCGGCCTGGCGATGATGAACGTCCTGCGTCCCGGCGACCATCTGGATCCCGCGGCGAAGACCATGCTGATGCAGGAATTCGGCGGCGCGGCCCAGAAGCATGTGGCCACCTCCGCGGCCACGCCGGCGGTCGACCTTGCCGGCCTGGTCGAGATGTTCATGCCGAAGAACCTCTTCGGCGCGGTCGTCGGCCATACCAACGGCTCGATCGGCGACGTCCTCCCGCTCATCCTCTTCGCCTTGCTGGTCGGCGTCGTCGGCACGCAGCTCGTCGAGGCGAAGCGCCAGCAGCTGCTCTCGGCGCTCGAGCTCGTCTCCGACCTGATGACGGGCATCGTGCAGCTGGCGTTGAAGCTCGCTCCCTATGCGGTGCCGCTGATGATCTACAGCGTCATCGTCAAGATCGGCCTGGACATCCTGGTCGCCCTCGGGGTCTTCGCCTTGGGCTGCCTCGCGGTCATGCTCTTCCACCTCTTCGGCACGATGTCGCTCTGGCTGCGCCTTTGGACGGACCGGAAGCCGCTGGCGTTCTTCCGCGATATCCGCGGCGTGCTGATCACCGCCTTCTCGACCAGTTCCAGCAACGCGACCCTGCCGGCCGCGCTGGAGTGCTCCAAGAATACCCTCGGTCTCAAGCCGAGCGTGGCCGGTTTCGTCCTGCCGCTGGGCACGACCATGAACATGAGCGGCACCGCCCTGTACGAAGGCTGCGTGGTGCTCTTCGTCGCACAGGTCTTCGGCGTCGACCTTTCCGTCGGCCAGCAACTCACGCTGCTTTTCTTGTCGGTCCTCAGCGCCGTCGCCGTCGCCGGCATCCCGGGCGGCTCCTTGCCGCTCATCGCCGGCCTGTTGGTCACCTTCGGGATCCCGCCCGAAGGCATCGGCATCGTGCTCGGCGTCGACCGGATCCTGGACATGGCCCGCTCGATGACGAACGTCGGCTCCGATCTCGTCACGACGGTCGTGGTCGACGCCCAGGAGCGCAAGGCCGACGCGGGGCCGGCCTAGAACCTGCGCAGCAGGATCACGCCGGCGATGGCGATGGCGCCGCCGAGCCAGAGCCGCCACGAAGGACGCTGTCCTTCGACGGCCCACTGCATCACGAGCCCGATGAGCGGCGTGAGCGCGACCACGCTGAGCACGAGCGCCGCCGGGTGACGCGTGAGCGCCCACTGGTAGCAGGCGACGCCGAGCGCCGGTCCGGAGATGCCGTTCATGAGCATCCACCAGGGGGCCGTCGTCGTCGCATAGGGTCGGTTCACCTTCGCGAGCAGGCCTTCTTTGCGCGAGGCCCAGAGCAGGAAAAGCAGGACGACGGGCACGCCGCCGAGCAGCCGCACGAAGGCCTGCGCGAAGCCGTCGGGGATGGTCTCCCCGGCCTGCCGGCAGGCTTCGGCCGCCATCGGCGTGCTGACCGCGCCGCAGGCCTGGCCGAGAGCGGAGAGCACTCCGAGCCAGACACCGGTGCGACGGTCCGCGGGGTCGCCTTCGGCGGGTGCGCCGAGCGCGACGCCGACGCCGAGCAGGATGACGAACGCGGCCAGCATCTGCGCCCCGTTGGGCGCATGCCCGAGGGCCTCGTATTCCAGGATCAGCGCGAACGGCGCCGCGAGGCACTGCGTGAGCAGCATCGTCAGGCCGACGCCGATGCGGGGCAGGGCGTGGAAGAGGGCGATGTCACCGACGCCGAGCCCGAGCACGCCGCCCAGGATGAGCCAGCCCCAGCCCGCGCAGAACGGATGCCGGTCGCTGAAAGCGACGAAGAGGCCGACGATGACGATCGCGACGAGTAGGCGTCCGAGGTTCGCGAGGTCAGGTCCGTGGTGCGCGGAGCTGCGGCGGGCGCAGGTCACGGACCAGGCGTAGAAGAAGGCGGCTCCGAGGGCGAAGTCCATCAGTCGAATTGCTCCAGGACCGCCACGCCGACGGCGTCGGCACGCAGGCGTCCTTCCCCGGTCAGGCGGAAGCGCGTACCGGCCAGTTCCATGAGGCCTTCCTCGACCAGGTCGGCGAAGAGGGCGCGCACGCCCTGCGGCAACGGCGTGTCGAAGCGCGCGGCGAGCGCGAAGGCGTCGACGCCGGCGTTCAGGCGAAGGCCGAAGACCAGCGCGTCGCTGAGCAGGTCCGCGGGGCTCAGGTCCTTGACCTGTTCGAGCACGGGCCGGCCGGCTTCGACGCCCTTGATCCATTGCTCGAGGTTCGCCGGGTTGGTCCAGCGACGGGAGTCCCACTGCGAGGAGGCGGACGGGCCGTAGCCGATCCACGCGCCCATCTCCCAGGTGATCAGGTTGTGGCGGCAGGCATGGCCGGCGCGGGCGAAGTTGGAGGTCTCGTACTGGGCGTAGCCGTTCTCCTCGAGCGTCTCCCAGGTGCGGCGATAGAGGAACGCCTCGAGCTCGCGGTCGATCTTCACCTTGCCCTGCGAGAGCTTCACGAACATCGCGGTGTCTTCCTCGAAGGTCAGGCAGTAGGTCGAAAGGTGGTCAGGGTTGAGCGCCATCGCGCGATGCAGGTCGTCGGTCCAGCGCTTCTCGTCCTGCCCGGGGATGGCGAAGATCAGGTCCAGGTTGCGCGAAGCGAACCCGGCGGCCTCGATGAGCTCCCAGGCCTCCATGATCTGCTTCGGCGAGTGCCGGCGGCCGAGCGCGTCGAGCGTGGCGTCGTCGAAGCTCTGCACGCCCATCGAGACGCGCGTGACGCCGATCTCCTTCAAGGCGGCGAGCTTGTCGGCGCGGACCGAGGACGGCGCGAGCTCGACGGTCCATTCGCCGGGCCTTCCGGCGGCTTTGGTCATGGCGTGGCCGAGCCGCCGCAGGTCTTCCGCCGGCAGCAGGCCGGGCGTGCCGCCGCCCCAGAAGGCGGTCTCGACGCGGCCGGGAGGGTGGAGCTCCATCTCGCGTTCGATCGCGGAGAGATAGCGGTCGATCTCGCCGCGCTTGGGCTGTTCCTGATAGAACGAACAGAAGTCGCAGGACGACGCGCAGAACGGGACGTGCAGGTAGAGGGCCGTCGCGGACTGGACGGGGGCGGACATCACTCGAGGCCGAGCTGCTTGCGGCCGGCCTCGGAGATCATCCGCGGATTCCAGACCGGGTCCCAGACGATCTCGACTTCGGCGGACTCGACCCCGGGCAGGGCTTCGAGCTTGGACTTCGCGTCGGCGGCGATGACCGGGCCCATGCCGCAGCCTTGCGCGGTGAGCGTCATCTTGGCGGCGACTTTCTGTCCCCCGCGGTCGCCGGGCGAGAGTTCGAGGTGATAGATCAGCCCGAGGTCCACGATGTTCACGGGGATCTCGGGGTCGAAGCAGCCTTTGAGCGCCTCCCAGAGGGCTTCCTGGTTCACGGGGCCGGTGATGACGGCTTCGTCCTTCTTGCCGTACTGGCTGACGGCGTCCGGGCCGAGGGCCTCGATGTCGGCCGGGGCGATGCGGAAGAGGCCCATCGGGGTGCGGACGGTGACGGAGCCCCCGAGCGCCTGGGTGACATGGACTTCCGTGCCTGCCTCCAGGACGACGATGTCCCCGGCGGGGATCAGGGTCGCGGCGCTGTCGCGGAGGAGCTTGTAGGCGGAGGACATGCAGAGAAAACAGGCGGTTCGGGCGAGGGACGCAAGCGTGGGGTGCGGCCGGGATGTGCTTTTGAGGGTGGTCGGGTTGCAAGATGGGATGACGTGCGGAGTTGTGGGCGGCCGACGGACGCCTAATTTGTCCTCACCCCTTCTTCCCATGCGTTGCCTCCTTGCCCTGCTTCTGGCGCTGTCCGCGCAAGCCGCCCCGGTTTCCCTCTTCGACGGCAAGACCCTTGCCGGCTGGGAGGGCGACGCCGCCTGGTGGCGCGTCGAGGAGGGCGAGATCCGCGGCGGCTCGACCACCGTCAAGGTGCCGAAGAACCTCTTCCTCGCGACCGAGAAGTCCTACCAGAATTTCGACCTGCGCCTCAAGCTGCGCCTGACCGGCACGGGTTTCGTCAACAGCGGCGTCCAGATGCGCAGCGTGCGCGTGCCGAACAGCTCGGAGATGAGCGGCTACCAGGTGGATTACGGCAAGGGGTGGTACGGCAAGCTCTACGACGAGAGCCGTCGCAACAAGGTCATCGCCGATTCGAAGGACCCGGCCGCCGTGCTCGCCGCGGTGAAGGAAGGCGACTGGAACGAATACCGCATCGTCGCCGAAGGGAACCGCATCCGCAGCTGGATCAACGGCGTGCCCGCGCTCGATTACGTCGAGACCGCGCCGAACATCGCGCTGGACGGCAAGATCGGCCTGCAGATCCATTCCGGAGGCATGGCCGTCATCCAGGCCAAGGACATCACGATCGAGGAATTGCCGCCCACGCCCGGTGCGCTGACCTGGGACAAGGTGAAGCCGGCGGAGAAGGGCGCCGAGCCGGCCAAGGCCGCCGCGCCGGTGAAGAAGGACACCAGCTACAACGACGTGCAGGGCGTCCGTCGCTCCGCCGAGGAGCAGCAGAAGTTGTTCAAGCTTCCCGAGGGCTTCGAGGTCGAGCTCTTCGCCAAGGAGTCCGCCGACGTCGGCAAGTTCATCATGCTGATCTTCGACCAGCAGGGCAGGGCGTGGTCCAGCACCGCGCTGGAATACCCGGTCGACGCCAACGAGAATCCCGCCGCCGCCGAGGCGCTCTATAAGTCCAAGGCCCGCGACAAGGTGATCGTCTTCGACCAGCCCTTCGCGCCGGGGGTGCGTCAGCCGCGCGCCTTCGCCGACGGCCTGGCGATCCCCGAAGGCGTCCTGCCTTACAAGGACGGCGCGGTCGTCCAGCACGGCCACGACGTGGTGTTCCTCCGCGACACCGACGGCGACGGCAAGTCCGATAAGCGCGAGGTCCTGCTCACGGGCTTCGGCATCCAGGACTCGCACCTCTTCCCGCACCAGTTCACGCGTGCGCCGTTCGGCTGGTTCTGGCTCGCCCAAGGCGCCTTCAACTCCGGCAAGGTCGTCTCGACGAAGGGCGAGGTCACCGACTTCCCCAACACGCGCATGGCGCGTTTCCGTCCGGATGGCAGCTTCTTCGAGCCCACCAGCGTCGGCCCTTGCAACATCTGGGGCCTTGTCCTGACCGGTGAAGGCGAGGCGTTCATCCAGGAGGCCAACGATTTCGGCTATCCGGTGATGCCGTTCCATGAGTACGCGCTCTACCCGGGCTGCGCGGATCGTCTTGCGAAATCCTACCAACCCCAGTTCCCCGTGCAGGCGCCTCACTTCAAGATGGGCGGCACGGGCCTCAGCGGCCTGGCGCTCTCCGATGTCGGCGTCTGGCCCAAGGGTTATGACGGCGTGATGTACGTCGCCAATCCCATCACTTCCAAGGTCAACGCGATCCGCCAGCATCGCGAGGGTTCCGGCTACCGCTTGGAGCGGCTCGCGGATTTCGTCACCTGCGACGACCCGTTCTTCCGGCCGATCGCGATGACGATGGGCCCCGACGGCTGCCTCTACGTCATCGACTGGTATAACAAGATCATCAGCCACAACGAGGTCGCCCGCAACCACCCCGACCGCGACAAGCAGTCGGGCCGCATCTGGCGCATCAAGCCCAAGGGCTTCGTCCCGCCGGCCGTGCCGGATTACACCAAGCTTTCCTCCGCGGAGCTCATCGCCCGTCTTGGCTCCAAGGTGACCGCCGATGCGCACCTCGCCTGGCAGACGCTGGCCGATCGACGCGACACCGACGAGGCGACGACCCGCGCGTTGACCGCGCTCGCCCAGGACGCCGCCGCCCCGGCCGCCCGCCGGATCCAGGCCCTCTGGGTCCTGTCGGAGCATGGCCACAAGGTCGGACCTCTGGCCATGGGCCTGCTGACCGATCCGAACCGCAACGTCCGCCGCGAAGCCGTGAACGCGCTGCGTCACTTCGGGGTTTGGTCGCCTCACTTCGAGGCCCTCGCCGCGCTCGCCGCCGACCCGGACGCGGAAGTCCGCGCCGCCGCCATCAAGGCCCTCGGGGAATCTTCCGCGAAGCATCCCGCCGCGCTCGGCGTGATGATGCGTTTCGCCGGTCCTTCCCTCGACGGCCCCGTCGCCGCGGATCGACGCGGCAAGCCGATCAAGGTCGGCGTGGCCTATGAGCGCGACTTCGAACGATTCCTCGTGCGCATGTATCTCGAGCGTCAGCCCGAGGCCGTCGCCGCGTTCCTCGCCTCGAAGGAGGCGAAGTCGCTGCCGGCCGAAGGCCGCATGTTCGCCGCGCTGGCGCTCGACCCGAAGGTCGGCGCTCCGCTCGTCGCCGAACTCGTCGGTCAGCTGAGCCGTGCTCCCGGCCCTGACGAGCTCTTCGCCGTCGCCAAGACCCTCGACCAGCCGGCCAGCGTCGCCGTGCTCCGCAAGCTCCTGGCCGACACTTCCGTCCGCAACCACGTCGTCGAGCTCCTGTTGGCCGCCCGGACGGACCTCGATCCCGAGAAGGTCGGACCGGTCGTCACCGAGGCGGCCCGTTCCCTGCTCAGGCAGGGCGTCGCCGACCGCGCCCTCGCCGCCCAGCTCATCGGCGGCTTCCAGCTGCTCGACCTCGAGGACGACCTGCTCGCGTTGGTCGCCCGCGAGGAGTCCCGTCGCGACGCCCTCGTCGGCCTGCAGCAGCTGCGCCTGACGAAGCCTGCGGCGGTGGCCGCGCTCGTGGGTGTCGCGCCGGCGGACGTCTCGAACCTCGCCTTGCGCGCCTTGGTCGCGGCCCGAGCCCCCCAGGCGGCCTCGCTCGCCATGTCCTTCTACCCCAAGCTGACCGTGAACGATCGCAGGGTCGTTCTCGACGGACTCAGCGGCACCAAGGCCGGCGCCAAGGCCATCGCGGCCGGGCTCGCCGACAAGTCCGTCGCGCTGGCCGACATCGAGATCCCGGTCGCCGAGAAGCTGGCCATCACCTTGGGCGACAGCCCCGAGCTTGCGGCGGTTTCGGCGCAGCTGGGCGGCGTCTTCCGGAGCGTGCTGACCTTGGACGGCTCCAATGACGCCGTCGCCAAGTCCGGCCTCGCTCTCAAGGGTGCCTTCACGGTGGAGACCTGGGTCCGCCTCGACGGCAAGGTCGACAACAACGACAGCATCCTGGGTGCTCCGGGTGTGCTGGACCTGAACTTCGCCGGCGGGATCTTCCGCGCCTACCTCGGCGCGAAGATCCATGACGCCGTCGTCTCGGCCAAGCCGATCTCGCCGGGCATCTGGACGCATGTCGCCCTCTCGCGTGACGCCGGGGGCATCCTGCGCATCTTCCAGGACGGCGAGCTGACCGGCGCCGCCAAGGACGCCCATGGGCACGACCTGCCCGGGCTCACCATCGGCTGGTCCACGCCCAAAGGAGGCACGCAGGGCGCGTTCGCCGAATACCGCATCTGGAACGTGGAGCGTAAGCCGGCCGAGATCCGCGCGAACATGACCCGCACCTTCGCCGGCGAGAAACTGCCGGCGTCCCTTGTCTTCGCCTCGGCGACCGGCGAAGCCGCCTGGGATAAGCTCGGCGCCGGCGCGAAGATCGCGCGCACCACCGACGCGCCGCCGCTCCTCAATGCGGAGCAATTCGCGGCGCTCGAAAAGAAGACCGCCCGTTACGCCGCGCTCGCGGACAAAGCCGGCGATCCCGCCAAGGGCAAGGTCGTCGTCGCGCTCTGCCAGTCGTGCCACATGATCAACGGCCAGGGCGGCCAGATCGGACCGAACCTCTCCGGCGCCGGCGCGATGGGCGTGGAGGCCGTGCTGCGTAACATCATCGACCCGAACGCCGCGATCGAAGCCGCGTACCGGATCTTCCAGGTGAAGCTGAAGGCCGGCGAGGTCATCGAGGCGTTCTACGTCTCCGAGGACGCGACGGCTTACGTGCTCCGTCAGCCGGGTGGCGCGGACCGCCGCGTGCCGAAGGCCGAGGTGGCGTCCGCCAAATACCTGCGTCGCTCGCTGATGCCGGAAGGCCTGCTCGACGGCTTCACGGACGACCAGGTCACGGACCTCTTCGCCTACCTGAAGACGCTTAAGTAAGCCCTACCCCTGCCCCTATCCCTGCCCCTGAGGGGCCTTCTTCGCTTGCCGAGGGGGCGTAGGGGCTTACGGCTTGAGGCATGTCCGTCTGGTTCAATCCCGCCCGCGAAATCGACGCCCTGCTGCGCAAGGCGGCTTCTTCCGTCCCCGGCCTCGAGGCCGACTTCAATCCGGAGCTGAAGCCCTCTGACCCTCGTCATGCCGATTTCCAGGCCAACGGCGTCCTCGCCGCCGCCAAGAAGGCCAAGGTCAACCCCCGCGCCCTCGCCACCGCGCTCGTCGAAGCCGTCCGCGCCCAGGGCCAGCTCGACGACAAGATCGTCCAGATGGAAGTCGCCGGCCCGGGCTTCATCAATTTCAAGCTCACGCCCGCCGCCCTCGGCGCCTGGCTCCGCGAGTATCGCGACGAATCCAAATGGCGTGCCGGCGCGGCCCGCCTGATGGGCGGCCGCAAGGTCGTCATCGACTATCCGTCGCCGAACACCGCCAAGCAGATGCACGTCGGCCACCTGCGCCCGATCGTCATCGGCGAGGCCGTCGCCCGCCTGATCGAGTTCTGCGGCGCCGACCTCGTCCGCGACAACCACATCGGCGACTGGGGCACGAACTTCGGCATCCTCATCCTCGCGATCCGCCGCGCCGGCTTCCAGCTCGACGCCAAGAGCCCGACGGCCCTCGAGGACCTCGAGCGTCTTTACAAGGAGGGCAGCGCCGCCACCAAGGCCGACCCTGCGCTGATGGACGCTGCTCGCGCCGAACTCGCCAAGCTGCAGTCCGGCGACCCCGCGAACACCGCCCTCTGGAAGGAGATCGTCGAGGTCTCCAACGCCGCCTGCCAGCGCATCTACGACCAGTTCGGCCTCAAGACCGATGTCATCCTCGGCGAATCGTTCTACCGCGACAAGGTCGACCAGGTCTACGCCGAGCTCGCGAAGCACAAGCTGG
>CAZXSI010000024.1:0-19958 GCA_964643215.1 uncultured Klebsiella sp. | reverse complement strand
ACCACCGCGACGAGCGCGCCGCCGCGGGCGGTGCCGTCGAGCTTGGTCACGATCAGCCCGGTGAGGCCGACGGCCTCATGGAAGATGCGGGCCTGTTCGATCGAGTTCGCGCCCAGCGAGCCGTCGATGACAAGCCACTTCTCGTGCGGGGCGCCGGCGTGGGCCTTGGCCGTCACGCGGACGACCTTGCGCAGTTCCTCGAGCAGGTGGGCCTTGGTGTGGAGCCGGCCGGCGGTATCGAGGATCACGACGTCGGCTCCGCGGGCGACGCCCGCCTTGGCGGCGTCGAACGCCACCGCGGCCGGATCGGCGCCCGCGGCGCCGCCGACGACCTCGACGCCGAGTCGTCCGGCCCAGGCGGCGAGCTGCTCGCCGGCCGCGGCGCGGAACGTGTCGCAGGCGCCGAGCAGGCAGGCCTTGCCCTCCTGGCGCCAGCGCCACGCCAGCTTGGCGGCGGTCGTCGTCTTGCCGGCGCCGTTGACGCCGAGGAGCATGATCACGTGCGGCTTCGACGGCGCGGGGGCCGGGGCGGTCTCGCCGCCCAGCGCGCGCACGATGCTCTCGGCGGCGGCTTCGGCCGGCGAGGCCTTGCGCAGCGCGGCTTCGGCTTTCCAGGCGGAGCGGGCGGCCTCGACGACCTCGTCGGCGGTCGCCGGGCCGAAGTCGGCGGCGATCAGGCGCTCGCGCAGCTGCTCGGCCGAAGCGGCGTCCATCGGACGCGCCAGCAGGTTGGCGACGGCCTCGGCCGTGCGGCTCAGGCCGGACTTCAGTCGCTCGAAGAAGCCCGCCATCGGATCAGCCGCCCTCGGCTTTGCGCGGGTCGCGGCCCAGTTCTTCCTTATAGCTGTCGAGGATGCCGTTCACGAAGCGCTTGGACTCCTCGGTCGAGAACTCCTTGGCGATGTCGACGGCCTCGTTGATGCTGACGACCGGCGGGATGTCCGTGCGGCGCATCAGCTCGAAGATGGCGACGCGCAGGATGGCCAGGTCCACGCGCGCGATGCGGCCGAAGGCCCAGTTCTTCGCGTATTTGCCGATGACCTCGTCGATGAGGGCGAGGTCGCGGATCACGCCCTGGATCAGTTCCTCGGCGAAGGCGTAGTACTCGCGGGGCTGGGGCCGCTCGGAGAAGAAGTCGAAGAGGGCCGTCACCATGTCGGCATGGCGCTGGACCTCCCAGGAGCAGAGGAACTGCATGGCGACGACGCGGCTGTCGTGGCGGCGGTTGCGCTTGGCGGGCGGGGCGGAGGGATCCGGGACGACCGGTTCCTCGGGGGCGACGATGGCGATCTCGACGCCGGCCGGGACGTTGTGCCGGCGGAACGCGTCGACGGTCTTCTGGCTCGAGCCGATGATCTCGATCAGCCGGCGATGGCTGCGGATCTCCTCGCGCAGGGCCGTGCGCGGCTCCTCGACCTGGGAGGGCAGCGGGAAGGGCCCCGAGATGCGGGCGCCGGTGCCGACGACGCTGGCGATGATGTCCGCCGCGGTCTGGTCCGCCATGCGGTAGTCGACGCCTTTGATCCGGATGCGGATCTTGGCGCGCGCGGAGGCGGAAATGGGCGAATCGTTGTCCATCGGTCAGTTCTGGGCGAAAGGTTCCTGGCCGCCGCGCTTGCGTTCCTCTTCCTCGACCTGGTCGAGGCGCTCGCCGAGCGTGATGCGGTGGCGGGCCATGGCCAGGGCGGCGTGCGCGAACTCGGTGCCGCGGTCGAGCGCGCCCTGGCAACGGGCGACGGCCTGTTCGCGGGTGTTGGTCACGACGATGCCGTTGATCACCGGGACCTCCGAGCGGATGGCCGCGTCCTGCAGGGCCTGGGCGGTCGAGTGGGCGATGATCTCGTGGTGCGGCGTATCGCCGGCGATGACGACGCCGAGGGCGATCACGCAGTCGTGGTCGCCGGTCATGGCCGACATGTAGGCGGCGAAGGGGATCTCGCCCGAGCCCGGGACGGAGAGCTCGACGATCGAAGCGGCGGGGACGCCCGCGGCGCGCAGGCCTTTGACGACGTTCTTCTTCAGGGCCTGGACGAGTTCCGCGTTATAACCGGCCGACACGATGGCGAAGCGGAGTTCGGCGCCATCGATGGCGTCAGGAGTGGGCTTGTCTAGGCTCATGGCGGAAGAACGGATGGCCGATGGAGTCGCTTCCGCACCCGTCTGCAAGCGGAAAGAGCCGAAAAGCCCTCAGAACGGGACCTGCTCGACGATCTCCAGCCCGTAACCGCCGAGTCCCACGACCTTGCGCGGGTTGTTCGTGATGAGCCGGATGCGACGCAGGCCGAGGTGCGAAAGGATCTGGGCGCCGATGCCGTAGTCGCGCGCGTCCATGGCGCCGAGGCGGACGCCCGACTGGTCGGCCTGCACGCCGCCGAAGGGCTGGGTGACGTGGACGATCACGCCGCGCCCGGCCTTGGCCACGGCCTCGAAGCTGGCCGCGAGCGAGGTGCCGGCGCCGAAGGCGCTGCCGCGGAAGAGGTCGCCGAGCATGTTCTCGCGCTGCACGCGCACGAGGGTCGGGGATTCGTCCGGCTGGCCGAGGGTGAACACGAGGTGCTGACGGCCGTCCGGCAGCGAACGGTAGACGCGGAGGGCGAATTCGCCCCAGGCGGACCGGAAGGGGCTTTCGGCGACGAGCTCGACGAGGCGTTCGCGGCGATGGCGGAACTCGATGAGCTGCGCGATGGAGATCATGTGCAGGCCGAACTTCTTCTTGAGCTCGACGAGCTCGGGCAGGCGCGCCATCGAGCCGTCCTCGTTGAGGATCTCGCAGATGACGCCGCTCGGGTGCAGGCCGGCGAGCGAGGCGAGGTCGACCGCGGCTTCGGTGTGGCCGGCGCGCTGGAGCACGCCGCCGGGTCGGGCGAGCAGCGGGAAGATGTGGCCGGGCTGCACGAGCGCCTCGGGCTTGGCCTGCGGGTCGGCGAGGATCGCGATCGTCTTCGCGCGGTCGTAGGCGGAGATGCCGGTGGAGATGCCTTCGGCGGCGTCGACGGAGACGGCGAACGCCGTGCGCTGCGACTCGCGGTTCTCCGGCACCATCTGGGAGATGCCCAGGCGGCGCAGCTGATGCTCGACGGTCGGCACGCAGATGAGGCCGCGCGCATGGCGGATCATCATGTTGACGGTCTCCGGCGTCGCCTTCGCGGCCGCCATCACGAGGTCGCCCTCGTTCTCGCGGTTCTCGTCGTCGGTCACGATGACGAGCTTGCCGGCGGCGATGTCGGCAAGGGCTTCCTCGATGGTGTCGAAGGGCTCGTTCATGAAAGAGGGAGGTTCGAACTTGGTCGTAACCTCCCTCGGCGCAAGCGGGGAGATGGCTCCCTGCCCGTAAAACCGCCCGCTAAAAGCTTATTTGGCGGCGGCCGCCTTGCCTTTGCCCTTCGCGGCGGCCTTGCCCTTGGCGGCCGGGGCGGCGGGCTTCGGCGCGGCGGCCATGGCTTCGGCGACCTGGACGCGGGTCTCCTTCCAGGAGGCCTTGGGTTCGGCCTTGGCGCTCCAGATCGTGAAATTGCGGAAGGTGGCCGACTGGCCGGCGCAGGTGAAGCCGGGGTTGGCCTTCTCGGCCTTGAAGAGCTCGTTGCTGCCGAAGCCGCTGAACTTGCCGTCGATCGTCGCGACCATCGTGTCGCCGACCATCTCGAGGACGACGCGATGCCAGGTGCCGGCTTCGAACGCCTGCGCCTGGTTCAGGAACACGACGCCTTTGTCGGGGCCGTCATGGTCATGGTCGTCCTTCTGCACGCGAAAGGCCGTCGGCGTGATCATCACGCGGGCGACGTGTTCCTTGGCGTCGTTGATGCTGAGCGAGATGACCCTGGCGCCGTCGAGGCGGAATTCGAAGGCGGCCACGAAATCCTGGAGCTTCATCGGCACGCGGCCGGCGGCGCCATGGTTGTCGGCCGGCAGCTCCTCGACGCGGATACCGTCGGCGGTGCGCTCCCACTTGCCCTTGGCGACCTTCCACTCGGCGGCCTTGGCCTCCTTGGTCAGGGCGTCGTTGAGGATCTCCTTGTCCGGCTGGGCGAGGAGGGTGGCGGGGGCGTCGGCCGCGACGAGCGGCGCGACGAGGGCGAGGAGGGCGAGGAGGCGGAGCATCATGGCGCGGGGTGTCCTTCTGGAACCTCGGAAAAGGCCGATGGTTGCGATTATTCGTAGGTCAGCTGGGCGGAGAGGACGGCGTCCTCGTCCGACACGAAGCGGACCCAGTAGGCGTTCAGCGCCGGCTCGAAGGCGTGGGTGACCTCTTTGCCGGCCGGGACCTCGAGGGCGCGATACGTGGTGCTGCGGCCGTCGCCGGCGACGTCGAGCAGCACGGAAATACGCGCCGGCTTGGCGCCGTGGTTCGTCAGCCTGAGCGTCTTCTTGTCGTAGCCGGTCATGAGATAGGGGTCGGAGGGCGCGCCTTTCTGGACGGCCGTGTTCTTCCACGGGCCGCCGAAGCCGCGCGGCTTGCCGAGCTGCCAGAGGTCGTCGGCCGCCCCGACCCAGACGGCGGCCTTGCCGTCGTCGGAGCGGATGACGTGGCGGTTGTCCTTCACGGAGGGATCGACGCCGCTGAGCACGAGCAGGCCGCGATAGGAGCAGTAGTCATGGACGGCGGCGTCGCTCGTCGCGATCGGGCGCATGCGGATGGCGCCCTTGGCGTTCAGCGCGGGGAGTTCGTAGAAGGTGCCATGCGCCTGGAGGAGGTCGCGTTCGGTGCAGACCTCGCGCACCTTGCGCAGCGCGCTGCGGGCGAGCAGGCCGTCCTGCGCCGGCGAAGCCGACCGCGGCAGGCGCCAGCGGACGCCGCTCTCCTCGAAGATGACGGAGGCGTCGTCGGCGGTGATGATGCCCTGGGGGATGGGCGTGTTCTTCGCGACATAGGCGGCGCCCTTCTGGTCGGCCATCTTCGTGAGCTTCAGGTCGGCGGAGAGCTCGTAGACCTCGCCGAGGGCGGTCTTGTCGGGCGTGACGTCCGCGGCGAGGACCGCGAGCGTGCGCAGGTTGGCGCCGCGCGTGAGGAGGAAGGCGCCTTGCGAGGTCGCGTCGCCGGCCTTGCTGAGCCCGTTGAAGAGCGCGGCGCGCTCGGTCGCGCGCCTGTCTTCGGCGGCGTACTGGAAGGTGGCGCTGGCCTTGGCGACGTCGCGGTCGGCCTTCACGCGGATCCAGGCGCCCCGGTCCGCGGCCTCGAACTCCACCCAGGCGGAAAGGTCGTCGGCCCGCATCGGGACGACGCGCAAGGTCTTCCACTGGCCGTCGCCCCGTACGTCGACCTCGAGGGTGAAGGTGGTCGTCGCGGCGCGGTCGTGCGCGAGGAAGACCGCGCGTCTGGCGAAGCCGTCGAAGAGGAACGGATCCGAAGGCACCCCGGCCTTGACGGGTTCGTCGACCCAGACGCTGCCGCGGCCGAGGGCCGGGCCGAGCCGGTCGGGCGTGTCGAGCGACGTGAACCAGAGGTTGGACTGCGACTGGCCGGGGCCGGCGAGCGCTCCCTTGGCGGGTCGCTTGTTGAGGAACTCGGATTTCGCGGTGTCGTCGCAGCCGAAGACGAGGCGGTCCTGCCAGCGCGTGAAGTCGCCGATGACCTTGAGGTAGGCGGAGCGCGGCGCGATGCCGGCGGAGTTCTTGGAGGAGAACGTCGCGGGAAACTTCCAGAACAGGCCGTGCATGGTCATCAGGCGCGAACCTTCTTCGCCGATGTCGCGGATGCGCGGCCACTCGGTGTTCCAGCCGTGCGCGCCGTCGTACGAGTGGCTGCCTTTCGGGAGACGGTAGCTCGTCCACTTGCCGTCTTCCATCACCATCAGGATCAGCGAGCGGAAGTCCCAGCCGATCGTCCAGACGGGGTCTTTGGCGGGGTCGGCGTTGCCGGCGAGGCCGCCGGGCCCGGTGACCTCGGTGAACTGGTTGCGGCGGATGAGCGACCAGTTGCCCTCGCCGTTGAACGAGCCGAGGCCGCCGCTGACGATCGTCGGGTCGACGAGCGCCTGCGCGCCCTGCTCGCCGTTGTTGGCGAGGATGACCAGTCCCTGGCCGGAGTAGAGGCCCTTGCCGTGGTAGCCGGGCAGCGTCGAGGTGATCGTGGCGGGGCTGACCTCCGCGGTCTGGCCGGGCTTCGGGACGTTCTTGATCTCCTTGATGAGTCCCTTCACGGCCAGCGTGCGCACGTCGACCTCGTAGAGGCCGTCTTCCATCGTGGCGAAGTAGACCTTGTTCGCCGGGTCGGTCAGGTGGCGCGCGTTGCCGGTGAGGCGTCCGGGCATGAGCTTCGGCGGGATCACGCGCACGTCGCGGTTCGCGCCGATGAAGTACGGCCCGATGATCAGCTGGTTCGACTCCGTGTGGATCATGCGGTTGGCCGGCGTGCCGCCGACGCTTTCCGGGCGCACGATCTGCCGCAGGTCAGGCGTGATCTCGTAGAGCTTGTCGCTCGAGCCATACGGCAGGTGCGGGCCGTAGGTGATGACCCAGAGGCGATCGGCCCACGGCACGACGGCCCCGGTGCCGCACTCGCCCTCGTTGTTGAAATAGGCGAGTTCCGGGTAGATGCCGGACCACGGTTGCGGCGCGGCGCCGGCGGCGAGCGTCGCCAGCACGAGCGCGGTGAGCGAACGGAGGGAAAACGGGGTCATCCCCGACTTTTTCCCGCGGCCGCTTGTTTGGCAAGGTCAGGAAAGGTAATGAAGGAAAAAGACCAGGAGCAACCAGCCGACCAAGGCCGCCGCCGGCACGCCGAGCAGCCGCAGGAGGCTGCGCGACTGCGCCTGCGCGAGAAAGAGGACGGCCAGCAGCGCCCCGCCGGACGGACCGAGCCACCGATGCGGCAACGAGAGCTGCAGGTGCATCGTCGGCAGGAGGGCGCAGGCCTTGGCGATCGCGGTCATCAAGTGGAGCAGCAGCGCCGCCAGCCCGTTGAGCCACGCCGCCGGCCAGGCGAGCCAGTCGCTCGCGCCGCAGGCGACCGAAGCCATCCCGAGCATCAGCGGGAGCTCGGAGAGGGGCACGAGCACGAGGTTCACGAAGACGCCGCCCCAGCTCGCCGCACCGAAGAGCCCGAGCGTGAGCGGCGTCCCGGCGAGCGTGGCCGCGAAGGAGACGCACAGGCCGCCGAGCAGGAACTTCCGCGCGCGCCAGCGCAACCTCTGCGCGGCGGTCTGCGTTCCGGCCGGCGTCAGGCGTTCCTCCTCGGTCGGTCGCGCGCAGAGGTCCGCCGCCGGTCCGCCGGCCGCGATGATGCCGAGCACCGCCGCGTAGCTGAGCTGGAAGCCGGCGTCCGTGACGGCCTCGGGCGTGAGGATGAGCGTGGCGGCGCAGGCGAGCGCGAGCGACTGCAAGGCCGGCGTGGCGCGTTCGCCGGCGTGCCCGCCCCAGAGGAACGCGGCCATGATCCAGGCGCGGACCGACGACGGGGAAGCGCCGGTCACCTGCACGTAGAGCCAGAGCGCCGCGAGGATGACCAAGCCCGCCGGCAGTGCGGGCAGCCGCGCCCGCCGGGCGAGCCAGAGCAAGGCCGCGGCCATGCCGGCGATGTGCAGGCCGCTGATCGCGAAGAGGTGCAAGGTGCCGGTCGCCGCGAACGCTTCCTTCGCGTCCGGCGGCAGCAGGGCGGTCCGCCCCAGCATCGTCGCGGCGAGCAACGAGCCGCCTGCCGGATCCTCCCAGGGCAGGACCCGCAGCCAGGCCTCGAGCCGTGCCTGCTGCGCTTGTCGCCAGCGGGCGAAACGCGTCGGCGGGGCGAGCTCGCCCAGGACGCGTCCGCCGCGCAGCCTGAGCGTCGCGCCCTGCGAGCGCAGCCACGCGTCATGGCCGGCCGGGGCGTCGGCGATCCGCGTCAGCCCGCCTGACATCATGAGTTCCGCGCCCTCGGCGGGACAGGGCCCCTGCGCCG
This sequence comes from uncultured Klebsiella sp., assembly GCA_964643215.1. Classification (GTDB taxonomy): domain Bacteria; phylum Verrucomicrobiota; class Verrucomicrobiia; order Opitutales; family UBA953; genus UBA953. Next base: position 12,085 of record CAZXSI010000024.1, on the reverse strand, counting down.
ACAGCGCGACGCGACGTCGGAACAGCCCGCCGTCGCGGTCCGTGATCCGGCCGAGGCCGGTCCAGCCGGTCCCGTCCTGGCGCGGCGCCGCGCGTTCGATGAGGATCGGCACTTCGACGAACGGCCTGCGCAGGACCAGCGGCCCTTGCGGCGCGGCCCGCAGCTGATGCCAGGCCGCGCCGATCGCCGTGCCGGCGACGAGCAGCGCGACGCCGGCAAGCCGCGCGTGCCGCCGGCCGCACCAGGCCGCCAGCGCCGCCAGCGCCCCGCCGAGCAGCCAGGGGGCCGGTTCGACGCCGAGCAGGACGTCGAGCGAGCAGCCGACGAGGAGGGGGAGGGCGAGCCAGAGCGCCGGACAGTGTCCGAAGCGGTCGGGGGTCAGGGAGTCTTGCTCCAGGGAGTCGGGCCTTGCCATGCGCGAAGGCCTTGGCCTCCGACGGGCAGGGACCGGACCTCCCCGGCGAGCGAAGCCCAGGCGGCGACCTTGGCGAGGGCGGGGTCCTGAAGGAGATTTCTCAGGGGGATTATGACGAACCCACGGGAAGACCACCTAGGGTGGGGGAGGGTGACGGTCGGGCTTTCCCAAGCCCCTCCTTCATAGAAGAGCAGATCGATGTCCAAGGTCCGCGGGCCGTTACGGTTGGCGGAGCGGGTCCGGCCTAGTTGAAGCTCGATCGCCGCGGTCCGGGATAGCAGTTCGTCCGGGCTGAAATCACAAACTATTGCCAAGCAGAGATTTAAGAAATTAGGCTGTCCGGCGTAGCCGACCGGATCGGAGTCGACGGCTTCGGAGATGGCCAGCACCCGGGTGCCGGGGAGCTGCCGAAGGCACGCGATGGCCTGACCCAAGACATCGGCCCGGTCGCCGAGGTTGCTGCCTAGGCCGAGGATGAAGTGGTTGGCCTGACCCTTCACGCCCGCTCGCGACGGATCTTCACCGAAATGGCGTCGAACTCGGCGGCCACGGGGGCGAAGGGTTTGGTGACTTCGACCGTGACGGCCTTGACCACCCCGAAAGTGCCCAGAATCCGCGCGGCGATCTGCTGGGCGAGGGTCTCGATCAGGTAGACCGGCTTGCCGGTGAGCTGGGCTTCCACCGTGCGGATGACCTGGGCGTAATCGACGGTCAGCTTCAGGTCGTCGGAGGCGGCCGCCGGGCGGGTGTCGACCTCGAGGTCCACGGAGACGGTGAACCGCTGCCCGAGACGCTTCTCCTCGGGCAGGGCGCCATGGTGTCCGAAGGACTTGATGCCGGCGATCCTGATGATGTCCACGCCCCGATGAATGCCCGCCCGGGACGACCCTGCAAGCGCCTTCCCGCGGCGCGCCCGCAATTGTTAGAAGTCCCCACTTGACCAACCTTCCGAGGGTCGCTGACAGTCCGCGGAACACTATGCCTAAGAGGACCGATATCCGCTCAATCCTCATCATCGGCTCGGGACCGATCATCATCGGTCAGGCCTGCGAGTTCGATTATTCCGGCACCCAGGCTTGCAAGGCCCTGCGCGAAGAAGGCTACCGCGTCATCCTGGTGAACTCCAACCCGGCCACGATCATGACGGACCCGGAGACGGCGGACGTCACCTACGTGGAACCCCTCACGGTCGAATCCGTGGAACGCATCATCGCCAAGGAGAAGCCCGACGCGCTCCTGCCGACGCTCGGCGGCCAGACGGCGCTCAACCTTTCCCTCAAGCTCGCCCGCACCGGCGTCCTCAAGAAGCACGGCGTCGAGCTCATCGGCGCGAAGGAAGAGGCGATCGAGCGCGGCGAGGACCGCGAGATCTTCAAGAAGCTGATGCTCGACATCGGCCTCGACGTGCCGCGCTCCCGCGTCGTGAAGTCCCTCGAGGCCGCCCGCGAGACCATCGCGCTCATCGGCGGCGAGTTCCCGGTCATCATCCGCCCGTCGTACACGCTCGGCGGCACCGGCGGCGGCATCGCCTACAACAAGGAGGAGTTCGAGCGCATGGCGCAGGCCGGCCTCGACGCCTCGCCCGTCCACGAGGTCCTCATCGAGGAATGCCTCCTGGGCTGGAAGGAATATGAGATGGAAGTGATGCGCGACCACAAGGACCAGTGCGTCATCATCTGCTCGATCGAGAACTTCGACCCGATGGGCGTCCACACCGGCGACTCCATCACCGTCGCCCCCGCGCTCACGCTGACCGACAAGGAATACCAGCTGATGCGCGACGCCTCGTTCGCCGTCATCCGCGCCGTCGGCGTCGAGACCGGCGGCTCGAACATCCAGTTCTCCGTCAACCCGGCCAACGGCCGCATGATCGTCATCGAGATGAACCCGCGCGTGTCGCGGTCGTCCGCCCTCGCCTCCAAGGCCACCGGCTTCCCCATCGCCAAGATCGCCGCCAAGCTCGCCGTCGGCTACGCGCTCGACGAGCTCCAGAACGACATCACCAAGTCCACGCCGGCCTGCTTCGAGCCGACCATCGACTACGTCGTCACCAAGATCCCGCGCTTCACCTTCGAGAAGTTCGTCGGCGCCGACACGACCCTCACCTCCGCGATGAAGTCCGTCGGCGAGGCGATGGCCATCGGCCGCACGTTCAAGGAATCCTTCCAGAAGGCGCTCCGCTCCCTCGAGATCGGCGCCTGGGGCTTCGGCTGCGGCGGCAAGCACGGCGACCCGGCCTTCGCCGACCTCACCGAGATCCGCGCGCGCCTCGCCCGCCCCAATCCGGAGCGCCCGTTCTTCGTCCGCTACGCGATGCTCGCCGGCCTGACCGAGAAGGAGATCTTCGACCTCTCCAAGATCGACCCGTGGTTCCTCCGCCAGCTGCGCGGCATCGTCGACCTCGAGCTCGCCCTCAGGGCCGCCGGCAAGTCCGTCGGCGCCGACCTGCTCCGCCAGGCCAAGGAAGCCGGCTTCGCCGACCGCCAGATCGCCCACGCGACCGGCCTTGCCCCCGCCGACGTCACCGCGCAGCGCAACGCCGCCGGCATCAAGACCGTCTTCCGTCTGGTCGACACGTGCGCCGCGGAGTTCGAATCCTTCACGCCCTACTTCTATTCCTCCTACGGTGACGAGTCCGAGGTGCGTCCGTCCCCGAAGCAGAAGGTGATGATCCTCGGCGGCGGACCCAACCGCATCGGCCAGGGCATCGAGTTCGACTACTGCTGCGTCCACGCCTCCTACGCGCTCCGCGCCGCCGGCTACGAGACGGTGATGGTGAATTCCAATCCCGAGACGGTCTCGACCGACTACGATACCTCCGACCGCCTCTACTTCGAGCCGCTCACCCTCGAGGACATCCTCGAGATCTACCGCACGGAAAAGTGCGTCGGCGCGATCGTCCAGTTCGGCGGCCAGACCCCGCTCAACCTCGCCGCGGACCTCGAGGCCCACGGCGTCACCGTCGTCGGCACCTCCCCCGCGAGCATCGCGCTCGCCGAGGACCGCCAGCAGTTCAAGGACATCCTCATCGAGCTCGGCATCCGCCAGCCGGTCAACAAGACCGCGCTTTCCGCCGAGGAAGCCTACCAGGCCGCCGAAGAGATCGGCTTCCCGGTCCTGCTCCGGCCCTCCTTCGTCCTCGGGGGCCGCGGCATGTTCATCGTCTACGGCATGGACGAGCTGAAGTCCGTCGTGCGCGAGGCCTTCGACGTCGCCCCGGGCAAGCCGGTGCTCCTCGACAAGTTCCTCGAGGACGCCATCGAGCTCGACGTCGACGCCATCTCCGACGGGGAGACCACCGTGATCGGCGGCATGCTCGAGCACGTCGAGCACGCGGGCGTCCACTCCGGCGACGCCGGCATGGTGCTGCCTCCCCACACGCTCTCGCCGGCCCTCGTCGACGAGGTCCGCCGCATCACCCACTCGCTCGCCAAGCGCCTCAAGGTCGTCGGCCTGATGAACATCCAGTTCGCGATCAAGGACGGCGTCGTCTTCATGCTCGAGGTCAACCCGCGCGCCTCGCGCACGATCCCGTTCGTGTCGAAGGCCATCGGCGTCCCCCTCGCCAAGCTCGCCTCGCTCTGCATGCTCGGCGCCAAGCTCAAGGACCTCGGCTTCACCCGCGAGATCCGTCCGCCCTACTGGTCCGTGAAGGAATCCGTCTTCCCGTTCAGCCGCTTCCCCGGCGCCCCGGTCGCGCTCTCGCCCGAGATGCGTTCCACCGGCGAGGTCATGGGCTGCGACGACGACCTCGGCATGGCCTACGCCAAGGCCCAGATGGCCGCGCAGCCCGCGTTGCCCATCGCCGGCAACGCCTTCCTCTCGGTCAAGGACCGCGACAAGGACGGCGCCGTCGCCGTCGCCCGCGACCTGGCCTCCCTCGGTTTCAACATCTACTCCACCAGCGGCACCGCCGCGGCGATCGAGGCCGCCGGGGTCAAGGTCACGAAGCTCGGCAAGATCTCGGAAGGCGCCCGCCCCAACGCGCTCGACCTCCTGAAGAACGGCCAGCTGCAGATGATCGTGAACACCGCCGCCGGCATGCTCCCCCGCAAGGACGAGAACGCCATGCGCTCCGAGGCCGTGCTCCGGGGCGTCTACATGGCCTCCACGATGAACGCGGCCCGCGCCGCCGTCCTGGGCATCCGCTCCCTGCGCGAACACCCCCTTACGGTCAGTTCTTTGCAGGAGCACGCAAAGGTGCTTCCCCCGAAGGCCTGAATCGGGTAGGAATCCCCTCCCCATGAAATACCCCGTCCTCGCCGCGCTGGCCGTCGCCGTCGCGTCCCTCCATGCCGCCGACGCCCCGAAGCCCGTCGTCGAAGCCCCCGCTCCTCCCCCCGCACCCAAAGTGAAACCGCTCACCCCCGATCAGGTCAAACAGGCCTGGACCATGCTTGGCTACTCCATCGCCAGCCAGTCCCCCATGCCGCAAGTGAACTCGCAGCTCGAGCTCACCGACGAGGAGATCGAACTCTTCCTCGCCGGCGTGCGTCAGGCGATGCGCGGCGACAAGCCGAAGTTCAACCCGGCCGAGCTCGGCGAGGGCGCCGACGCGATGTTCCAGGAACGCGTCAACGCCAAGGCCGGCAAGTGGGGCAAGGAAAACGAAGCGTTCCTCGCCAAGATCGACGCCGACAAGTCGGTGACGAAGACCGCCTCCGGTCTCCGCTACAAGATCCTCGCCCCGGGCTCCGACGTGAAGCCGACCGCCGCTTCCACCGTGAAGTGCCGCTACGAAGGCAAGCTCGTCGACGGCAAGGTCTTCGACTCCACCAAGAACCGCAACAACGAGCCGACCGAATTCCCGCTCAGCGGCGTGATCCCGGCCTGGACCGAAGGCGTCCAGCTCATCGGCGTCGGCGGCAAGATCGTCCTCTACTGCCCGTCCGCCATCGCCTACGGCGACCAGGGTCAGGGCCCGATCCCCGGCAAGTCCGTCCTCGAGTTCGAGGTCGAGCTCGTCGAGATCTCCAAGGCCAAGTAAGGGCTGTTTCCAGTCCTTTGCTCGCGGCGCGCCGAAAGGCGCGCCGCTTTGCTTTACAGCGGGAACAAACTCCGCTCTATGAGGTACTACCCCTATTCATGCGTCTTGTCCTCACCATGGCATTTCTGGCGGCGGCGTCCCTCGCCGACGCGGAGCCGGGTGCGGCCGCGACGCAGGCGACCGGCGCGGTGCCGGCCGGTCCGCTTTCCCTCGGGCAGGCCATCGACCGCACCTTGCTCCATAATCTGGGCCTGACGGTCACCCGCCTCGAGGCGCTCCGCTCCTTGGACGCGGTCGAGGTCTCGGAGTCCGTCTTCGATCCGAACCTTTCCTGGTCCAACCGACTCAACGGCAGCCGCTCGCCGGGCGATGTCACGTCCGGCCTGCCGGCCGCCCGTTGGCATGATTCCGACGTGGCGCTCTCCCAGCGGTTCACCTGGGGCGGCACGCTCTCCGTGGGCGCGGGCCTGACCCGTTCCTGGACGGACTCCGGCGTGCTCGCCACGGCGTCCGCTTACGACGTGGGCACCAACCTCGCCTACACCCAGCCGCTGCTCGCCGGCGGCTGGCGCGCCGTCAACCTGAGCGCGGTCATCGCCTCGCGCCAGGCCGCCGTCCGCAGCCGGCTCGCGTTGCGCGCGGCTTCCCTCGACCTCATCCGCGACACCGAGATCGCCTACTGGTCCCTGGCCGGCGCCCGCACGCTCGTCGCCCTCCGCGAGACGAGCCTCCGTTCGGCGGAGTCCCTGCTCGCCCAGATCCGCGCGAAGCGCGCGCTCGGCGACGCCACCGTGCTCGAGGAACTCCAGGCCGAGGCCGACGTCTCCAGCCAGCGCGTCGCCGTCCTCAACTCCCGCCAGTCGCTCGACGGCGCCGAGATGAACCTGCGCCGGCTCCTCGGGCAAGGCGACGCCGCCGCGGTGGAACAGGCCTTGGTCGTCGCGGAGCTGCCGACGGCCCCCGTGTCGGCCCCGCAGGCCTTCGCTGCCTGGATCCGCACGGTCGCCGACTTCGACTTCGGGGCGGCGATCCAGCTCTCGAACATCGCGCAGGCCGACGCCGCCGTCGCGCAGGCCGAACAGAACGACCAGCCGAGCCTCGACCTCACCGTCGGCGGCTCGCGTTACGGCGCGGCCGCGGCGGCCGGCGCCGGCCTTTCCGCCGGCTACGACAACTACCGGCAGCACGCCGGCTGGGGCCACTACGCCGAACTGCGCCTGAGCATCCCGCTCGGCTTCCGCGAAGCCGAGGCGAACCTGCGTTCCTCCTATCGCGCCCGCCGTCAGGCCGAGCTGCGCCTCGCCGATGTGCGGCAGAACCTGGTCTTCGCCGCGCGCGCCTCGTGGCGCGACCTCGAGGCGGCCCGCGCGCGCGTCGACGCCGCCACCTCCGCCCTCGAGCTGCAGCGCAAATCCTACGAAGGCGAGCGCGCCCGCTACGACGCCGGCCAGTCCGACATCCTCCGCGTCCTGCAGGCGCAGGCCGCGCTCGATTCCGCGCAGCTGAACTGGGTCCAGGCCCACCTCGACGCCCGCGCGGCCTCCGCGAAGGTCGCCCGCCTCGACGGTTCCATCCTGCCTCGCCATGGCTTCACGATGGACGCCGTCGAGCAGAAGGTCGGCGCCGGCCTCGGCGCCGAAGATCCGCTCCCTCCCCTGACCGTCACCCCATGAAGCTCCTCAAGCCCCTCCTGCTCCTCGCCGTCGTCGGCGGACTCGCCTTCGCCTTCTGGCCGAAGCCCAAGGGGCCCGGGCGCGCCGCCTCCGCCGCCTTCGAGGCCAAGGCGGAGAAGCGCGACATCCGCGAGACCGTCGAGGCCGCCGGCTTCGTCCGCGCGGTCACCTATAGCAACGTGCGGGCCGAGGTCAGCGGCAAGCTGCAGAAGCTCTACGTCCAGACCGGCGACATGGTGAAGAAGGACCAGGTGCTGGCCGAGCTCGATCCGGTGCTCGCCAAGGCCGACGAGGAGGAGGCCCGGCGCAACGTCCAGCTCCAGAAGTACACCCTCGAGCGCATCACCCGCGACCTGCGTCGCTCCGAGGCCCTCCGCGAGAAAGGCTTCGTCTCCGAACGCGAGCTGCTCGACGCCCGCACGGCCTTCGAGGTCGCGCGGCTCCAGGGCGAGATCGCCCAGTCGCGCCTCGACAAGGCCTCCGAGAACGTCCGCAAGACCGTCATCCGCGCCCCGCATGACGGCCAGGTCTCCGACTGCACGATCATCGAAGGCCAGATCGTGATCGGCGCCCAGTCGATCAACAGCGGCACGCTCATCATGACGATCTCGGACACCTCGGTCCTCCGCGTCGACGTCAACCTCAACGAGTTCGCGGCCACCCGGGTGGAGGTCGGCAAGGACGCGCTCGTCACCTTCGACTCGCTGCCGGGCCTGCGCAAGACCGGCAAGATCACCTTCATGACGCCGTTCGGCACCGCGGACCTCAAGGTCCCCGACCTGCGCGTCTTCCCGACGCAGGTCTCGTTCGCCGCCGGCGACGGCGTCCGGCCGGGCATCAGCGCGAACGTCACCGTCACCGTCGACAGCGTCAAGGGCTGCGTCGCGGTGCCCGTCTCCGCGGTCTTCGTCGACGGCGCCGACCGGCTCGTCTACGTCCGCGGCGCCGACGGCGAGTGGGAGGCCCGCAAGGTGAAGATCGGGCTCAGCGACGCCGGCTGGTCGCAGGTGAAGGAAGGCATCGAACCCGGCGCGGCCGTGAGCCTCGTCCGCCCCGCGCTGCCCCGCTGAGATGCCCGCGCTCATCGCCATCCGCGGGCTGCGCAAGACCTACCGCATGGGGGACGAGACCGTCCACGCCCTGGCCGGGGTCGACCTCGATTTCCAGACGGGCGAATTCGTCGCGATCCTCGGCCCGTCGGGTTCGGGGAAGTCGACGCTGATGCACATCCTCGGGTTCATGGACACGCCGACCGAAGGCAGCATCGTCTTCGACGGCCAGGAGGTCGCCCGGCTGGACGCCGACCGCCGCGCCTGGTACCGTTCCAACCGCGTGGGCTTCGTCTTCCAGTCGTTCAACCTGCTGCCCCGGCTGACGGTGCTCGAGAACGTCGCGCTGCCGCTGCTCTACCGCGAGCACTCCGCGCCCGCCGCCAACCTCGCCGCCGCCGCCGTCGCGCTCGAGCGCGTCGGGATGTCGCACCGGCTCGACCACCGCCCGAGCCAGCTCTCCGGCGGCGAACGCCAGCGCGTCGCCATCGCCCGCGCCATCGTGGGCTCGCCTTCCATCATCTTCGCCGACGAGCCGACCGGCAACCTGGACGTGAAGAACGTCGACCGCATCCTCGAGCTGCTGGGGTCGCTCATCAAGGAGGGCATCACGGTGGTGCTCGTCACGCATGACCTGTCCGTCGCCGAGAAGGCCCACCGCGTGATCTCGATGCGCGCCGGCCTCGTCCAGGAGGACCGCACCCGATGAGGCTCTTCGACCGTCTCCGTCCCGCCGTCGTCAACGGCCTGCGCGAGCTCCAGGCCAACAAGGTCCGCTCGCTGCTCTCGATGTCGGGGATCATCCTCGGCGTGGCCTCCCTCGTGGCCATGGTCACCGTCGTGCAGGGCATGGTCGGCAACTTCCGCCAGTTCGTCGACGCGATGGGCGGCATCGAGAAGATCACCGTCACGCGCGAGCAGCTGCCCAAGGAACAGGAGCACCTGGCCGAGCTTTCCGAGGGCGTCACCATGCGCGACGTCGAGCGCATCCGCCGGACGGTGCCGCTGGTCGAGAACATCTCGCCGGAGGCCCGCGTGGGCTATGAGCGCCTCGTCGTCGAAGGGCGCGAGACGAGCACCTACATCACCGGCGTGACGGCGGACTACCTCCCCGTCGCCAAGCGCTGGGTCGACCCCGGCCATGGCCGGTTCATCAGCGACCTCGACGGGCTGAACATGAACGACGTGATCGTCCTCGGTTCCGCCGTCGTGCCCGAGCTCTTCGGGCCCAACGAGGATCCCGTCGGCCAGGTGGTCAAGCTCCGCGGCCGCCGCTTCACCGTCATCGGCGTCCTGAACAACATCGAGGGCTCGGGCATGCAGATCCGCTCGGCCAATTCCCGCAGCTCGGGCGGCGCCTGGCGCTGGCGCAACAGCGGCGCCTTCATCCCCGTCTCCACGGCCCAGGTGAAGTTCCTCGGCAACGACCGCCTCAGCGGCCTCGGCCTGCGCATCCGCGACGCGGAGCAGCTGCGCGACGCGGTCGAGCAGACGGAGCGCACGCTCCTCACCGCGCACAAGGGTCTCCGCGACTTCGCGATCACGACCAACGAGCAGACGCTCGAGGATTTCCGCAAGACGGAGGTCGCGTTCAAGCTCTCGCTGGGCGGCGTCGCCGGCATCTCGCTCTTCGTCGGCGGCATCGGGATCATGAACGTCATGCTGGCTTCCATCAACGAGCGCATCCGCGAGATCGGCGTGCGCAAGGCCGTGGGCGCGCGCGGCTCCGACCTCTTCCTGCAGTTCCTCGCCGAGGCCGCGGTGATCTCCGTCGTCGGCGGCGTCATCGGGCTGGCGGTCTCCATGGGCATCGTGGCGCTGATGAACTTCATCCTGACGCAGGCGCTTCCCACCGGGGCCGTCGCGACCTTGGATTGGGTGATCATGTCCCAAGGCCTCGCTTTCTCGGTCGTCGTCGGCCTCGTCGCCGGCGTCTATCCGGCCCTCCGGGCCGCCAAGCTCGACCCCATCGAAGCCCTTCGCCACGAATGAACCTCCCCATGCGCACCCTGCTCCTCGCCGGCCTGTTCACCTCCTCGCTCCTGGCCGACGGCCTTCCGCCCGCCCCCGTGTGGGAAGGCGCCCCGCCCGCCGAGACCCTCAAGGCGAAACCGGGCCAGGACCCGAAAGGCATCATCAACAAGAACGGCCATCGGACCGACGTGATGGTCCCGGAGTTCGTCGCCTACCCGGCGGCGAAGCCCGGCGCGCCGGTCGTCATCGTCTGCCCCGGCGGCGGCTACGGCATCCTGGCCGAAGAACACGAGGGCGCCGAAGTCGCCCGCCGCCTCAACGCCTTCGGCAGCGCGGCCGTCGTGCTCCGCTACCGCGTGCCCCGTCGCGACAACGACAAGCCTTGGATCGTCCCGGTGATGGACGCCCGCCGCATGATCCAGATCGTCCGCGAGCGCGCCAAGGAGTGGAACGCGGATCCGGCCAAGGTCGGCATCCTCGGTTTCTCCGCCGGCGGCAACCTCGCCGCCCGCGTGGCCTACTCCCCGGCCGAGGCGGACGCTCCCCGGCCTGATTTCGCGGTGATGGTCTACCCGGCGTACCTGTTCGAGAAGGACAAGCCCGACAGCACCCTGCGGGACGGCCCGGACGGCGTGATTCCGCCGAAGGGGACGAAGCCCGTGCCGGCCTTCTTCGCGCACAGCGCCGACGATCCCTATCCCGCCGAAGGTTCGATGGCTTTCGCCAAGGTCCTCAAGTCGATGGGCGGCTCCGCCGAAGTGCACGTCTGGGCCAAGGGCGGCCATGGCTGGGGCGCCTCGGAACGCTGCGAGGCGGCCAAGCGGTGGACCGACCTGCTCGGCGCCTGGATGAAGGAGCGCGGCCTGCTCGCCCCCTGACCTCGTCCGGCGTCCGGCCAATAAAAAAGCCGCCCGGGCGGGCGGCTTTTGTTTGGCTCGAACTTCGCTTAGAAGTTGAAGCGGAGACCGGCGATGCCGTCCCAGCTGGTGATGTTGGTCTTCGGGCCGCCGGCGAGTTCCTGGACGCTGTAGAACTTGGAGTTCTGGGCGGTGAGGGTGAACTCGACGTTCGGGGTGATCGGGAACGAGATGCCCAGGAAGAGCTTCGTGGCGAAGGCGGTCTTGGTGTCGATGCTGTCGCCGCTGAAGCGGACGCCGCCGACGCCGGCGCCGATGAACGGACGGATGCCGCCCTGGGAGAGGTTGTAGGTCAGGTCGAGCGTGGCGCTGGTGGCCTTGGCGTCGACGAGGGCGACGGCGCTCGAGATGCTCTTGCGGCCGAAGTTCAGGCCGAGGTGGAACTCGTTGTTGAGCTGGGTGCCGATGCCGAGGCCGACGACGCTGACGTTGTCGTAGTTGTCGAGGCGGGAGTGGCCGACGTTGACGTCCAGGGTGTAGGCCTGGGCGGCGGTGGCGGCGGTGAGGACTGCGAGGGTGCTGAGGGTTTTCATGGGGAGGTCTTAAGTTAGGGGGCGGACGGGGGCTGTAAAGGCGGAACGATTACTTGGCCTCAACCAGTTCAATGCCAGTGATTTCCACCCGTTCGGTGGGGGTGGAGCGCTCGGGGCCGACGCAGACGACGTTGGCGATCTTGTTGAGGACTTCCTCGCCGGCGACCAGCTTGCCGAAGGCGGTGTATTGGTTGTTGAGGAAGGAGGCGTTGCCGTGGCAGATGAAGAACTGGCTGCCGGCGCTGTCCGGGTCGGCGGAGCGGGCCATCGACAGGACGCCTTTCTCATGGGACCGGTTGTTGAACTCGGCCTTGATCTGGTAGCCGGGGCCGCCGGTGCCGGGGACGCCGCGGGCGCCGACCTTCGAGTTGGGGCAGCCGCCCTGGATCATGAAGCCTTTGATGATGCGGTGGAAGGCCGAGCCGTCATAGAACTTCTCGCGGGAGAGCTTCAGGAAATTGTCCACGGTGCGCGGGGCGACTTCGGGCCAGAACTCGACGGTCATGTCGCCGTAGTTGGTGTGGATGATGGCACGAG
>CAZXSI010000023.1:0-20276 GCA_964643215.1 uncultured Klebsiella sp. | reverse complement strand
TCAACATGGCCGAGTTCTTCTTCGCCGAGGTGGCCTACTACGCCTTGCCCGAGGTGAAGTAAGGCCTCGGCGGCGCGGGCTTGCCAGCGGACGCGGGGAGGGCAGAGTGCGCCTACCCCCATGAAGACCCGCCTCACGTCCCTCGTCGCCCTCGTGGCGTCCCTCGTCGCCGCTTCGGCCGCGACCAACTACGCCATCCAGCCGGTGCTGCATCCCGGCACGGAGAAGCGTCATGAATCCTTCAACGAGATCTCGAAGAAGGGCGAAGCCCAGCTCGTCTTCCTCGGCGACTCGATCACCCATGCCTGGGAGAGCAAGGGCAAGGCCGTGTGGGACAAGACCTGGGCTCCGCTCAAGGCCGCCAACTTCGGCATCGGCGGCGACCGCACCGAGCACGTCCTCTGGCGCCTCGAGCATGGCAACTTCGACGGGCTCAAGCCCAAGGCGATCGTGCTCATGATCGGCACCAACAACACCGGGCACCAGGGCCGCCCCCAGAAGGAACTCAACGGCGCCGTCTACGAGTGCACCGCCCAGCAGACCGCCGATGGCGTCAAGGCCATCCTCGCCAAGCTCCGGCAGAAGTGCCCGGACGCCAAGATCCTCGTCCTCGCCATCTTCCCGCGCGGCGCGAACAAGGAGGACAAGTTCCGCCAGCAGAACGAGGCCACCAACGCCATCGTGAAGGGGTTCGCCGACGACAAGAAGGTCTTCTTCATGGACATCGGCGCCAAGTTCCTCGCGGCCGACGGCACCTTGCCCAAGAGCATCATGCCCGACCTGCTGCACCCGAACGCGGAGGGCTACCAGATCTGGTCCGACGCCATCGAGGCCAAGGTCAAGGAACTGCTCAAGTAAGCCGGCTCCTCGGGACGTGAAAAGGGCCGCCCATCGGGGCGGCCCTTTTTGTTGGCATGGCTTGTTCTCAGCCCTGCTTCAGCGACGCCATGTCGATCACGAACCGGTAGCGGACGTCCTGCCTGATCATGCGGTCCCACGCTTCGTTGATCTGCTGGATCGGGATGAGCTCGATGTCCGAGACGATGCCGTGCTGGGCGCAGAACTCGAGCATCTCCTGGGTCTCGGCGATGCCGCCGATGCAGGAGCCGCTGAAGTTCCGGCGAGGCATGATCACGCTGAAGGCGTGCACGGCGAGCGGCTTTTCGGGCACGCCCACGAGGCAGAGGGTGCCGTCCAGCTTCAGGAGCGCGAGGTACGCGTTGAGGTCGTGCTGGGCGGAGACGCAGTCGAGGATGAAGTCGAGCGAGCAGGCATGCTTCGCCATCGCGGCGGCGTCGGTCGAGACGACGACCTCATGGGCGCCGAGACGGAGGCCGTCGGCGACCTTGGCGGGAGAGGTCGTGAACAGCACCACATGGGCGCCGAAGGCGCGGGCCAGCTTCACGCCCATGTGGCCGAGGCCGCCGAGTCCGACGATGCCGACCTTCTGGCCGGGGCCGACCTTCCAGTGGCGCAGCGGGGAGTAGGTCGTGATGCCGGCGCAGAGGAGCGGGGCGGTGGCGGCGAGGTCCATGCCCGGCGGCACGCGCAGGGTGAAGGCCTCGTCGACGACGATGGCGGACGAGTAGCCGCCGAAGGTGTGGCCTCCGAGATGCTTGTCGGGGCTGTTGTAGGTGAAGGTCGCGCCGGTGAGGCAGAACTGTTCGAGTCCCTGCCGGCAGCTCGGGCAGGTGCGGCAGGAGTCGACCAGGCAGCCCGTGGCGCCGATGTCGCCGACCTTGAGCTTCGTCACCTTGGCGCCGACGGCCGTCACGCGACCGACGATCTCGTGGCCCGGGACGCAGGCGTAGTGCGTGCCCGGCCATTCGCCGCGGGCCGTATGGACGTCGGAGTGGCACACGCCGCAATAGAGGATCTCCATCGCGACGTCCGTCGGGCCGGGCGCGCGCCGGGGGATCGGCAGCGGGGCGAGTTTCGAGGATGGAGCGGCGGAGCCGTAGGCGCGGGCGGTAGTGGTCATGAGATTGTCCAGCAGACCTTCGCGGAGCAGACCTCCGAGCGCAAGGAAGTCATCAGGATACCTCCGAAGGTCATTTCCCTTCCAGTTTCTTGAGGTACTTCGCGGGATTCTTCTCGAACTTGGCGATGCAGGGCTTGCAGCAGACCTTGATCGTCTGGCCTTGGTAGACGAAGGAGGCCTGTTCGCCCATCGAATCGAGGTCGTTGTCGGAGACGATGCAGGTCTTCAGCGGGTAAGGCTTCGCGGGGGCGTCCTTGGCGACCTCGGTCGGTTTGGTCGCCGGCGCACCGTGTTCATGAGGCTTGGTTTCGGCGGGTTTGTCGGCGGCGCCGGCCGCCAGACAGCCGGAGAGGAGGGCGAGGGTGAGGAATGATTTCATGGCCGGAGGGTTTTAGAAGCGGGTGAGCAGGCCGATGCCTGCTCCGAAGTCTGAGCTGTAGCCCGCCGTAAGCGAGAGCTGCTTCGTGAGGAGGAACCGGAGGTCGGCCGAGGTGAAGACGCCGGTCCTGCGGCCGTGGCGATAGCACAGGTCGAGGGAAAGGCGGTCCGTCAGCTGGAGGGACTTCATCAGCGTGGCGCGGGTCTCGCCGCCGGACTGGTGGGTCAGGCCGAGGTCGATGAAGTAGGGCAGGCGATAGGTCAGGCCGGCGAAGGGGCCGTCGCGGCCGCCCTCCATGCCCACGAGGCGATAACCCGCGGTCAGCGAGAAGCGGGTGTTGAGGTAGCGGGCATAGCTGAGTTCGCGTTCGTGGCCGTCGTCGTGGCGCAGGCCCTCTTCCCAGCTCAGGTTCAGGTTGTCGCGCCCGGACTGGATCGTCGCGTAGCCCACGGCCGACGCCGTCGTGAAGGCCGCCTGGCCCCAGGCGTAGGTCGCCGGCATGGAGTGCGTGGCGGCGGGGTGGGGTGGTTCCGCGCCGTCGGGGGCGGTCACGCGGATGGTGCGCACCATGCCCGTGAGGTGGTGGTAAAGCAGGTGGCAGTGCAGGAGCCAGTCGCCTTGGCCTTCGTTGGCCGTGAATTCGATCGTCCGGACGCTCATCGGCGGCACGTCCACCGTATGTTTCAGCGGCGAGGTCGCCGGGTCTTTGTCGGCCGCGTCGACCAGCCGGAAGAAGTGTCCGTGGAAATGAATCGGGTGGTGCATCATGGTGTTGTTCACCAGGCGCACGCGGAGCGCCTCGCCCTCCTTGACCTTGATCGCTTCGGCCTCGCGGGGGTCGAGGCCGTCGAAGCTCCACTCGTACCGGATCATGTCGCCCGAGAGCTTGAGGGTCAGTTCGCGGTGCGTGGTCGGGACGGCGTGAGGGGTGGCCGCGCGCAGCTTGGCGTAGGGCGAGAGCGGCCGATCGGATTCTTGGGCGCCCGGCTCGGGGTCGAGCTGGTCGAGGATCGAGGTGAGGTAGGCGCTCATCCCGTAACGCTCAGGTGCCGGAGGCGACTTCGCGGCGTGTGCCGGGCCCTCTCCGAGCCAGGCGGAGACCGCGCCGCTGCCGTCCTGGGCCGTCGCGCGAAGCTCCCAGGAACCATCGGCGGGGATCGTCACCAGGAAGTCGTAAGTCTCGGCCGGTCCGATGAGCAGGCGCTTCAGTTCGAAAGGCACGACGTCCTGTCCGTCGGCCGCCACGACTTTCAGCGGACCGGTCGCCGCGTCCAGGTAGAAGTACGTCGCGGCGGCGGCGTTGACGAAACGGAGCCTCGCCGACTGGCCCGGCTTCCCGGGAAGCCGCAGGCGGCGTTGCCCGTTCATCAGGAAGGCGTCGAAAGCCACGTCGGACAGGTCCATCGGCGGCACCAGCTTCTCCTGCTGTCCGAGGTATTCGTCCAGCCTGCCGGCCTGATAGGCGCCGAAGAGCGATTGGGCCGTGCCCTTGCGGAACGCATACCAATCGCTGCCGCGGAGCAGGGTGCGCTGGACCTCCGTCGGTGATTCGTCGGTCCAGTCGGAGAGCACGACCACCTGGTCATGGGCGTCGGCCGGCGGCGGGCTTCGGGGTTCGATGACGATGGCGCCGTAGACGCCGCGTTGTTTCTGATGCCCGGTGTGGCTGTGGTACCAGTAGGTGCCGTGCTGGCGGACGAGGAATTCGAAGGTGCGGGACTGGCCGGGCCGGATGAGCGGGGTCGTCACCTCGGGCACGCCGTCTTCCAGGTTGGGCACGAGCACCCCATGCCAGTGGATGGACGTCGTTTCATCGGCCAGGCCGTTGACGACCGTGATCCGGGCGACGTCGCCCTCGCGAAAACGTAGGATCGGGCCCGGGGTGCCGCCATTGAGCGTGAGGACTTTGGCCGGCTGGCCGGCGGGGCTGAGCGTCTGTTCGGCGACGGCCAGACGGTATTCCACGACGCGGGCCTGGGGGTGGAGCGCCGAGGCCTTGGGCGCCGCTTCCATCGCCTGGTAGAAGGCCTGCCGGCAAAGTTCGCAGGCGTGGCCGACCGGGGCGAGGGCCAGGGCCATCGCCAGCATCGCCAGCCGCCTCGGCCGAGATCCGGACATGGTTCCAAGCTAGCCGGAAACCCCAGCCCTGCAAACCATCCCGGCTTCTTTTCGGCGGGCCGCGAAAACGGCCGATTCAGCCCTCGGTCGGATCGTAGAAGCCTTGGCGGACGACGAAGCGGATGACGCCGGCCACGTCATGGACGCCGAGCTTGCGCATCAGGTTCGTGCGGTGGTTCTCGACCGTCTTGGCGCTGATGTCGAGTTTCACCGCCACCTCCTTGCTCGAGAAGCTCTTCGCCAGCAGGATCGCGATCTCCTTCTCGCGCTCGGTGAGCGTCGCGCCCTTGGCGTCGACATCGCTTTCGGGCGCCGTGAGGGCGTCGGCCATCGCCTTCTGGAAGGAGGGGCTGAACCAGGTGTCGCCGGCGGCGACGGCGTCGACCGCCTGGCGGAGTTCGGAAAGGCGGGCGCTCTTCGGCACGTAGCCGCGGACGCCGACCTTGAGGAGGCCGCGGGCGATCTGCTTCTCGGACTTCGCGGAGAAGATCAGCACCTTGAGGTCGGGCTGCGTCTCGTGGAGCTGGCGGAGGATCTCCAGGCCGCTGATGCCCGGGAGGAGGATGTCCAGGATGAGGATGTCCGGCTTGAGCTGCTTGGCGAGGGCGAGGCCCTCGTGGCCGTCGGCCGTCGAGCCCAGGACGCGGTACGCTCCGCGGGCCTCGAGCATCTCGATGATCAGTTCGCAGATGGCGGTCTGGTCTTCCACGACCACGACCGATTTCGCCTTCCGGGAAGTTGTCTTCATGGGGGAGTACGGAAGATTCTGTCCTTCCCCCGACCGCAGGCGAACGCAAAAAGGCGTCGCCTGGTAACAATCTTATTCCGCCGCCGGGTCGACCAGTCCTTGGCGGACCACGAAGCGGACGAGGCCGGCCACGTCGCGGACGCCGAGCTTGCGCATCAGGTTGGCCCGGTGGTTCTCGGCGGTCTTGATGCTGATGCTGAGGCGGGCCGCGACCTCCTTGCTGCTGTGGCTCTGGGCGATGAGGACGGCGATCTCCCGCTCCCGCGGGGTCAGGAGGTCGATGACGCCCTCGCCGAGGTGGGCCGGGGAGGCGAGGGCCTGGCGGACCGTCCGGCCGAAGTCCTCGTTGAACCAGGTGTTGCCGAGCGCCAACGCCTCGAGCGCCTTGCGGAGTTCGGACAACGGGCCGTGCTTGTTCACGAAGCCGTGGATGCCCGCCTGCATGAGCGCGCGGACGATGTGGGGCTCCTGCTTGCCGGAGAAGATCAGCACCTTCATCGACGGCAGGCTGCCGCCGAGGCGGCGGAGGACCTCGATGCCGCCGACGCCGGGCATGATCACGTCGAGCACCAGGATGTCGGGCTTGAGGCGTAGCGCGAGTTCGACGGCGCTTCCGCCGTCGGAGCCCTTGCCGGCGAGGTCGCAGCGCGGGTGCGCGTGCACCATCTCCGCGACCAGGTCGCAGACCGCGGACTGGTCCTCGATCACCAGCACGCGCTTCTTGGCGTCGGGCGCGGGCGGGACGGAGGATTTCTTCTCCAGCGGGAAGGCGGGGCGGGCGACGAGGCGGCTGACGCGGATCTTGCGCAATGATGTCTTCATGGAAGCGATGCCTGAGATATCTCCTGTTTTGCCCCTTTGTTATCAACGGAAAGACGATGGGGCATATTCCTCATCGATGCATAAGAGAAACGGATTAGCATTGTTGGTCGCGCTGATGCTCATGGCGATGCTGCTCGCCGCGGCGCTGGCCTTGGCGACCTTGGCGAGCGTGGAGCTCGGGAGGTCGCAGGCGGTCCTCCGAGGTCATCGGCTCCGCTTCTCCGCCGAAAACGCGGCGCGCCGAGGGTTCGCCGAACTGCAGGCAAGCCTGGGCCCGGATGCCGCCCATACCTTCGAAGACGCGACCGGCCGGCTGGTGGGCGCCGGCGGGAATGGCCAAGCCTGCCTGGTCGGCGAAGCCGACGAGGAGGCCATCCGCGTCAGCTGGAGGGTCGAGGATCTCGCCTTGGGGTATGATGTGGCGGCCGCTTCGGTCGCGGCCAGCCAGGCCTCGCGCTGGGCGCGCTCTTCCGCCGGTCGCGCCAAACTGCCGCAGGCCTTGGCCTCGAGCGTCGACGCCGGCCAGGCGGTGGCCTTGGCGGTCGGCGGCCGCGCGTTCTTCCGGACGCCGGCGCAGCCAGGGACGTCCTGGCAGGTGCGCGGCCTCCTGACGGATCCGGTGCGCGGCGGTTGGCGCCGGGACCTCGCCGCGGAGGAGGTGCTGGCCGCCGAGGTCGGTCGGCCGATCGCGGAGGCCTTGCGCTCTCCGGCTTTCGCGCAGGTCGCCCCGAAGGGTTATCCCTTGGCCCGCCTCCACGGCAGCCGACATGCGCTGGCTACCCTGCCGGTGCTGACGGATTTCCGCCTGAGCCTCGGGATCTTCAATGCCCGAAGCGATGGTCGGCATCGGCTTCGATTCCATGGTTCGATGGTCTTCTGGAACCGTTTGACGGTCCCGGTGCTGGCTGCCGCCCAAGGAAAACTTTTTCTCGTGGAGGTCGTCGGTTCGCCGGAGGTGACGGTGACCAATCTCGAGACCGCGAGCTCCTTCACGACCGACCTGGATGAATGTCCCCAGGAGGATTTCGGCGTCATCAGGCAGGGTGCCAGGGAGCGCGGGCTATGGTTCTGGGCGGAGGTGGCGGATCCTTCCACCTACGGCATGTCCGCCCGCGGACTCCTGCCGGGCGAGGTCTACGCCCTCGTGACCCCTTCGCCCGTGGCCCAGCCGCAGGGCCTGGCCCGGATTCTGACGCGGCAGACGTGGAAGATGGAGCGGGGGTATCATGGGCCGACGTGGCGCCGGCCGGATCCGACGGTTTTCCTGCCGACGGACCGCATCGAGATCGCGTTCCGTTTCAGGGGCAAGGTCGGTCTTCGTCTGAGACCTTATGCCGGCGAGCCACAACGCGACGACCTCATCGGCGACTATCCCGCGTCGCCGGTGCTCTCGTGGGACAACATCACCTTCCCCGATTTCATGATCCGCACGACGGGCGAGGACTATTCGCGCGAAGACAGCGCCGGCTACGTCATCGGCGAGCGCCGGGCATGCTTGCGGATAAGGCTCAAGCCCCGCCCGGCGGGCGAACTTTGGTCCGTGGCGGCGGCGGGTAGATTGACGAAACCGAACTGGGATTTCGCCCTGCCGGCTGATCTCGCCCAGTGGGAGGTCGCCCAGCCCGTCCTAGCCGCCTTGGATGTGGCGGATCACGATATGTCGCCCTTGATGGGGCCGCTGTGGGACCTGCGCGTCAATCGTCATGCCGCCGAAGAGGCCGGTGCCTATGCCTCCGTCCGTTTGCTGGATCTGCCTGGCTGGCCCTGTTTGTCCGCGGATGCGCTTCGACATCTGCAGCCGGCGGAGGCAACGGACATCGGCGGACGGGCGGACCGGCTCTTCTCGAGCGCGCCGCTCGCCGCCCCCGAGTCCGGGGTGGTTTCCCATAATCCTTTCCTGATCGCCGCCCCCGACGCGCCGTTGGCCGCGAGCGAGCCGGCCAGCAGGTTGCGGGTCGTCGGTCCCTTCAACGTGAACACCCGGGAAGTCGCCGCATGGCAGGCCTTCCTTGGAGGTGCGAGCGGACCGTGGCGACCTGATGCGGGCGGACCGTTCGAGCCCGTCAGCCTGGCGGGCCCGTTGTTTTTCACCCGCCCGCATGGGGCCGTGCTGGCGAAGGGCGGGGCCATGACGCCGGTGGACGTCGTGGATCGGGAGGCGGCCGCGCTGCCGGAGACGCCGTTGGTCGGACTGTCCGGACAGCAGGCGGTAAGGGCGATCGAGAAGGAGAAGCTCGGCGAACTTGCCCGCAAGCTCGTGGAACTTCAGCCATCGCATGGTTGGCCCTATCCGTCGATCGAGGCCTTCGCGCGCTCCCGGCTCCTGGAGCGGGCGTTGGCGGAGACGGGAATCAATCAGCCCTATGCGGCCATGCCGAGCGAACTGCCCGTCCTGCTGAAGGCCGAGGACCTGCTGGAGGCTTGGGCGCCGGTGCTCACGGTCAGGGGTGACACCTTCAAGGTCGTCGGCCAGGCCGTCGGGCATGGCGGGGCCTGTCTCTGTGAGATGGTCGTGCAAAGGGAGGCGGAAGAGCATCAGGCCGCCCATCTGGGTCGTAAGTTCAGGATAATTTCGGTGCGCTTTCGTAATCCGTAAGGGGCGGGCGGACTTGACTGGCGGGGGAAAGGGATAAGATGGAGGACATGGAATCCAATCCCTTCATCGTCGCTGACGCCCCGGCCGCCGACCGCGCCGCGTTCTTCCGTCGTACCTACGGCCTGGTGGCCGCTTCCTTCGGCGCCTTCGCGCTCGCGCTCTACGCCTTCTTCGTGAGCGGGATCGCCCACTCCTTCATGAGCGCCATCGCCGGCGTGGGCTCGTGGGGCATGCTCGGGGTGATGGTCCTCTTCTGGATCGGCACCACGGTCGCCCAGTCCCTGGCCTTCAGCCGCGCCTCCCGTCTGACGCAGTATGCCGGCCTGGGGCTCTACGTCCTCCTGCAGGCCCTGATCTTCGTCCCGCTGATCTATTACACCGCCATCGTCACCAAGGGTAACCCTGGAGAGATCCTCATCCCGGCCTGCCTGGCCACCGGCGCGCTCGTCGTCGCCCTGACGGCCGTGGTCTTCATGACGAACCTGGACTTCTCGTTCCTCAAGGTCGCCATCGTCATCGGCAGCATCTGCGCCCTCGGCATCGTCATCGTGTCGCTATTCACCGAGACGTCCCTCGGCGCCTGGTTCTCCATCGCGATGATCGTCCTGATGGCCACGGTGATCCTCTACCAGACCAACGAGGTGAAGAACACCATGGAGACCGACCAGCACGTCGCCGCGGCCTTCGTCCTGTTCTCGTCCTTCGTGACGCTGCTCTTCTACGTCATCCGCCTGTTCGCCGGTCGTCGCGAATAATCGCCTTCGACGGCAACCTTGGAGGGCTTTCCGGTGTTTCATCGGGAAGCCCTCCTTCTTTTACATGCGTCGTTTCCTCCTGCTCCTTCTCGCCGTCCTGGCCGCCGCTTCGCTGTCGGCCCAAGGCAAGTTCCGTGACGTCCTTTCCGCCAAGGCGCCCGAGGGGTTCGTCGAACAGTCCTGGGAGGTAGACGGCGTGAAACGCACGGCCCTCGTGCGCGTGCCGACCGGGGTGACGGGTCCCCTGGCCCTGGTGTTCGGCTGGCACGGCCATGGCGGCCGCTCGACGCACTCCGCCAGCCGCTGGGGCTACGCCGAGATCGACAAGACCTCGATCCTGGTCTTCCCCCAGGGGCTCCCGACCGTCTCGCCGCTCGTCGACAAGGAAGGGCGCATGCCGGGCTGGCAGACGTCCGTCACGAGCGAAGGCGGGCGCGACCTCAAGTTATTCGACGTCATGCTGGCCGACCTGAAGAAGAAGCAGGCCGTCGATGAACGCCGCATCTACTCGATGGGTCATTCGAACGGCGCCGCTTTCAGCTACCTGCTCTGGCAGGCCCGCCCGGACGTCTTCGCCGCCATCGGCTCCGTGGCCGGAAGCCTCCGCGGAGATGGCAAACCCACGACGCCGCTGCCGGTGATCCACGTCGCCGGCGAGAAAGATCCCCTCGTCAAGTTCAGCTGGCAGCAGGCCACTTTCGCCGCGGTGAAGCGTTTCAACGGATGTGCCGAAGACGGCAAGGCATGGGCCAAGGAAGGCGTGCTGGACGCGACCATCTTCGCTTCCGGCAAAGGCGCGCCGTTGGTGACCGCCATCCATGGCGGCGGACACGAGTATGCCAAGGGCTCGACGGAACTGATCGTCCGGTTCTTCAAGGAGAACCCGAAGCCGGCCAAGTGATCAGCGGGCCGGGTCGTCGGTGAGGATCGCGAGGTCGTCGAGGTAGAACTCCGTCTTCTCGTCCGCGTTGCTGATGAAACCGACCCAGTCGAGGGTCCTCATGTCGGGGTGACGGCAGGGTAGGTCCTTGAATTCCTTGGTGGGTTCGCCTGCGGGCGTGACCTTCAGGTTCCAGCGGCCCGTCACGGCGTCGCCGATCGCGGCGGAGAGCTCGAAGCGGATCCACTTCCGGAGCGGCACGGCGAGGTCGAGGCCTTGGACGCCGGTGAGCCGGCCGTTCTGGATGTGCAGCACGGGGCCGGTGCGGTAGGGATTTCCTTTCGTGCGCCACTCGTGGATGAAGACCGCCTTCGGTTCGAGATAGAGGGCGAAGCTCACGGTCGACGTCCCGGTCCGGTGGTGCGGGTTGAACGACAGCATCGGATAGTAATGGGCGGGGAGGCCGGGAGCGTCCAGGAAGAGCAGGGACTGCTTGCCCTCGGCGGCCTTGGCGGGCGTCGTCCGCAGGGCGTCGCCGAGGCTCACGCGGGGCTTGCCGGGGGGCGCTTTGTTGACGGTCAGGGCAGGGACTCCGTGCGGGAACGGCCGTTGCTGATCCACGATGCGACCTTCGAATTTCTGGCGAAGGTTGAGCGGGGGCGCCTCAGGCCGGGCCGGTCGCGTGACCTCGGGGCCACGGTCGAAGGTGTCGGCGAGTTTCCGCCAGGCCTCGTCGGCGCGGAGCACGCCCATCGCCGCGATGTCGATGGGCTGGAAGCCGAGGGCGAGGGCCGGTGAGCCGGGTCGGAGGCGGAAGTCGCGCCGGGCCGGGTCGACGAACAGCGGGTCGGCGACCTGTGAGCCGAGGTCCTGGCCGCGCTGCTGCCAGTCGGTCAGCGGAAGTTTTTTCTCCGTGAACGTCACCGGCCGGGCCGCGTAGTCCCAGTAGAGGTTTCCTTTGTGCAGGAAGTTCGCGGTCGTGCCGGCCCAGTTGCCTCCCAGCAGGTCGCCGCGGTCGTAGACGACGATGTTCCGTTCGAACACGTACGAAAGGTGCTCCTCGGCGCGGGAGCGCTTGACCTGATAGTCCTCGGCGAAGGCGAAGATGTTGTTCCGGACGACGTTGTCCTTCCCGTAGTGCTGATGGAACCCGCCGTCGGTGGTGTCGTGCACCACGTTGCCTTCCATCGTGATCCCCGAGCTCCCCTCGTCGGTGTAGAGTCCCCAGCCGCCGTAGGTGAAGCAGGTCACGTGATGGATGCGATTGTGGCTGACCGAGGTGCCTTCGGACGGTCCCAGCGTGTAGACGCCGCCCATGTCGCTCAGCAGCCCCTTGCCGAGATGGTGGAGATGGTTCCATTCGACCCGGTTGCGTTTGGCGGCGCTGGCCGCGTAGCCCCAGCGCCACCCGACGGAGACGGCCGAGTAGAAGAAATCCGAGATCTCGTTATGGGTGACCTCGTTGTCGGAGGAGGAGCCGATCCAGACGCCGACGGCGCAAGGGAAGAGCAGCCCCCCGTCGCGGATGATGTTATTATGGATCCGATTATGGCTCGTATGGTCCGCCGGCCTGGGTTCGTCGTTGAGCGTGCCGACCTTGACGCCGCCGGCGCCGAGGTCGGTGAGGAGGCATTTCTCGACCGTCACCTCGCGGCAGCCCTGGCGCAGGGAGAAGCCGTAGCTCCCGACGTGGGCGAGCTCGCAGCCGACGAAGGCCACCTGCTGGGCGTGTTCCAGCGTGATCACGCCGTCGACCGTGCGGACCGCCGCCTGGTTCGGGACCGCTGTCGCGAGCGAGGCGAGGCCTTTGGCGTGGTGGAAGCGCAGGCCGCGGAAAGCGAGATGACGGACCTGGTCCGCGGGTTTGCCGGTGAAGGCCAGGAGTTTCTCGGCGACGGGGAAGGTGCCGCGTCGCCCGCCGATGTTTTCGCCGGCGCGGGGAAGGTAGGTCAGCTCCCGGTCGCGGGAAAGGAACCATTCGCCGGGTTCGTCGAGCAGCGAGCGCAGGTTCTCGATGACCATCCCGGTGTGATGGTCGAAGGCCGTGTTCGCTTTCTGCGCGGGTCCGCGGACCGTGAGGGTGCCGGCGGCGAGGTCGGCGGATGCCACGCGGCTGCGGGTCGAATCCCACTTGTGATAGAACGTCACCAGCGCGTCCTGCGCCTCGGCGGGGCTGGCCTCGCCGAAAGGCGAAAGTTCCTTGGGGTCGACGCGCAGGACCTGCTCCGTGAAGCCCGGCGGCGTGGGCGTGCCCGGGATCGGGCTCTCGCTTTCCAGGTTGCGGACGAAACGGGTGCCCGGGTTGCCCGTGCGGGCGCGGGTCGCCCGGCGAGCGCCGACCCAGAGCTGCTCGAAAGGCTCGACGTCGGCGGGGAGCCGGAGCTTCCAGCGGCCGTCCTTGTCCGCGGTGAACGCGGGAAGTTCCCTTCCGCCGGAAATGACGACCAACGCGCCGGGCGCGGCTTCATAGCTGATGGTCCGGCCCGCCTCGCCCGAATCCTTCTCGTCGAAGGCCACGGCGACATCGATGCGGTAGGTGCCTTCGGCGAAGAGGACGCGGACCGGTTCGGTCAGCGGGCGGGGCAGTCTGCGGACCGCGAGCCGGGCGCCCTCGAGGGAGGCCAGCGGGGCGTCGGCCCGGCCGCTCGCCCGGTCGTCGCCCTTGGGGGAGACGTGCAGTTCCAAGGCCGTCGCCGCGAAGGGCAGGAGGAAGGTCAGCAGCAGCGCGCGACAGAAAGGCATGGTCATCCCGACAAGACCCATGCGGGTCGGTTCCCTCAAGCCTTTCTGGCGACGAAGAAGCGCGTCTCGCCGGCGAACTCGCGGACCAGGGGGCCGTCCGCCGCGACGGCGGTGCTCAGCGGACATTCGAGCACCGTGAAGCCGGCTTCGGACAGCTCGGCGCGGGTTTCCTGCTCGGTGCTGCTGTGGATGAAGACCGGCGACGTCTCGCTCTCGTGCCAGCGGTCGCCCGGGATGACGTCGGCCGGCCGTTCCTCCTTGGCCCAGTAGGCGGCGTTGGCGCCTTTCTCCCGATCGGTGGCCGTGAAGAGGAAGAGGCCGCCCGGTTTCAGCACGCGATGGATGCAGCGGAGCGCGGCCTGGCGATGGGCGCGGCTCGGCAGGCACATCAGGCCGTTGAAGGCGAAGATCGCGCGATCGAAGGAGGCGTCCGGGTAGGTGAGGGCGGTGGCGTCCTGCTGTTCCACGCATCGTTCCCACGATGGATCGTGGTCGGCGAGGACCGCGCGGGCGAGGCTGACCATGACCGGCGAGAAATCCGTCGCGACGACGTCGGCGTAGCCGGACTGCAGCAGCCCGAGGGCGACCCGGCCGCCGCCGCAACCGAGCTCGAGGATGCGATGTTCCTTCGCGAAATAACGCGCGAGGAAGACCTTTTCCGAAGCCCACAGCCCGACACGGACCGCCGCCCGGGCGTAGTGCAAGGCCGTCTCGGTCTCGAGCCAGTGGGCTTGCGGGTCTCGTTCCATCGGGAGGAAGCAAGCGAATCTTGCCACCGAGGCAATCGCAGGAACAGTATCCGGCATGTTCAGGACGCTTTTCTTCGCCGTGGCCTTGGCCTGCGTCGCTTGCGACAGCCAGCGGGCGGCGCCGGCCCCGGCCGCCGAACTCGGCCTCGACACGCGTTTTCCGGTGCGGATGGGCCAGGTGCTCGGGCGCCTGCGCATCGCCGCCACCGACCTCGAGAAGGCGCGCGGGCTGATGGGCGTGACGAAGCTCGCCGACGACGAAGGCATGGCCTTCATGTACGACGCGGAGACGCGGATGGGCTTCTGGATGAAGGACACCCCGCTCGACCTCGACATCGCCTTCGTCGCCCGCGACGGCACCGTGCTCGAAGTCAGGACCATGGCCGCCCGGGAGACCGAGACCACCTCGTCGGCCTCGGACCAGGTCCGCTTCGCGATCGAGATGCGCGCCGGGTGGTTCCGTGATTTCGGCGTCAAGCCGGGCGACGTCGTGAACGTCGAAGACCTGCGCGCGGCCTTGAAGTCGCGCGGCTTCGACGCGAAGCGGTTCCTTCCCTGATCAGAGCGAGCGCCAGAGCAGGAGGAGGCCCGTCGCGGCGGCGAGGCAGCCCAGCACGAAGGCGAGGGCCAGCCGTTCCGCGGCGGTCGTGCGGAAGACCTTCATGCCTTCGGGGCCAGGCGGGCGGCGGCCGCGCGCAGGAAGGCCGTGAGACGTAGCAGGAAGAAAGGCGAAGGCGAGCCGGCGACCGGCTCGAGCGCCTGCTCCGCCGCGGCGATCTCGGCATCGAGCCGGCGGAAGCACTCGCGCCAGGCCTCGGCGGAGATGAGCCGGCGGGCGTCGCCGCCGGCCCGCAGCGCGGTCAGGAAACCTTTGCCTGCGCGCTCCCGCTCCAGGAGCATCGGCAACGTCAGCTTGCCGCTGGCGGCGTCCGTGCCGAGGGTCTTGCCGGCCTTGGCGTCGTCCTGGAGCAGGTCGACGAGGTCGTCGTAGATCTGGTAGGCGATGCCGAGGTGGCGTCCGAAGAGCGAGCAGGCGGCGACGTGTTCCGGCGGCCGTCCGGCGAGCAGGGCTCCGGCCTGGCAGGCGCCTTCGAAGAGCTCGGCGGTCTTCAGTCGGATATGGCGGTAATAATCTTCCAGCGAGAGGTCGTCCTGGCCGCGGGAGAAAGTCTGGCAGACCTCGCCGGAGCAGACCTCGCGGGACGCGCGGGCCACGATGCGGCAGAGCTCGGGCGTCGGGTGGTCGGCGGCGAGGACGAGCGCGTGGGCGAACAGGGCGTCGCCGAAAAGGACCGCCGCGTGGGCGCCGTGGGTGCGGTTCGGGGTCGCGCTGCCGTGGCGGGTGTCCGCGCCGTCGAGGACGTCGTCATGGACCAGGGTGGCCAGGTGGACCAGTTCGATGATGCCGGCCCCGCGGACGAGGGCGTCCGGCGGCGGGCCGCCGGCGCCGGAACCGAAGGCAAGGAGCGGGCGAAGCCGTTTGCCGGGGTGGGCGAGCACGTCGCGCACCATCGGGCGCACTTCCGGTTCGAACGCGAGTTCCTGCGCGGCGAGGAATTGCTCGAGCGCGGCGAAGTGGGCTTCGAGGCCGGCGTGCAGCGGTGAGGACACGCCGCAATGTGCGAGCGAAGCCCTCGGTGCGCAAGCGCAGGATGCGGGGAGCCGACCCTAGGCGAACCTCAGGGGACGAACTTCGTCTCGACCGAGACGATCACCTTGCCGCTGCTGGCGCAATCGGCGCAGGGCACGCGCTTGTCGAGCAGCTGGCCTTTCTGGGCCTCGCGGGTGAAGCCGAGGCCGCCGCACTTCTTGCAGGAGATCTGTTCGTTGGTGGTGGCGCTCATCTCCAGGCCGGCGTTGACCGACTCCACGAACTTCTGGAGCCCGGCCGGGGTGTCCTCGAGCGTGGCGCATTCCACGAAGGCCTCGCGGCGGAGGGTGAGGCGTTTCCCGGCGAGGGGGGCGTAGTTCGCCGTGAAGAGAAGGGCCACCGTGCCGACGTGCATGCCCGTCATCTTGCCGGTATCGCCGACCTTGGCCGGCTTTTCGAGCAGGAGGATCGCCATCGTGTCGACCCCGGCGGCGAGGGCCTCGTTGGGGCCGGCGGGCGGCCAGGCGGCCTTCGCGAGGAAGCGGTTGTCGCCGAGGTCCTGCACCAGGGAGTAGTTGA
This sequence comes from uncultured Klebsiella sp., assembly GCA_964643215.1. Taxonomy (GTDB): domain Bacteria; phylum Verrucomicrobiota; class Verrucomicrobiia; order Opitutales; family UBA953; genus UBA953. The sequence goes on along the minus strand of CAZXSI010000023.1, from coordinate 4,336 downwards.
TCGTGGCGAGGTGGCCGGTCGCCTTGCTCGAGCCGGCCGGAGAGCCGTCGATGATGCGTTGCGAAGCGAAGGCGGAGTAGAGGCGCTGCAGTTCCTTCGTCGTCTCGGTGAAGCCGAGCTTGTTGACCTTCGACAGCTGGAAGGTGCGCGTCGTCTTGGCTTCGGGCAGCGGGAGGGAGCGGAAGGGCGTGATGACGACCGAATCATCGACCTCTTCGGCGACCGCCTTGTCGGTCTTCGGATTCGCCGGCGCGGCCGCGGCGGGCGCGGCCGTCGTCGCGGCGGGGGCCGCGGCGGGCTCGGTCGCTTTCGTGCCGAAGGCGGTCGTCTGGGCCGTCAGCGAGGCGGTCACGGCGAGGAGGGCGAGAAGCAGTCGCGGGGTCATGGGATTAGTCGAGGGAGGAAAGGTCGCCTTCGGCGGGCGGAGGCGTGGACTTGGGCTTGGCCGGGGCGGGGGTGCTGTCGGTCGGGGTCACCGGCTTGGAGCGGCGGGGGCGGTCGTCCCGGTCGTCGGAATCGTCTTCGTCATCGTCGTCCGGCAGGTCGTCGTCTTCCGGGTTGGGTTTGTCGCCGCGCGCGACACGCTTGCGGCGCACGATCACGGTGCCCACGCCCACGGCGGCAAGGTAGAAGCCGAAGAGCACCCCGGTCATCACGAGGAGGGAGATCGGTTCGGCGATCGGGGTGATCAGCGCGACGAGCAGCATGATCCCGACCAGCATCCCGCGCCAGGACTTGAGCAGCGTCCGCGGCCGGACGAGCTCGAGCCACATCAGCACGATGAGCGCCAAGGGGAACTGGAAGGTCAGGCCCGTCAGCAGGCACATCATGACGACGAACGCGTAGTAGTCGGAGGCCTGCCAGGTGACCTCCATCTTCATGCCCTCGGCGAAATGCTGCCAGATCTGGATGGACATCGGGCTGAGCCAGTAGAACGCCAGCGCCGCGCCCATGAGGAAGAGGACGAGCGCCGCGCCGCAGAAGGGGACCAGGCCCTGTTTCTCACGTTCGGTCAGGGCCGGGCCGACGAACCGGGCGGTCTCGTAGAGGAAGACCGGCGAGGCGACGGCCACGCCGACGCCGAAGGCGGCGTACATCAGCACCTTCCAGACGCCCATGAAGGTGAATTCCTTGAGCTCGCCCATGTTCACGAGCCCGGGGCCGGGCGCGCTCAGCGCGAAGGCCAGCGGGGAGGTCTCAGGGTGCTTGGCCCATTCGAGCGGCAGGCTGAGCAGGGCGGGGGTCTCGCGGTAGAAGATCAGGGCGGTGACCATCCCGATGGCGAAGACGAACACCACGCGGATGAGGGACACGCGGAGGTCGTCGAGATGCTCCAGGAACGACATCTCGCTCCGGGGCTTGTTGCGGCGAATGAGGGTGGAAAGCATGAGGGGTTAGTCCTTGCGGAGGAGGTCCTTGATGACGTCAAGGCTGAGGCCGGACGAGACGGAGTCTGATTCGGTCAGGAGCTTACGCAACATCTCAGACTTGGACTTTTGGAGCTCCATGACGCGTTCCTCGATGGTGCCGGCCGCGATCAGCTTGATGCTGGTGACGGTGCGGGTCTGGCCGATGCGGTGGGCGCGGTCCGTGGCCTGGGCCTCGGCGGCGGGATTCCACCACGGGTCGAAGTGGATGACCGTGTCGGCGCCGGTGAGGTTCAGGCCGGTGCCGCCCGCCTTGAGCGACATCAGCATGACCGGGATGGACGGCGTGGAATTGAAGGTGTCGCAGACGCCTTGGCGGTCCTTGGTGGAGCCGTCGAGGTAGCAGTAGGGGACGTCGCGGTCCTCGAGGGCCTCCTTGAGCAGCTGCAGCGCGGTGACGAAGGTGGAGAAGACCAGCATGCGGTGGCCGGCGTCCTTGGATTCCTCGACCAGCTCGAGGAACGCCTGGAGCTTGGCCGAGTCGCCCTCTTCCATCTTCGGGTCGAGGATGCGCGGGTCGGCGCAGATCTGGCGGAGGCGCAGCAGCTGGTTGAAGGCCGCCATCTGGATGCGGGCCTGGGTGGCGCCGCCCATCTCCATCTCGAAGATCTCCTGGCGCGTGGACTCCAGGATCTCGTCGTAGATCTTCTTCTGGTTGTCCTCGAAGTCGCAGTAGACGATCTGCTCGATCTTCGCGGGCAGCTCGGGCGCGACCGCGGCCTTGGAGCGGCGCAGGATGTAGGGCGCGGCCATCTGCAGGAGACGGTCGTCGTGCCACTTGCGTTCCTCGGCCTGGACGCGTTCCTCGGGCTTGGGCAGGTAGCCCGGCATGAGGAAGCCGAACAGCGAGCGCAGGTCCTCGAGCGAGTTCTCCACCGGCGTGCCCGTGAGGATGTAGCGGCCCTTCGCGACGAGCTGCTTGACGGCCTTGGCGGCCTGGGCGCGCGGGTTCTTGATGTTCTGGCCTTCGTCGCAGATCGCGGCGCCCCACGTGAGGGTGGAGAAGGCCCCGATGTCGCGCGAGAGCGTGCCGTAGGACGTGATGACCAGGTCGAACCGCTGCAGGTATTCCTGGGCGGTGAAGCGGTTCTGGCCGTGGTGGGCGAGGACCTTGAGCGAAGGCGTGAAGCGGCGGGCCTCGCGGCGCCAGTTCTCGACGAGCGAAGCCGGGCAGACGACGAGGCAGGGGCCGTCCTCGGGCCGGTGCTGGCGCAGGGCTTCCATGAACGCCAGGGCCTGCACGGTCTTGCCGAGGCCCATCTCGTCGGCGAGCAGGCCGCCGAGGGAATGGTTATGGATGTGCCAGAGCCAGGCCACGCCGACCTGCTGGTAGATGCGGAGCATCTTGCCGAGCTCCTCGCGGATGGGCGCGGGCTGCAGCTTCGAGAGGTTGCGGATCGCGGAGGAGCGCTGGCTCCAGGTCTCCGGCGGCGCGAAGGCGGCCTGCAGCTCCTCGGCGATCGCGTCGGCGCTCGCGAGGTCGGCGTACCCGATCTTCAGGTTGAGGTCCAGGTCGACGTCGCGCTTGGCCTCGCCGGTGATGCGGCGCTGGGCGTTGCGGATCGACTCCATGAGCTCGGGCGTGATGAGGCGCGGGCCTTGGTCGGTGTAGAAGAACATGCGGCCGCTCGACAGCGCCTCCTGGATGACCTTCGGGGACTTGCCCTCGGGGTCGATGCCGATCGCGAAGCGGAAGCCGTCGTTCTCCTCGGAGGCGTCGCACTTCGCCTTCGCGAGGTCGACGTTGCGCAGGGAGTGCGAGAGGTTGTGCGTGAAGAACGCGTCGTTGTCCGTCATCAGCAGCTTGTGATGGCGCGCGAGGAAGTTGAGCACCTGGATCGTGCCGGCGAGGTACCATTCGCGGGTGGTCGTCTCGAGGGTGAAGCCGCTGCGCTGGAGCACGTCGCGCAGCTCGGCCACGGGGCCGGAGGACTGCTGGGGCAGGCGGATGCGCAGCCACTTCATCGAGCCGTCGACCCACGGACGGTCGTCGCGGCCGCGTTCCTGCGAGCGGACTTCCTGTTCCTCGGGGCCGTCGTCGGGCGCTTCGCCGGCGGCGTTGGTCTGCGGCGTGGCGACGGGCTCGTCGAGGTGTTCGTGGACCTTGTCGAGCTGGTCGCCGTCCCAGGACAGCGGGGTCTCGGGCGCGTTGGCCATGCGGAAGATCCTCAGCCCCTTGCCGATCGCGAGGAGCTGGCGGAGGTGGCGGCGGGTGAGGGGCAGGATGCCCTGGAGCTTGCCGTGGCAGAGGTTCTCGAGGATCGCCAGGAAGAACACCGTGTCCGGCTCGATGGTCCAGGCCTTGCTGCGGTCGAGGTTCTCGGGCGCGACCTGCGCGCCGTCGACGCGGAGCTCGAGGCGGCAGATGATCTCGTCGCGCGCGGCGGCCGTGGCGATGTTGGGAGGAACGATGAAACGCACCTCGATGGGCGTGCCGCGTTTTTCCGAGAGAGTGAGGGATTTGAGCCGGGGTCCTGCCGGGGTCGTCTCCGCTTCCTTTGACTTTTCCTTCCTGTTGTCCGCCGTCTTTTCCTTGGTCGAAGTCGCCGCCGGCGGTTTGCCGGGCGGCGCGGCCGGTTTCGGCGGCGCCAATGTCTCGGGCTTGATGTAGCCCTCCTTGGCGGCGAGGACGAGGTAGGCCGCCACGGAGTGGACGCAGAGCTTCCTCCGCCCGACGGAGACCTCGCAGCCGCATTCGTTGCGCTGGAACGTCACCGAGCGCAGGTTCCAGCGGGCTTCGCGGGATTCGGTGCCGTCATCGACGAGGGCTTCCGCGACCGGCGGGGTCCAGAGCGCCTTCTTCACCATGCCCTTGGCCACCAGTTCCTTGGCGAGCAGCACGGTCGCTCCGCCGGCGAGATCGATGAGATCGTCTTCGGAGATGTTGGGCAACGGCTGACGCGGCGCCA
>CAZXSI010000022.1:0-20622 GCA_964643215.1 uncultured Klebsiella sp. | reverse complement strand
GCGTCCTGAAGGTGACCCCGGCCCATGACCGCACCGACTTCGACATCGGCAAGCGTCATGATCTCCCGGTCATCGACGTGATGAACCCCGACGGCACGATGAACGCCGACGCGGGACCGCTCGCCGGCGTGGAACGCTTCAAGGCCCGCGGGATGGCCGCCAAGCTCCTCGAGGAACTCGGCGCGCTGGTGAAGACCGAACCCTACGAGAACACGGTGGGCTACTCCGAACGCGCCGACGTGCCGATCGAGCCCCGCCTCAGCGAACAGTGGTTCATCCGCTACCCGAAGATCGACGAAGCCAAGCGCGCCGTCACCGCGGGCATCATCAAGTTCCACCCGGAACGCTGGACGAAGACCTATCTCCACTGGCTCGAGAACATCCAGGACTGGTGCGTCAGCCGTCAGCTCTGGTGGGGCCATCGCATCCCGGTCTGGTACCGCAAGGGCGCCGATCGCAACGACCCGAAGAACCTGCACGTCTCCCTCGCCGCCCCGGCCGACGCCGCGAACTGGGAGCAGGATCCCGACGTGCTCGACACCTGGGCCTCCTCGTGGCTCTGGTGCCTGGCGACCATCGGCTGGCGCAAGCCCGGCGAGACGACCGAGGAGCTCAAGCACTGGTATCCGACCGGCGCCCTCGCCACGGGTCCCGACATCATCTTCCTCTGGGTCGCCCGCATGATCATCGCCGGCCTCGAACTCCACGGACCGGAGAAGAAGACGCTCACCGACGACGAGATCCGCCAGCGCATCCCGTTCAAGCGCGTCTACTTCAACGGGATCATCCGCGACAAGCTCGGCCGCAAGATGTCGAAGTCGCTCGGCAACTCGCCCGAGCCGCTCGACCTCATCGCCAAGTTCGGCGCCGACGGCCTCCGCTTCGGCCTGCTGTCCATCGCGCCCAAGGGCCAGGACATCCTCTTCGACGAGGATCGCGTCGGCCAAGGCCGCAACTTCTGCAACAAGCTCTGGAACGCCGCGCGCTTCCGGCAGATGTCCGGCCCGATGGCCGACAACTCGGCGCTCGCCGCCGTGGTCGGCCGCCTCAAGGCGTCGCAGCTGGACGACGACGACTTCGCGATCCTCCAAGGCCTCGCCGAGCTGACCGACAGCACGGCCAAGAACCTGGACGAACACGAGTTCACCGCCTATGCGCAAGGACTCTACGCCTTCTTCTGGGGCGACTTCTGCGACTGGTACGTCGAAGCCTCGAAGGCCCGCCTCAGGGACCCCGCCCTCGTCGACAACTGCCTCGCCGTCCAGGACCTCGTCCTCCGCCAGTTCCTCCTGCTCCTCCACCCGGTCGCGCCGTTCATCTCGGAAGAGCTCTGGCACCTGCTCGGCTACGGCACGGAGAAGGATTTCATCCAGGACCACCATACCGGTTCCGGCGGCGACCTGCTCCGCGTCCTGCGCGAGAACGGCATCAAGCTCAGCGCCGCCAAGGTCGCCGACGTGGCCCTGCTCCGAGAATTCGTCGCCACGGTCCGCGGACTCAAATCCCAGGCCAACCAGGCGACCCGCCGCGACTCCGTCGTCACGATCGTCGCCAAGGACGCGGCGGCCCGGACCCTGCTCCAGTCGAACCGCGACAAGCTCGGCAGCATGGCCGGACTGGCCGAGATCGCCTTCGCCGACTCCGCGGGTGACCGCACGGGCGCGCTCACCTCGCTGGGCACCGTGCTGCTCGAACTGTCCGGGACGGTCGACGTCGCCGCCGAGAAGGTCCGCCTCGCCAAGGAACTCGCCAAGCTCGAGCAGGCCGTCGCCGCCGGCGAAGCCAAGCTGACCAACGAAGCCTTCGTCTCGAAGGCGCCGCCCAAGATCCTCGACGGCGCCCGCAAGCAGCTCGACGAAGCCAAGGCCAAGCGCGACGAGATCGCGCGCATGCTCGCCACGCTCGGCTAAGATGATCGCGACCCGGCTACACCCCGACAAACAATCCGCCGCGCAGGCGATCGCCCGGGAGATAGCCGACCTGATCGAGATACGCTCGAAATCGGGCAAGCCCACCGTCCTGGGACTCGCGACCGGCTCGACGCCGCTCCCTCTCTACGCCGAACTCATCCGCCTACACCGTGAGGAGAAAGTGTGCTTCCGTTCGGTGCTGACGTTCAACCTGGACGAGTATGAAGGCCTCGGCCCGACGCATCCGCAGTCCTACCGCCGCTTCATGGAGGAGAATCTCTTCCGCCACCTGGACATCCCGGCCGCCAATATCCATATCCCCGACGGCCTGACGAAGGACGCCGCGAGGCATTGCGCCGAATACGAGGACGCCATCCGCGCGGCCGGAGGCATCGACCTGCAGATCCTCGGCATCGGCCGCACCGGACACATCGGCTTCAACGAACCGCCTTCGGCCGCCGACAGCCGCACCCGCTGGGTCCATCTCGACGAGGTTACCCGCCGCGATAATTCCGTCTTCTTCGGCGATCTCGCCCAAGTGCCGCACGGCGCCCTGACGATGGGCGTCGCGACGATCCTCGAGGCCCGCCGGATCGAGCTCATCGCCTTCGGCGAAGCCAAGGCCGAGATCGTGCGCAGGGCCGTCAAGGAAGCGCCTTCGGCCGGATGCCCCGCCACCTGGCTCCAACGGCACCCCGCCTGCACCTTCCACCTCGACGCGGCGGCCGCCCGGGCCCTCTGACAGGCAGATGGACGTCGCCCCTCGCCACCGTTCCGCCATCGACCCCGGCCTCGTGCCCGCGGCCCTCTGGACGCGCGCCTTTCTTCGCCGCTGCGCCGCGACGGCCGGCTCATCCGGGCTCACGATCGCGCTCCGTCGCGCCGACGGGACGGCCTCGCTGTTTCGCACCCACGTGCTGGCCCGCGGCGTCGACGATGCATCGACGTATCTGCACGTCGAGCGAACGGTGAAGTTCCTGCTCTGGGCGCGCGGCGCCGAGGAGATCCTGCTCTGTGGTCCCGAGGCCCGGCCGCTCGCCGAACGCCTGCAGGCCGATTACTCCTCCGCCGGCGCCCGCGCGTTCGACGCCGACTTCTTCCGCAAGGTCTTCGAAGGGCCGCTGACCTTCCGCGCGGTCGAGCCGTCCGCCCTGCCCGTCGCCTCGACCGCCCACCTGCCGCTCGGACGCCATCTCGCCGGATGCCGCATCGGCTTCGATCTGGGCGGCTCCGACCGCAAGTGCGCCGCGCTCATCGACGGCAAGGTCGTCTTCTCCGAGGAAGTGAAGTGGGATCCTTACTTCCAGGCCGACCCCGCCTATCATCTGGCCGGCATCCGCCACTCGCTCGACCTCGCCGCGAGCCATCTCCCGAGGGTCGACGCCATCGGAGGATCTTCCGCCGGAGTCTACGTGAACAACAAGGTCCGCGTGGCTTCGCTGTTCCGCGGCATCACGGATCCCGCGGTCTTCGATGCGCAGGTGCGCGACCTCTTCCTCGACCTCGCCAAATCCTACGGCGTGCCTTTCGAGGTCCTCAACGACGGCGACGTCACGGCCTTGGCCGGCTCGATGTCCCTCGGCCGCAACGCCGTGCTGGGCGTGGCCATGGGCACCAGCGTGGCCGCCGGTTACGTCGACCAGGCAGGCAACCTCACCAACTGGCTGAGCGAACTGGCCTTCGTGCCCGTGGACTACCGCCCGAACGGCCCCGCCGACGAATGGTCTGGCGACCGGGGCTGCGCGGTCCAATATTTCAGCCAGCAAGGCGTCGGCCGCCTGTTGCCCCTCGCCGGCATCGTCCTGCCGCCCGCGATGCGCCTCCCCGAACAACTCGAGGAACTCCAGCGCCTCATGGCCGCCGGCGATCCGCGGGCCTGGCGGGTCTACGAAGCCATCGGCCTCGCCTTCGGTTACGCGATCGCCCATTTCGCCAGCTTCTACGAGGTCGGTTGCCTGCTGATCATGGGACGCGTCACCTCGGGCCAAGGCGGTACCGTCATCATCGAACAGGCCCGCGCGGTCCTGCGGGACGAATTCCCCGAACTTCGCATCGACCTCGTCGTGCCTGACGAGAAAGATAAGCGCCACGGCCAGGCCATCGCCGCCGCCTCCCTTCCCGCCCTTCGCCGATGATCCCCCTCAACCCGCTCGCGCGCATCGTGGTTCCGGACGGACTCCCCGGCCCGGACGCCCTCCGGCGCACCACCCACCTCGGGATCGGCGCGCACCAAGACGACCTGGAATTCATGGCCTTCCACGGGATCCTCGCCTGCTACGACCGGACCGACCGCTGGTTCGGCGGCGTGACCATCACCGACGGACGGGGTTCTTCGCGGGCCGGCAAGTTCAAGGATTGGACGGATGACGAGATCGCGGCCGAACGCGTCCGCGAGCAGGAGGCCGCCGCCGTGATTGGACAGTATTCCTTCATCGCCCAGCTGGGCTTCGGCAGCGCCGCCGTCCGCGACGCGCGGCAGACCGCCGTCCGCGACGACCTTCGCCGCATCCTCGAGGCGAGCCGCCCGGAGGTGGTCTACCTCCACAACCTCGCCGACAAGCACGATACCCACGTCGGCTGCGCGCTCCGCTGCCTCGAAGCCTTACGCCAGCTGCCCAGGGCGGACCGGCCGAAGAAAGTCTACGGCTGCGAAGTCTGGCGGGACCTCGACTGGCTCGTCGACAGCGAGAAGACCCCGATGCCGGTCTCGGACCGCCCCGAGCTCGCCCGCGCCCTCAACGAGGTCTTCGCCACCCAGATCGCCGGCGGCAAGCGCTACGACCTCGCCGTCCTCGGTCGTCGCACCGCCAACGCGACCTTCAGCAACGCGCACGCCACCGACCAGGAAACCGCCATGCAGTGGGCGATGGACCTGACGCCCCTCGTCCAGGACGACACGCTCGACCCCGTCGCCTACGCGACCGGCTTCATCGACCGGCTCAAGGCCGACGTCATCGCCCGCCTCCGCAAATCGCTCTGACATGAAGCCCACCCTCCTCGTCCTCGCCGCCGGCATGGGCAGCCGCTACGGCGGCCTCAAGCAGATCGACCCCATGGGGCCGGCCGGGGAGACCATCCTCGATTATTCGGTCTTCGACGCGCTCCGGGCCGGCTTCGGGAAGGTCGTGTTCATCATCCGGCCGGACTTCGAGCAGGACTTCCGCGAACGGATCGCGGCGAAGTTCGCGGGCCGCATCGACGTCGGCTTCGCCTTCCAGACCATCGACAAGCTCCCCGCGGGCTTCTCGGCGCCGCCCGGACGTGAAAAACCCTGGGGTACGACGCATGCGATCCTCTGCGCCCGCGACGCCGTCCGCACGCCTTTCGCGGTCATCAACGCCGACGACTTCTACGGCCGCGGTTCCTACGCCGTCCTCGGACGGTACCTCACGGCGCTCACCAACGACTCCACGGCCTACGCGATGGTCGGCTTCACGCTGAGGAACACGCTCTCGGAACACGGCACCGTCGCCCGGGGCGTCTGCCAGACCGACGTCGCCGGCCAGCTGACCGACATCCAGGAACTCACGAAGATCGCCAAGCTGGCCCGCGGCGCCGAGCACCGCGGCGACGACGGCAAGGTCGTCGCCCTGACCGGCGAAGAGCCCGTCTCCATGAACATGTGGGGCTTCACCCCGGCGATCTTCCCCCAGCTGGAGGCCGACTTCCGCGCCTTCCTCGCGGCCAAAGGCGCCGAACTGAAGAGCGAATCCTACATCCCGATGTCCGTCGGCAGCCTGATCCGCTCCGGACAGGCCAGCTGCCAGGTGCTGCGTTCCGATTCCGCCTGGTTCGGCGTCACCTACCGCGAAGACAAGCCGGTGGTCCAGGCCAGCATCGCCCGGCAGGTGAGCAGCGGCGCCTACCCTTCCCCGCTCTGGACCTGACGATGAACGCCTCCGCAGGACATGACGCCATGGCGATCGCGCGCGAGTTCGACCTCGCCGGCGAGCTCCTCGCGGCCTCCCCCTACGGCAGCGGCCATATCAACGACACCTATAAGGTGGACATGAAACCGGGCGGCGCCCCCGCCCGCTACGTCCTGCAGCGCATCAACCATAACGTCTTCCGCCGGCCGGACGAACTCATGGCCAACGTGGAGCGCGTCTGCGCCCACGCCTACGCCAAGCTGAAGCGCTCCGGTGCGCCGGACGCCGATCGACGCACCCTCCGGCTCATCCCGACCAAGTCCGGCCGGGCCTGGCACATCGATGCCGCCGGCAATCGCTGGCGTTGCTACCACTTCATCGAAGGCGCGACCGGCCATGACGTGGTCCGCTCGCCCGGACAGGCCTACGCGGCCGCCAAGGCGTTCGGAGCCTTCCAAGCCCTCCTGGCCGACCTCCCCGGCGGACGCCTGCACGAGACCATCCCAGCTTTCCATCATACGCCGTCGCGCTTCGCGCGCTTCCAGGAGGCGCTGGCCAAGGACGCCCATGGCCGGGCCGCGCTCGCGGTCCCGGAAATCGCCTTCGCGCTCGCCCGCGCCCATGAGGTCGGCGTGGTCGTCGACGCCCTGCGCGACGGCGGCCTGCCCGAACGCGTGACGCACAACGACACGAAGCTGAACAACGTCCTGCTGGACGACGTCACCCAGGAAGGCGTCTGCGTGATCGACCTCGATACGGTCATGCCCGGCTCGGTCCTGTATGACTTCGGCGACCTCGTGCGCACCTCGACCTCGCCGGCGGCGGAGGACGAGACGGACCTGGCCAAGGTCCGGATGCAGTTCCCGATGTTCGAGGCCCTGGTCAAAGGCTACCTCGCGTCCGCCGGGGGCTTCCTCACGCCGAAGGAGAAGGAACTCCTGCCTTTCGCCGGCAAGCTGATCACCCTCGAGATCGGCCTGCGCTTCCTGACCGACTGGCTCGAAGGCGACACCTACTTCAAGATCAAGCGACCCACGCACAACCTCGACCGCGCCCGCACCCAGTTCAAGCTGGTCGAATCCATCGAGGCCCAGCTGCCCGCCATGCGGGCGCTGGTCGCCCACGCATGAGCCGACGCATCCTCATCACCGGCGGCGCCGGGTTCATCGGCTCGCATCTGGCCCGACATTTCGCGCCGCAGGCGGAAGTCACCGTCCTGGACGACCTGCGCAGCGGCTTCGCCCGCAACCTGGAGGGCGTCGCCTGCCGCTTCCTCCGAGGCTCCATCCTCGACGATGCGGCCTTGCCTGCGGCCATCGCCGGCGCCGAGGAGGTCTACCACCTCGCCGCGATGATCTCGGTGCCCGAGTCCGTCGCGAAACCGGCGGAGTGCGCCGAGCTCAACACCGAGGGGACCAGGCGCGTGCTGGCGGCCGCCGCGGCCGCCGGAGTCCGCAAGGTCGTCCTGGCCTCCTCCGCCGCGATCTACGGCGACAACCCGACGGTACCGAAGCTGGAATCGATGCCGCCCGAGCCGAAATCGCCTTACGCCGAGACCAAGCTCGCCGGCGAACGCCTGCTGGAAGAATACCGCCTGTCGCGCGGACTCGGCACGACCAGCCTGCGCTTCTTCAACGTCTTCGGCCCGCGCCAGGATCCCCGCTCGGCCTACGCCGCGGCCGTGCCCATCTTCATCGCCCAAGCCCTCCGCGACGAGCCGATCGGCATCCATGGCGACGGCGGCCAGACGCGTGACTTCATCCATGTCGCGGACATCGTCGGCGCCCTCGCCTACGCAGGCGCCTCGCGCACGATGGCCGGCACCTACAACGTGGGCTACGGCAGCAGCCGGTCCATCCTCGCGCTGGCGGAGGAGATCATCCGGCTGACCGGTTCGAAATCGAGGATCGAGCACCTCCCGCCCCGCGCCGGCGATGTCCGCCATTCGCTCGCCTCCACCGAACGCCTGCTGGCCGCCGGCTGGAAGCCGCGGTCTTCCGTCAGCGCCGGGCTGGCCGAGACGGTGGCCTACTTCCGTCAGCTCAAGGCGTGACGACCAACGTGGTGCGCAGGAGTTCTTCCCGGCCGTCGTTGAGGTTCAACCAGACGTCATAAGTCCCGGCCGGCGGCAGGCGGAGGCGAAAGGCCAGCGTGGGATCGGGGGCGTACTCGCCTCCCTCCAGCGTCGGATGCATGTGCGCGTAGCCGGCATGCGGGCGATCGGCGGAGAGGACGACCGCATGGCCCAGCGCGCCCATGATCGGCAGCAGCTTGAGCGGCTTGCCTTCGGGGCCGGAGAGCTTGACGCGCAAGGTGGCCGATGCGCCCGCCTGCGTCGAAGAAGCCTGCAGCGAGACGATGAGATTACGCGGGGGCGCGACGAAGGCATCGAAGGCGGACGTCGCCTTGACCTCGGCCTGGGCCAGCATCACGCGCGAGGTGCGGACGTCGGCGAAGTCGACATACGCCTCGAGGTCGGCGCCGCGCAACGACGACGGCACGTCGAAGCGCCAGAAACCGTCGTCACCTGGCACGGGATGAAGATGGGCGTAGGCGCGGGCGCCGCCGACCTGACGGAGGTGCAGGTGGACCTTCCGGGTATGCGAGATTGCCACCTCATGGGCGTAATAAGGGTGACCATCGTCCTTGAGCAGCCGGAGCTCGCCCTTGGCGCCGTCCGGAGAGAGCCCGACCTTGAGTTCGACCGGGAAGCGGAGGGCCTTCGGCGAATAGAAATTGGCCTCTTCGTTAAGCCCGCAGAACTCGACGCCGTCGACGACGACCGGCTGGTGGTCGGCGTGCAGGAAAGCGCATTGGGTGTCAGGCAAGGCGCGCAGGCCGAAGAAACCCGCCACGGCGAGCAGGCTGATGACCAAGGTCTGGCGGCGCGGCGTCATCGGGATTTCGTGCCCGCGGTGCCGGAGAGCCGGAGCAGCCGGGCCGCGACGTCCTCGGCGTCGAAGGAAGGGCCTTCGCTCCGGTAGGCGATGCGGCCTTCGGGACTGATCACGATGAGCGCGGCGTTGTGCACGATCGTGCCGTCGTCACGCACCGTCTGGATGCCGTAGTGACGCATCAGGTCCTTGATCTGGCCGGGGTCCCCGGTGAGGAAGCGGTGCCGCGCATGGTCGATGCCGTAGCCGTCGGCATAGGCGCGCAGGACGCCGGGCGTGTCGGTCTCGGGGTCGAAGGTGATGGTCAGCAGGCGTACCTCGGCGGCGCCCGGGGACCGGGCCAACGCATCGCCGAGCTGCTTCATGCAGGCGGTGGACGCGGGACACATGCGGGCGACCCGGCAGCTGGTGAAGACGAAGTTCAAGGCCAGCGGATGACCGAGGAAATCCTTCTTCCGGACGAGACGGCCGTCCTGGTCCCACAAGGCCATGTTCGGCATCAGTTCGTTGGGCATGCGGGTCACCAGCCGTCCTTTGTCCGCGGTCTCGCGACGCAAGGTGTCCGTGACTTCGGCCACCTGCCGAAGCTCCTCCGGCTCGGCCGAGACGACGCCACGGGCCTGCGACTCGGCGCCTTCCGTCACGACTTCGTAACGGACGAGGCGGCCGACCCAACCGACCTTGCGGTCACCCTCGGAGAAACGTCGAAGGACGGCGACCTCGCCCTTGGCCGGGGCGATCTTCGCCCAACCGTCGGCGGACACCGCGAGGACCTTGCCGGTCTCGGGGGCCGCGCAAAGTCCGACGACGGAAAGCAAAAGGGCAAGGAGGCGGGGCATGGTCAGAGGTGTTCCTTCGAAGGCCCGAGCATGAGTTCGACCATCCCATGCCGGACGCCGCGGTGGGAGAGATGGAAGGCTTCGGCGCCGGTGAGGTCGGCCAGGACGCAGAGGGTGATCAGCGCGGCCGGCATGATGTCGGCGCGGTCCGCCGGGATGCCGGGGACCTTGCGGCGGCCTTCGATATCGAGGGCGCAGAGCTGATCGCGCAGCTCACGGATGCGCAGGACGGGCAGGCGACCGCCGACCGGGGGTTCGCCCACGGCCTCCAGGTGAAGCGCGATCGCCGCGAAGGCGCCGCCGGCCCCGATGATGAGGTAATTCTCCGCCGCGCCGGCCGGGATGACGGTCTGGAGCACGCCCAGGAGGTGCGTGCGGATGGAGGCTTGGTCCAGTTCGTCCACGACGCCGGCGCCGCCACGCAGGTAGCCGTTGGTCATGCGGACGGAGCCCAACGGGAAGCTGCGCGCGAGAACATAGTGCGACCCCCGGAGCGCGGTGACCTCCAGGCTGCCGCCGCCGAGGTCGAAGGCCATGATGTTCGCGTACGCCTTGTAAGCGGGATCGGTCCGCACGCCGGCGCCGGCGAGCCGGGCCTCGACCTCGCCGGAGACGATGGTGAGGGGCACGCCTGTCACCGCGCGGACTTTTTCGGCGAAGGCCTGTCGATTGGCGCATTCCCGGACGGCGCTGGTCCCGAGCACGGTGAAGCGGGTCGCGCCTTTGGTACGGGCGAAATCGAGCAGCCGGCCGATGGCGGCGGCGGCGGCCTCCTGCGCGTCAGCCGGCAGCGGATCGGAAGGATTGCCCTCCTGCTGCAGGCGTACGGATTCGGTCCGCCGACCCAGCTCGCGACGGTCCTGCTCGGCCACGACGGCCACCTTGATGGAATTCGACCCTACGTCGACGACGGCGATGGCGGACATGTTCAGAAGAGGAATTGACCCTTGAGACCTCCGAAGAAATGGGCGTCGGCCTGGGTTTCAAACTCCTTGGTGCGAATAGCGAGGAAATAGGTCGCCGAGCACCCGCGGAGCTGGAACGTGGTGCCGAGGGCGCATTGCAGCACGACCGGCGACCGGGTCACGCCGCGGGATTCGCGGAAATGGGTGCCGTCCGTGGCATAGTTGCGGACGACCACCTCGAGCTGCGTGTCGACAAAGGCCCAATAGGCGAAATCCGGACGGGCGTCCGGCGACCGGAGGGCATCGACCGGGTCGTAACCGTTGGAGTGACGGATGTAGGAATGGCCCCATGACTTGTCCAGGTTCAGCCCCCAGCGCAGCTGGGCTCCGACGAGGACCTCGGTGCGCATCGTGCCAAGCTCGACCACCCCGCGCGCGATCAGGTCGCGATAACCCCGGCCGCTGGAGTCCAAGTCGAAACGCCGGCGGAATTCCGCATCGATGTTGATGAGGAACTCATCCGGAACCTGGGTGCCCCAGCCGGCGGCCGGGGGCGTCCCGATGAGGTCATGGAACTTGTTCTGGATCGTCTCCCCGCCGGCGGAAGGACCGATGACACCCAGCTTGGCCTCCACGGAGAAGAGGCAGTCGCGGCGGCCGCCGCGGTCGAGGATCGCCCCGTAACCCCAGCCAAGGTAAAGCGCGCCCGAATAGGGCATGTCGTCGAGCGACGGATTGGGGTTGCTCGTATCGGACGGCGTATTGATCTCCTGGGTGAGCGAGAAGAAGGTGTGGTCACCGCGATTGATCGCGACCTTGAGGCCCTGGGTGTAGTAGCGATCCTTGTTCTTCGGCGCGAACTTGTCGTTCTCCTCGGTGATCGAGACGACCCAGACGGATCGCGGAGCAGGCACGGCCGGCGCTTCGACCGCCCGGGCGGCGACGGCGGTCATGGCGAAGGCGATGAGACGGGTAAGCGGCATGGCGGAACCGACAGCAAACAGCGTCCGTTCGGGGCCGTCCACGCCTTTCTGACTTGTGAACAACGGGTCGCCCAAGTATTTGACTGTCAGGATGTCCCACGCGCCCACAGGCTCGCCTTTTGCTCGGACGGAAGTCCTGGCCGATGGCACCGCCTTGGTCACGGTCGGCGGCTCCTGGAAACACGACCAAGCGCTCCCCGAGATCGTCATCAAAGGCGACCGCGCCAAAGTCGTCGCCCAAGACCTCGGCGATTTCGACTCCTCCCTGCCCGCCTGGCTTTACGCCAACTTCAAGAATATCCGGCAGCTCGACCTCTCGAACCTGCCCGTCCGCCTGCAATCCCTCGTGCTGATGGCCGAAAAAGCCTCGAACGAGCGGGTCGAGGCCGTCGAGACGAACTTCCTTGATACCTTCGGCAGCTGGGGCGTCGAGAGCGGCGGCTCCTGGGGGCGCGCTTTCGAACATATCGGCCACACCGCCTGGGGCTTTCTCCGGATGCTCGTCGGCCGGGCCAAGGTGAACTGGAGCGACTTCACGCTGCAGCTGCAGACCGCCGGCGTCGACGCTCTTCCCATCGTCGCCCTGCTCGGCTTCCTGACGGGCCTCATCATGGCCTACGTCGGCCTGATCCAGCTTCGCCAGGTCGGCGCCACGGTCTATGTCGCGAACCTCGTCTCGCTCGCGATGACGCGCGAAATGGGCGCCCTCATGACGGGCGTGATCGCCTGCGGACGCACCTCGACCGCCTTCGCTTCCCAGCTCGGCAGCATGAACCTCAGCCAGGAGACCGACGCCTTGCGGGCCCTGGGCATCAATCCCGTGGAGTACCTCGCCCTGCCGCGCATCCTCGCCGTCACCCTCATGGTGCCCCTGCTCGGCGTCTTCGCGACCTTCATCGGCGTCTTCGGCGGCATGGTGGTCGCCTGCGCCGGCGACCTCAGCGTCGAACAGTACCTCACGCAGGCGGTGCGCGCCATCACCTTCAAGAGCTTCCTCGTCGGCTTCATCAAATCCGTGGCCTTCGGCTTCATCGCCGCCTGGGCCGGATGCTACCGCGGCTCGGTCGCCAAGCGTTCCGCCCTTGGCGTCGGCGAGGCGGCCACGTCCGCCGCGGTGCTGGGCATCACCTTCATCGTGATCTCCGACGCCGTCTTCGCGGTGATCTTCAACCTCTTCGACCTGTGAGCGCGCCCGACGACATCCTCACCTGCGCCGACCTCGCGATCGGCCATGGCGACACCGTCATCATGGACCGCCTCAACCTGTCGCTCGCGCCGGGCAAGATCCTGGCGATCGTCGGGCCGAGCGGCTGCGGCAAGAGCACGCTGATGCGCGCGCTCGGCGGGCTCGACGCTCCCCTCGGGGGCAGGTCCACGCTCATGGGCGTCGACCTCGCGACGGCGCAAGGCCGGGAAAGGCAGGACATCCTCCGGCGGACGGGCTTCCTGTTCCAAGGCGCCGCGCTCTTCTCCTCGCTCACCTTGCGCGAGAACATCGAGATGCCGATGCGCGAGTTCCTGCCGGCGAGCCGCCAGGAGATCCGCCAGCTCGCCGAATACAAGCTGGCGCTCGTCGGCCTCGCCGACGCGATGGACAAGCTCCCCTCCGAGATCAGCGGCGGCATGGCCAAACGCGCCGGCATCGCCCGGGCGATGGCCCTCGACCCCGCCGTCATCTTCCTCGACGAACCCAGCGCCGGGCTCGACCCGATGAGTTCCGGCCGCCTCGACGACCTGATCCTGCGGCTGCGCGAGGCCTTCGGCACGACCATCGTCCTGGTCAGCCACGAAGTCCCCAGCATCCTCCGGACGGCCGACTTCTGCGTTTACCTCGACCCCGACACGGGCACGATGGGCGCCTACGGGCCGCCGAAGTCCTTCCTTCAGGCTGGCCAAGCCTCGAAGGTGCACACCTTCTTCACCCAAGCCCGTTTCGACTGAACATGCGCAGATCCGCCAACATGACACTGATCGGGGCCTTCGTGGCCGGCGGGATCCTGCTCATCATCGCCGCCGTCATCCTCCTCGGCGCCGGTTCCTTCACGGGGGCCAAGCCGGCCGCCATCGCCTACTTCGAGGATTCCGTCAGCGGGCTCGACATCGGCGCCCCTGTCAAGTTCCGCGGGGTGACGATCGGCAAGGTCAGCCAGGTGCTGCTGCGGACCTCCGCCCAGGCCCCGTCCGACTACTCCGTGCCGGTGGTCATGGAGTTCTCGCCGGACCTGCTGACGCGCCGGGGCATCGATCAGGCCCTCCTCCAGAAACAGGGCCTCCGCCTGTCCATCGAGAAAGGCCTCCGCGCCAAGCTGCAGCAGCAGTCCGTCGTCACCGGCGTGCTCTACGTGGAGTTGGACTACTTCCCGGACACGGCCTACAAGCTCCACGACCCCAAGGGCGAGCTGCCGGAGATCCCGACCCAGCCCTCCAACCTCGGCGCCCTCACCAAGGCGGTGTCGCAGACGCTCGACCAGCTGAGCCGCATCGACTTCGTCGCGATCACGAAGAAGGT
This sequence comes from uncultured Klebsiella sp., assembly GCA_964643215.1. Classification (GTDB taxonomy): domain Bacteria; phylum Verrucomicrobiota; class Verrucomicrobiia; order Opitutales; family UBA953; genus UBA953. Next base: position 6,713 of record CAZXSI010000022.1, on the reverse strand, counting down.
CGACTCCATCCTGACCCGCATCGACAAGGGCGCCTCCCAGATCGAGTTCGAAAAGATCAACGGCAACCTCGTGCAGGCTTCCGCCAATATCTCGAAGATCACCGGCGATCCCGCCATCGCCCGCGCGGTCTCCGACTTCTCCGCCGCGATGCAGGGCATCGATGCGCTGGTGAAACGCCTCAGCGGCAAGGTCGATCCGCTGACCGACGACATCAAGGCGATGGCCGCGGCCGGCCGCGACGCGCTCAATCGCCTCAACGCCACTTCCGAGAACCTGCGCACGCTCACCAAGCCCGGCTCCCCGGCCCGCCGCGACCTCGACCAAGCCCTGGCCGACGTCTCCGAGGCCGCCCAGGCCATCCGCTCCCTCGCCGACTTCATCGAACGCAACCCCGAGACGATCATCCAAGGCCGCAGCAAGAACGCCGCCAAGGACGCCCAGCCGAAGGAGGCGCCGGCCGCCAAATGAAGCTGCTCGCGACCTGGCTCTCGCTGGCCGTCCTGCTGAGCGGCTGCATCATCTTCGACAAGAAAAGCGAGGCCGTCACCTTCCACCAGTTCGCGGCGCCGGCCGCCGCGGCGACCCGCCCGGGTCCGACGGTCTTCGTCCCGCGGGCCATCATCCCCTCGGCCCTTCGTCGTCCCAACGTGGTCCTGCTCGACGACACCGGCTGGGTCCGCGTCGAGGACGCGCATCGCTGGATCGCGCCCTTGGACCGCGCGATCGCGGAGGCCGCCGGCCGGCACCTCACGGCCGCCTCCGGCTTGCCCGCTTCGGCGCAGACGCCCGCGGAAGACCATCTGGTCCTCCTGCTCACGGTCGACAAGATGGAGGTCTTCGCGCCCGCGGGCGCCGGTCGCTCCCTCTTCTCCCTCCCGGGGACCGCGCCGAACCCCGACACCGCCACGTTGCAGGTCTCCTTCCGCCTCGAACGCTCCGACGGCACCCTGCTCGTCGCCCAGACCCTCACGCAGGCCCGCCCGCTCAAGGAACGGGCGCCCGGCGAATTCGCCCAAGCCCAAGCCGCCAACCTCGCCGCGATCTGCGCCGAGATCGCCAAGTCCCTCCCCGCCGCCTCCCCGTCGCGATGACCACGCCCTCCTCCCCTCGTCCCAACGGCTTCTCCGAAGCCACCGGCGAGATCTGCTACGACCTTCCGTCGGCCTACATCCCGCACCCTGCGACCGGCTTGCTCCACCTGCCGCGCTTCCTCGCCAAGATCCGCAAGCACCTGAAGGGCGAACTCCCCAAATCCTACCAGCGCAACTTCTGCAAAGGCTTCGACCGCTTTCTCTGCCTCCACCTCGGCGTGGATCCCGAACAGGTCATCGCCTGCGTCCGTGAATCGTCGACCGAGACCGAGCTGGACGCCCGCCTGAAGGCCCTTTTCCCCGCCGACCTCCGCGTCGCCGCCTGGAACCGCGAACTGGTCCAGAAAGGCATGAGCGAGATGGGACGCGAAGCCCTCGCCGACGCCAAACGCAAGATGGGCGCCGAACAACGCACCGATGTGATCTCCTTCGCGGACATGATCGACTTCGACGAAGGACGCATTCTGTGAACACCAACGACCCCCACCCCAACCGCCTGGTCATCCGGGGCATCGCCGCGCTGCTCGCCTGCCTCAAGCACCACCCCAAGGCGTTGCGCGAGGTCGTCGCCACCGCCGCGTTCGCGCCGAACCTCGCCGAACATGACGCCGCCTTCGCGGCGCTCGGCGTGAAGACCCGCATCGTCGGGCCGCTGGAACTCGCCCAGACCGCCGAAGGACCCTGCGACGACGTCTGCGCGCTCACGATGCGCCCCGACTTCGGCCTGGCCCGGATCTCGGACTTCGCCGAATGGCGCGAAGCCAAGGAAAGCATCGTCATCGCCGACGGCGTGACGGACCCCGCCGACCTCGCCGCGATCGCCCGCTCGATGGCCGCCTTCGGCCTGAAGCGCCTGCTGCTCTCGGGCGGCACCGAGAAGCTCTCCTTCCACCCCGAGGCCTGGCACCTCTCCCGCGGCGCGATGGAACAGCTGCGCCTCATGCGCGCCGCCGCCCTCGGCGGGCTGCTCAAACTCGTCGAAGACCGTTGCTGCGTCGTGGCGCTCTCACCCGACATCGGCCGCAAGATCGACCTCGCGGTGCCGGTCCGCGTCCCCGCCCGGCACCTCGCCCTGCTCATCCCGGGCGGCCGGCTCGACCCCGACATCCAGCCGCGCGTCGAACACTGCTACCGCTTCCCCGGCCTCGTCGGCCAGCCCGCCCTTTCGCTTTCCGAGATCGCCCCCTTGGCCATCGCCTGGTTCGCCTCCACGCCCCAGCCCCGCGCCGACGGCTTCCTGTCCCGCAAAAGGGCTCGCCACGCCAAGGACAAGGGTTCCAATCCGACCAGCTAACCCCCATGTCGCAGCCCCCGCCTGGCAACGGCGAGAACGTCCTCTCGCTCCAGAACATCAGCCGCACGTTCTTCACGGCCCTCCAGCGGCAGCATGACATGCTCGCGTTCAGCATCGCCGGGTTGCACACGGCCGACCCCAAGGCCTACGAACACTTCTCGTCCGTCTCCCGCGTGATGCCGGTGCCCCAGGCGCACCTGCCGCCGGAACAGATGCTCGCCTACGCCCGCGGGCTGATGATGCGGACCACCATCAACGACCTGCTGACGCTCTCGTCGGAGTGCATGACCCAATGCCATCTCCTCTGCCTGTTCATCCGCGAACAGGGGAAGAACCAGCGGCGCGACCCGCTCATCGAGAAGATCATCACGGAGAAGCAGCAGGCCTTCCAGAAGATGTCCCTGCAGGACCGTTTCACGGCGCTCGAGGAGAATTTCGGCATCGTCTGCGACCTCGAGGACGGGATCTTCAGCCTCGCGGCCGCCCTGCGCGTCCTCGTGCGCGGCGGCCTCGTCACCAACGACGACATCACGCCGGACGGCTCCCTGACGCTCGAGTTCAAGGCCATGAAGGATTTCGAGGCGCCGCCCGAACCGGCGAACACCCCGGAAGCCGCGCCCGAACTCCCGCCCGGGGTCACCCGCCATCCGTTGAGCGACGACAGCAAGCCCAGGACGGTGGCCCGCCTCACGGACACCACCCGCACCTTCAAGCCCGGCGAGATGCTCAGCCTGACGGACACCGAGCTGCTGGGCCTCAACATCACCGTCGCGAAATTCGTGGACGGCCTGCTCCGCTCCGTCGACCACTTCGGCCGCGCGCAGCTCGGCGAAGGCGCCTAAGCGATGAGGGAGCCCCCGGCACTACCCCGTCGCGCCTGGCTCTGGGTCACCGCCGCCTACCTGTTCCAAGCCATCCCGGCCGCGGTCCGCGACGAGGCGCTCCCGGCGGCCTTGAAGAACATCGGGTACGCCGACACCCGCATCACCCAGGTCGTCTCGGCGTTCGGGCTCGTCCTCGGCTTCAAGATCCTGCTGGCGCCGCTGGTCGCGGCGTTCCGGCCGCGCGGGTTCATCCTCGTCGCCGAGGCGACCATCGCCGGCCTGCTCGGCATCGTCGCGACGCAGGTCGCCGGCGAGCAGCCCTCGACGCCCTTGATCATCGGCTGCCTGGTGCTGCTTTCGCTCGCCGCCGCCGCCCATGATTTCGCCCTCGACGGCTACTTCGTCGCCTCGCTCGACGAACGCACGCGGGCGACCCATGCGGGCCTGCTCAACTTCGCCTCCAAGCTCGGGATGGTCCTGGCCGGCCCGGGCCTCATCTGGCTGGCCGGCTGGACGATGTCCTACGGCGCCCAGTCGGCGGACGCTTGGTCATGGGCCCTCTTCGCCGCCGCGCTCCTCGCCGGCCTGACGCTGGTCGCCAACGCCTGGGGGCTCAGCCGGGAACCGGCCGGCGACACCGACGGACGGACGGTCGGCCAACGTTTCCAGGAGATGCGGACGGGGCTCGTGGCGCTCTTCGACGACCCGCGGCTCTGGGCCGTGCTCGGGCTGATCCTTTTCTACCGCGCCAGCGAGATCCACATGGCCCGGGTGCTGCCGATGTTCTCGCTCGCGACCACCCATGGCGGCCTCGGCCTCACCAACGAGACCTACGCGGCCATCCGCATGCTCACCGCGGTGCTCGGCCTCGCCCTCGGGGGCGTCATCGGCTCACAGGTCGTGGCACGCCTCGGCCTCGCCCGCGCGCTGATCCCCCTGGGCGTCGCGATGCACGCGCCGCTGGCGGGCATCGCCTGGCTCGCCGCCGACGGCTCCCATGACCTCCGGGTGATCGGCGCGGTGTTCTTCGTCGAATACGTCGCCTATGGCGCCGGCCTCTGCGCCCTCCTGCTCGCGATGATGAAGCTCGCCGCGGGACCGGGCGCCGCGGTGCGCTACGCCGCCCTTTCGACCTTCGCGCTGCTGGCGAACTATCTGCCCGGACTCTGGGCCGGCAAGCTTTCGGACCATCTCGGCTACGCGCACTACTTCCTGTTCGCCCTCAGCCTCGCCGTGCCCGGCATCGCCTCGGCCTGGTGGGCGAAGCGACATTTCGAGGACGCGTCCTGATCACTCCTTCGGAAGGACGACCAGTTCCTGCTCGAACGCGACGTCCAGATAGCGCTGCGCGAAAGCCTGCACCGCGGCGTCGTCCGTCTTGGCCATGCGGCGCTCCCATTCGGCGTCGAAGTTGGCGCCGAGCCCCGCGACCTCGCGCACGAGCGCGCCCTGCATCCGGGCCCCGGCGGATTGGCGGCCTTGGCGGCGCGCGACCCGCATGCGTCGCTTGGCGTCCTCGACCTCGTCCGGGGCGAACTTGCCCTGGCGCAGCCGTTCCAGCTCGAGGCGCATCTCCTTGACGACTTCCTGCGCCGAGGCGGGCGCGGTGCCGGCGTACAGGTAGAACATGCCCTGGTCGACGACTTCGACGCGCGTGGCGCCGACGAAATAGGCCATCCCTTTCTCCTCGCGCACCCGACGGAACAGGCCGCTGGCCATGCCGCTGAGCAATTCTTCGGTGACGTTCGCCGCGACGACCTCGTCCGGGGCGAAACCGCAATGCGGGAAGGCGATGGCGACGACGGCCTGCTCGCCTTGGGCGCGGTCGAGCAGCTTGCCCGCCGCGAGCGGCACATGCTTCGGCAGGCCTCGGCGGACGAGCTTGAGCTTGGGCAAGGAACCGAAACGGCGGTTCACGAACTCCATGACGGCGGGACGGTCGAAGGCTCCGCTGATGCCGACGACGAGGTTGTCGGCGACGACCAGCGTGCGATGCAAGGCGGCCAGGTCCGCGGGCTGGATCCGTCCCAAGGTCTCGGGGGTCCCGCAGGCGTCGATGGCCAGGGGGTGCTCGGCGAAGAACTGACGCTGCAGGCGAAGGCGGGCCTTCTCGACGATGTCATCCTCGGCTTCGCGGCAGGCGGTGACGACGGCCGCGCGTTCGAGGTCGAAGGTCTCGGGCAGGATCTTCGGGCCCAGGATGCCGTCCGCGATGAGTTCGGCGATCGGCGCGAAATCGGAACTGAGGGCCTCGCCCCAGAGGCCGCAGGAGACCTGCGAGCCGTGGTCGACGAAGGTCGCGCCGAGGCTGTCGACGAGCTGGGCCACCTCTTCCTTGGTGCGATGGACGTTGTCGCGGGCGAACAGGGTGCCGAGCAGTCCCGTCGTGCCGCGCTTGTCGGCTTCCTCGTAGGCGACGCCCCCCGCGAGGAACACGCCGATACCGGCCTTGGGGATGGTCGCGTCATGCTGGAGGACGACGCGCACGCCGTTGTCCAAGGTGAAGGTCTCGAAACGGTCCGGCGTGGCCGTGGCCACGGCGCCGACCGCGGCGACGTCGGCCTTGCCGCCGCGCATGGTCCCGAACGTGACGTTGTCCGGGCGCAGCCACCGGCGGGCCTCGCGGGTGAGGTCCTCGGCGCCCAGCTTGGCCAGGTGCTCGACGCCGCGTTGCGGCCAGGAAACATCATGGCCGATCGTGGCGGCATGGGCGACGCGGCTGGTCAGTCCGTGGATGTTCTTCTGCCCGTTCACCATGCCCACGACCGACTGCCGACGCACCTTCTCGAACTGGGCGGGGGTGACCCCCTTCTGCAGCAGGTCGTCGACGACCTCGGCGATGGCCCGCTCGACCGCGGGGGCGGAGGTGCCGGCATCGCCGGTCCAGCTGCACCACGCCAGGCCCAGGTCGCGGATGCCGAAGCCGGAAGCGTCGATGCCGTGGACGAGCTTGCGCTTCTCACGGAGTTCGCTCCAGAGCAACGAGCTGTTGCCGGCGCCGAGGACGCCGAGGAACAGGTCCGTGGCGAGGCGGCCTTCGTCGAAATAGCCGGGGATGCGCCAGCAGGCGACGCCCTTGGCGGTGTTGACCTCGCGGATCAGGTCGGCGCGACGGACGCCCCCTTGCGGCGGCTCCTGATGGCCGGCGAGGTCGACGAGCGGACGACGGGCGAAACGGCCGAACCAGCGTTCGGCCGAAGCGAAGACTTCTTCCGGCGGCATGCTGCCGCCCAGCGCGAGCACGACGTTCGTCGGGACGTAGCGGCTGGCGTGATAGGCGCGGAGGTCGTCGGGCGTGATGCGGACGAACAGGTCGCGATGGCCGATGACCGGCTGACGCAACGGATGCGAACGCACCGCTTCCTCGAGCACGGACTTGGCCAGCACCTGGTCATGCTCGTCGTCGCACATCGCGATCTCGCGCAGGATCACCTCGCGCTCCATCTTGGCGTCGGCGTCGGTGATGAGCGGATCGAAGACCATGTCCGCGATGGCCTCCATCG
>CAZXSI010000021.1:0-21633 GCA_964643215.1 uncultured Klebsiella sp. | reverse complement strand
AGACGAGGTCGCCGCCGTACGGATGGCGGTCGTGCACGCTCATGCGGGTCACGCGTTCGTAGACCTCGCGGATCGCGCCGAGGTCGCGGAAGTCGAGCCGCGGGTCGATGCCGTGCGAGAACATGTTCAGCGCGACCGTGACGATGTCGAGGTTGCCCGTGCGTTCGCCGTTGCCGAAGAGCGTGCCTTCCACGCGGTCCGCGCCGGCCATCAGGCCGAGCTCGGTGGCGGCGACGCCGGTGCCGCGGTCGTTGTGCGTGTGCAGGGAGACGATGGCCATCTCGCGGTTGCTGAGATGACGGCAGAACCACTCGATCTGGTCGGCGTGCGTGTTCGGCGTGCCGGCTTCGACGGTGAGCGGGAGGTTGAGGATGATCTTGCGTTGGGCCGAAGCACCCCAGGCCTTGGCGACCGCTTCGCAGACCTCGAGGGCGTAGTCCGGCTCGGTGAGCACGAAGGTCTCGGGGCTGAACTCCAGCTGCCATTGGGTGTCCGGCAGGGCGTCGGTCAGCTCGCGGATGAGCCTCGTGCCGGCGACGGCCATCTCGAGGACCTCTTCCTTGGAGAGCTTGAAGACGATCTCGCGCTGGGCCGGGTTGGTCGGCGTGTAGAGGTGGACGATCGCGCGACGGGCGCCCTTCAGGGAGTCGATCGTGCGGCGGATGAGGTGTTCGCGGGCCTGGACGAGGACCTGCACCGAGACGTCCTCGGGGATGAGGCCTTTTTCGATCAGCTCGCGGGTGAAGGCGAACTCCGTGTCGGAGGCGGACGGGAAGCCGATCTCGATCTCCTTGAAGCCGATGCGGCAGAGCAGCTGGAACATCTCGTGCTTCTCCTGCACGTTCATCGGGATCGCCAGGGCTTGGTTGCCGTCGCGGAGGTCGACCGAGCACCACCGGGGCGCCTTCTCGATGCGCGCGTCCGGCCAGCGGCGGTCCGGGAGGCGGACGGTCTCGAAGGGGCGGTATTTCTGCCGGGGGGAGTCCATGGCGGGCGAAGTGCGGATGGTGGGAAAGGAGGGGAGGGCTGGCGAGCGTGGGTTTGGGCTCCTAAAAGCAAAAAACCCACCCGGAAGTCCGGGTGGGTTTTTTCGCAAAGGAGCGAGACCCGGACTTAGGCGTCAGGCTTGGTCTTCGGAAGCTTGGTCACGCGCTTCAGGTCCTTGACGGTACCGCGCTTCTTGAGCAGTTCCACGCGCTCGAAGCGCTTGAGGACGTTACGCTTCGCTCCGGTGGAGGAGGCGCTGGACTTGAAACTGTTGTGCTGGGTCATGGCCGTAAGGTGGGTGGAAGTTTGGAGAAAAGGGGTCGTCAGGGCGGGGGCAAGGGGAAAAGCGGGCAAAATGCCGACTTTGCCCCTTTCCTCGCCGGTTTGCCGGTTCAGGCCTGTTTCAGGATGGCTTTCACCACGTGGCCCTCGACGTCGGTCAGGCGGAACTGGCGGCCCTGGTAGCGGAAGAGCAGCCCTTCATGGTTGATCCCGAAGAGGTGCATCAACGTCGCCTGCATGTCGTGGACGTGCACCCGGTCCTTGGTGATGTTCCAGCCGAAATCGTCGGTCTCGCCGTGGACGTAGCCCGGCTTGATGCCGCCGCCGGCGAGCCACCAGGAGTAGGCCCGGCCGAAATGGTCGCGGCCCTTGAAGCCTTGGCCCTGCTGGTTCTGGGCGAAGGGCGTGCGGCCGAACTCGCCGCCCCAGACGACGAGCGTGTCGTCGAGGAGGCCGCGCTGCTTGAGGTCCTTGACGAGCGCGGCGCTGGCCTGGTCGGTGTCGAGGCACTGCTGCGCGAGCTGGCCGGTGGTGAGGTTGTTGTGCTGGTCCCAGCCGGAGTGCATCAGCTGGGTGAAGCGCACGCCGCGCTCGGCGAGACGGCGCGCGATGAGGCAGTTGTTGGCGAAGGTGCCGGGCTTGAGGACGTCGGGTCCGTACATCTCGAGGACGGACTTCGGCTCGTTCTTGAAGTCGAGCAGGTCGGGCACCGAGGCCTGCATGCGGAAGGCCATCTCGTATTGCGAGATGCGCGTGTCGATCTCCGGGTCGCCGACCTCGCCGAAATGGGCGCGGTTGAGCGCCTGCATGTCGTCGAGCATCGTGCGGCGCGCGCCGCGGCTCACGCCGGCGGGGTTGCCGACGTAGGGCACCGGGTCGCCGACGCCGCGGAAGCGCACGCCCTGGTGCTTGCCGGGCAGGAAGCCGTTGGACCAGTAGTGCTCGAAGAACAGCTGCCCGCAGGTCTTGGCCGCGTCGGAGGAGGTCATCACGACGTAGGCCGGGAGGTCCTCGTTCATCGTGCCGAGGCCGTAGGAGAGCCAGGCGCCCATCGACGGGCGGCCGGGGATCTGCGAGCCCGTCATGAAGAACGTCACGCCGGGCGCGTGGTTGACCGCCTCGGTGTTCATCGAGCGCACGACGCAGAGCTCGTCGGCGATCGCGCCGGTATAGGGGAGCATCTCGCTCATCTCGATGCCGCTGGAGCCCCATTTCTTGAAGGGTTTGATCGCGCCGACGCACGGGAACTTCGCGTAGCCGCTCGACATCGTGGAGAGGCGGGTGTCGCCGCGCACGCTGGCGGGGATGTCCTCGCCGGCCATCTTGGCGAGGAGCGGCTTGTGGTCGAAGAGGTCGACGTGCGAGGGGCCGCCGCCCTGCCAGAGGCAGATCATGCGCTTGGCCTTGGGCGCGAAGTGCGGGAGGCCGGGGAGGGCGCCGACGGGGTTCGGGGCGGCCTTCAGGTCGCGGGCGAGGAGCGAGGCGAGGGCGACCGAGCCGACGCCTTGGACGCCGGCGCTGAGGAAGCTGCGGCGCGTGAGTCGCGCGCGCCATTCGGAAGGGGAGAGTTCGAAGTCCATGGGATCAGTCGCGGGTGATGGCGGCGTCGAGATTGTAGAGGGCGAGGCAGGTCGCGGTGAGCGCGGCGTGCTCGGCGGCGGGGAGGGCGGCGTCGCGCGGGCTCTCCCCGATCGCGAGGAGCGCGGCGGCGGCCTTGGCGTCGGCGGCGTAGATCGCGCGCTGGTTGGCGAGCATCCGGGCGAGCAGGGCGGGCTCCTGGCCCGCGGGCGGGCGGCCGAGCACGCGGGCGAAGGCGTTCGCGAGGCGGGCCTCGTCGGTCGGCTGCTCCTTCGTCACGCGCTGGGCGAGCACGCGGGCGGCCTCGACCCAGGTGGGGTCGTTGAGCATCGTGAGCGCGTGCAGGGGCGAGGAGGTCACCGCCGTGCGCACGCGGCAGGTCTGGCGGGCCGAGCTGTCGAACATGTTCACCGGCGCGATGGTCCGGCGCCAGAACGTGTAGAGCGAGCGGCGGTAGAGGTCGGCGCCTTTCGACTGCGGGTAGGTGAAGTCGCGCTCCTTGGTGATCGCGAGGCTCTCCCAAGGGTTCTCGGGCAGGTAAGGGTAGACCGGCACGCCGCCGACCTTGGCCTGGAGCAGGCCGCTGGAGGCGAGGGCGACGTCGCGCAGGACGAGCGAGGGCAGGCGCAGGCGCGGGGCGCGGGCGAGGAGCTTGTTCTCGGGATCCTTCTGCAGGTGCGCTTTCGTGACCTGGCTCGACTGGCGGTAGGTCTTGCTCGTGACGATGAGGCGCTGGAGGGCCTTGGTCTTCCAGCCGGATTCGCGGAACTCGACGGACAGCCAGTCGAGCAGCTCCGGATGCGTCGGGCGGTCGCTCTGCACGCCGAGGTCCTCGGAGGTGCGCACGATGCCGAAGCCGAAGAAATGCTGCCACTGGCGGTTCACCTGCACGCGGGCGGTCAGCGGGTGCTCGGGGCGGAAGAGCCACTGCGCGAGGCCGAGGCGGTTCTTCGGGGCGTCCTTCGGCAGGGGCGGGAGGAAGCCCGGCGCGTCGAAGGCGACCTTGTCCTTCTTCGAGAGGTAGGCGCCGCGGTCGAGGATGTTGGTCTCGCGCGGCTGGTCGTCGGACATCACCATCACGCGCGGCAGGACGTCGCCGCGGTAGCCGTCGAGCAACACCTTGGCGCGGTCGAGCTTCTTCATCGCGGGGATCGTCTTCCGGTCCTCGGCGAAGACGTTCTTGTTGTAATGGTCGCGGAGCTTCTTGGTCTCGGCCGCCGAGCGCTTCTTGTCGGGCGCCAGCAGGGCTTCCAGCTCCTTGGGCAGCATCCCCTTGTCCTTGGTCGGCTTGGCGAGCCAGGCTTCGAAGGCCTTGGTCTGATGGACGAAGAAGTCCTTGTTCAGCGCGTCGAAGTCGGCCTGCAGCTTCGCGAGCTCCGCGGCCTGCTCGGGCGAGGGGGCTTCGACGACCGTGGTGTCCAGGCGGAAGCGGCTGCGGCCGCCGGACTGGGTGGGGCCGCCGCTCGGGGTGCCGCGCTCCTTCACGTGGTTGAAGGCGTCCATCCACTGGTAGTAGTCCTTCTGCGTGATCGGGTCGTACTTGTGGTCGTGGCACTGCGCGCAGGCGACCGTGAGGCCGAGCCAGGTCGTCGTGGTGCTCTCGACGCGGTCGAAGAGGCTGACGTAGCGCTGCTCCTCGGCGATGTTGCCGCCTTCGCCGTTGAGGATGTGGTTACGGTTGAAGGCCGTGGCGATCTTCTGGTCGAGCGTCGCGTTCGGGAGCAGGTCGCCCGCGAGCATCTCGGTGCTGAGCTGGTCGAACGGCTTGTCGGCGTTGAGGTTCCTCACCAGCCAGTCGCGCCAGACCCATTGGAAGGTGTCGCCGTCCTGCTGGAAGCCGTTGCTGTCGGCGTAGCGGGAGGCGTCGAGCCAGGGCAGCGCCATGCGTTCGCCGTAGTGCGGCGAGGCCATCAGGCGGTCGACCTGCTTCTCATAGGCGTCGGCACTCGCGTCGGCGAGGAACGCGGCGGTCTCCTCAGGCGTGGGCGGCAGGCCGGTGAGGTCGAGCGACAGGCGGCGGAGCAGGGTGGCCTTCGGGGCTTCGGGCGAAAGGGTCAGTCCGGCCTTGGCCAGCTTCTCGGCCACGAAGGCGTCGACGGGATGCTTCTCGCCGTTGGCCGGCAGGGCGGGGCGGACGGGGGCGACGTAGGCCCAGTGCGCCTTGTACTCGGCGCCCTCGGCGATCCAGCGCCTGAGGATCTCCTTCTGGGCGGGCGTGACCGTGCGATGCGAATCCGGCGGCGGCATGACCTCGTCCGAATCCCGGGAGAAGAGGCGCTTCACCAGTTCGCTCGCCTCGGCATCGCCGGGGACGAACGCCTTCTTCTCCAAGGCCGCCGTGCGCACGTCCAGGCGGAGCTTCGCCTTGCGCTTGTTGCCGTCGGGACCGTGGCAGTAGAAGCAGTTCTCGGACAGGATCGGGCGCACGTCCTCGTTGTAGTCGACCTTGGCGCCGAAGGCGGGCAGGGCGACCGCGAGCGCGGCGAGGAGGGGGCTGATCCGGGGCATGGGGAAGAGTTTAGCAGGAGTTGGCCGACCGCGGAATGGTCGGGGGCGAAGGGCGGGTTGTAAAATACGACCGTCGTTCGGGGTGGCGTTAGCAAGATTCAGACAGTCTCCGCGACCGGTGGTTTCAATCTCCGATTGGGCCCCCGGCGCGGCGCGGCCGAGACGCTTGTCTTCTCGGCGGAAACGTGCGGCCGGCCTTGGTTTGGGGTTGCTGGAAAGCGGGCCGATGGTGTCATTCCGGGCAGTGCGCATCCTTGACCGCTATATCCTCGCCGAATGGGCCAAGGTCTTCGCCCTGGCCATGCTCAGTTTCATGGGGTTGCTGCTGCTTTCCGAGGGGTATAACTGGATTCCCGACTTCCTGGGCTGGGGCGCCTCGATCGGCACCATCCTGGCCTTCCTGCTGCTGGGGCTGGTCAAGAGCCTGTCCATGCTCATCCCGATCTCCCTGCTGATCTCGGTCATCTTCGTCCTCGCGACCTTGAACCGGAACCAGGAGATCTCCGCGGCCCGCGCGGCCGGCATCGGGATGTGGCGCCTGACGGCGCCGCTCTGGGCGGCGGCCTTCTTCCTCGCCGGCCTGCTCGCCCTCCTGAACGCCGTCCTCGTCCCCGACGCCCTCGAGGCCCAGAACGGCCTCGTCGAGGAAGCCCAGTTCGCCGCGCTCAAGGCCAAGGGCGGCGCCACCATCCCGAAGGGGCAGGCTTACGCGGTCTCCTTCGAGAACTCCAAGGCCCGCCGGCTCTGGCTGATCTCCAACCTCGGTCTCTCCACCGGCCAGGCGTTCGAGGTCATCGTGCATTCCTTCGACGAGAACAACCGCGAGGTCCGCTGCGTGACCGCCCGCTTCGCCGAATTCCGCAAGACCGCCCTCGGCTGGCGCTGGACCTTCCGCGAAGGCCGCGACCTGCGCTTCGACCCGGCGACGGGCTCGCTGATGGCCCAGCCCCGCTTCAAGGAGCTCGTGCTGCCGGATTACGACGACGATCCCGAGGTGATGTTCTATTCGACCAAGGACGCCGACAAGCTCTCGCTCCGCGAGGTGTCCCGCTTCGTCGACCAGGCGGGCTCCAATCCCGGCGGCCAGAACGCCGCCTACGCCATGCGCTACCACTCGATCCTGTCCGCGCCGGCCATCTGCCTGATCGTCGTCGGCGTCGCCATCCCGTTCTCGGTCCGCCCGGGCCGGATCAGCCCGATGGTGGGCGTCGCCAAGACGTTCGGCCTCTTCCTCGCCTTCTACTTCCTCTCCTCGTTCTGCTCCGCCTTCGGCGAGAGCGGCGCCTTGCCGCCGATGATCGCGGCCTGGATCCCGGCGGCCCTCGCGGCGCTGTGGGTCATCCCGAAGCTGAGGGCCGTCAATTGATCCATGCTTAGAGCCATTCGTATCCGCCCCGGACGTCCCGTGCGCGCACTCCGGGGTCACCCCTGGGCTTTCCTCGGCGAAGTCGAGTTCGTCGGCGAACCGCCGGTCGACGGCGATTGCGTCGAACTGACCGACCTCAAGGGCCGCTGCCTCGGCGCCGGCCTCTGGAACGGCAAGTCGCAGATCGCCTGGCGCCGCTACTCGCGCCGTCCGATCACCCTCGACGGCCCGCTGCTCGAGGAGCTCGTCACGGCCTCCGTCAACCGCCGCGCGGGCAAGCCGGTCTGCCGTCTGATCTGGTCCGAGGCCGACAGCCTCCCGGGCCTGGTCGTCGACCGTTACAATGACCTCATCACGATCCAGGCGCTGACCTGCGGCATCGACCGCCGTCTGGCCACGATCATCGACGTGCTGCAGCGACTGCTCAAGCCGCGCGAGATCGTCCTCCGCAACGACGCGTCCACCCGCAAGCTGGAAGGCCTGCGCCAGGAGATCCGCACGGTCTCGGGCAAGCCGCTGGAGCCTTCCTGGATGGAAGTCGGCGGCGTGCAGGTGCTGATCGACCTCATGGGCGGCCAGAAGACCGGCACCTACCTCGACCAGCTCGACCAGCATCAGAACGTCGCGAAGCTCGCCCAGGGCCGCCGCGTGCTCGACGCCTTCTGCAACCAGGGCGGCTTCGGCCTCGCCTGCGCCAAGGCCGGCGCCGCCAGCGTGCTCGGCCTCGACCAGTCCGAGGACGCCATCGCCGCCGCCCGCTCGGCCGCCGAACGCAACGGGCTCAGCGCCTCCTTCGAGGTCGCCAACGTCTTCGACTGGTTCACGGAGCACCGCGAGGCCTCCTTCGACCTCATCGTGCTCGATCCGCCGCCCTTCGCCCGCAGCAAGGACGCCGTCGACGGCGCCCTCCGCGGCTACAAGGAGCTGAACCTCCGCGCCCTCCGCCTGCTCGCCCCGGGCGGCATCCTGGCGACCTATTCCTGTTCGCACCGCGTCTCGGAAGAGATGTACCTCGAGGTCATCGAAGCCGCCGCGTCGGACGCCCGTCGCGAAGCCGTGGTCCTGGAACGCACGTCCCAGCCGGCGGACCACCCGGTCCTGCTGAACTTCCCCGAGAGCCGTTACCTGAAGGGCTTCATCATCGAGATTCGGGCTTAACTCCCGGACCGCTTCCGCTTTCATCTCGCCATGATCGTCTCCCTCCGCGGCAAACTCATCGAAGCCGGCGTCCTGCGCGTCGTCATCGAGTCGTCGGGCGTGGGCTACGAGGTCAACGTGCCCGTCACGACCGCGGAGCGCCTGCCGAAGCTCGGCGCGGAAGTCTTCCTGCTCGTCCATCACGTCTTCCGCGAGGACGGCCAGGCCCTCTACGGCTTCGCCGTCGCCGAGGAACGCGAGTTCTTCAAGCTGCTCGTCGAGAAGGTCTCGGGCGTCGGTCCCAAGATGGCGCTGAACATCCTCAGCCGTCTCGCGCTGCCGATCCTGCGCGACGCGATCATCCGCGGCGACGTCGCGTTGCTTTCCCAGTGTCCCGGCGTCGGCAAGAAGACCGCCGAGCGCCTCGTCATGGAACTCAAGGACAAGGTCGGACTCGATGGCCCCGGCGTCGCGCCTGCGGCCGCCGCGACCATCGTGTCCGCCCAGCCCACGCCCGCGACGGACGCCGTCGCCGCGCTCATCGCGCTCGGCTTCAAGGGGCCCGACGCCGACAAGGGCGTGCGCGCCGCGCTGGCCAAGCTCGGAGCTGGCGCCACCGCCGATCAGTTGGTGAAAGCGGCGCTCGGGCGGTAGCAGAGGTAGGTATCAGCGGATAGCGGTTGGCGGTTCGGATGATACGTTTCAGGTGGCGGGAAAGGCATTTTCAGGTCCCGGGTCTCGGCCGTCGGGACTCTGGTTCAGGTATTCAGGTACAGGTGCAGGTCCCGGGGCTGATATCCGAACCCGTGCCCGAACCCGTACCTGTAGCCGAGACCCGACACCCGAAAATGTCTTTCCCAACCGCTATCCGCTTCTACCTTTCTCTCACTTCAGCCCCAGCACATCTTCCATGCCGTACAGGCCGGCGGGCTGGCTCTTGAGCCAGCGGGCGGCGCGGACGGCGCCCCGCGCGAAGATCTCGCGGTTCGAGGCCTTGTGCGTGAGTTCGAGGCGTTCGCCTTCGGCGGCGAAGAGGACGGTGTGGTCGCCCACGACGTCGCCGCCGCGGATGGCGTGCACGCCGATCTCGTCGAGCGGGCGTTCGCCGACGAGGCCGTCGCGGCCGTGCTGGAGGGCATCCTTGGCGAGCTTGCGTTCTTCGAGGAGGATCTTGAGGAGCGTCTCGGCGGTGCCGGAGGGCGCGTCCTTCTTGAGGCGGTGGTGCATCTCGAGCACCTCGACGTCCCAGCGGCCGGCGTCGGCGAGCGAGCGGGCGGCCTGGCGGACGAGCGCGTTGAGGAGCGTGACGCCCACGGAGTAATTGCCGGCCCAGACGACCGGGAGGCCCTTGATCGCGGCGTTGATAGCGGCCTTCTCCTCGGCCGTGTGGCCGGTGGTCCCGATCACGAGCGGCTTCTTGTGCTGGGCGCAGAGCTGCGCGACGGCGAGGGTCGCGGAGTGGAAGGAGAAGTCGATGACCACGTCGGCGGAGCCGATGTGCGCGGCGAGGTCGTCGCCCTGGTCGACGCCGGCGGCGATGACGGCCTTCTCGGAGGCGGCCACGTTGGCGATGGCGAGGCCCATGCGGCCCTTGGCGCCATTGAGGAGGATGCGGATGGGCTGGCTCATCGGAGGGAGGCGAGGGTGGCGTCGGCGACCTTCTCGACGAGGAGGCGGTTGGCCTCGGACATCTCGCAGAGGGGCAGGCGGACTTCGTCGGAACGGATGATGCCGGCGCGCATCATGCAATGCTTCACGGGCACCGGGTTGGGTTCGACGAAGAGGGTCTTGAAGATATCGGCGAGCCGGTCGTGCAGGACCTTCGCTTCGGCGAACTGCTTCGTGCGCGCGAGCTGGGCGAGCTTGGCCACCGGGCCGGGGATGAGGTTCGAGGCGACCGAGATGATGCCTTGGGCGCCGACTTCGGCGAAGGGCAGGGTCAGCGAGTCGTCGCCGCTGAGGACGATGAACTCGGGGTCGGCTTCGCGCACGAGGCGCGCGGCCTTGTCGACCTGGCCGCCGGCTTCCTTGATCCCGATGATGTTCGGGTACTTCTTCCGGAGGCGCAGGGTGGTCTCGACGGTGATCTCGATGCCGCAGCGACCCGGGATGGAGTAAAGGACGATCGGCTTCGCGGTGGACTCGGCGAGCAGGGCGAAGTGGCGGAACAGGCCTTCCTGGCTGGGCTTATTGTAATAAGGGGCGACGAGCAGGAAGGCGTCGGCGCCGGCTTCGTCGGCGCGCTTCGTGAGGTCGAGGGCTTCGGTCGTGGCGTTGGAGCCCGTGCCGGCCATGACCGGGACGCGGCCGGCGGCGAACGCGACCGTCTGGCGGATGACTTCGACGTGCTCGTCGTAGTCGAGGGTGGGGGACTCGCCGGTCGTGCCCACGGCGACCAGGCCGTCGATGCCTTGCTGGATCTGGAATTCGACCAGCTTCTTCAGGTCATCCCAGGCCACCGCGCCCTTGAGGAAGGGGGTGACCAAGGCCGTATGGGCTCCCACGAAAGCGCGGGGGCCGAAAGGACGGCGGGAAGACTGGGAACCGGACGAGGACATTGGGCTGGATTGGACCCCCGAACCAACCGCCCCCTGCCGAAAGAGACAAACCCAAAAACCCCGTCGGGCGGGCCGAACCCCGCTTAAGGGGCCGGACCGATGAGGATTCGGTTGTTTTCGGTGTCGGTGACGTAGAGGCGTCCGTCGGGGCCGATGCGGGCGCCATGCGGGCGATTGAGCTGCGTGCCGGCCCAATCCGCGCCGACCGCGGAGCCCTTCTTGCCGTCGCCGACGATCGTGCGGATGGTCTGCTTCACCGGGTCGAAGAGGCGCAGGCAATGGTTCTCGGTGTCGAGGATCAGCACGTTGCCCTTGGCGTCCATCGTCACGTATTTCGGGCCGCGCATCGTGGCGGTGGCCGCGGGGCCGTCGGTGGCGGGGCCCGCCTTGCCGGCTTTGTTCACGACCACCGTGACCTTGCCGTCCTTGATCGCCGCGAGCGCGTTCCCGCCGCGGAGCAGGACGTAGACCGTGCCGTCCTTGGCCGTGCAGGCCGCGCGCGCGTCGCCCATCGGCGTGCGCAGCGCGTCATCGCCGTCCTTGGGGAGGCCTTTCTTGCCGTTGCCGGCGATGGTCGTGATCACCTTCGTCGCGAGGTCGATGCGGCGGACGCGATGGTTGCCGATGTCGGCGATCACCATGAACTTGCCGGAAGGGTCGATGACGCCACACATCGGGATATTGAACTGCGCCTGGTCGGCCGGGCCGCCGTCGCCGGCGAAACCCGCCTTGCCCGTGCCCGCGAAGACCGTCGTGGCGTGGGTCTTCGGGTCGAGGCGGACGATGCGGTGCTGGAAGCTGTCGGAGGCGTAGATCGAGCCGTCCGGGGCGATGGAGATGTCGTGCATGCCGTCGTAGACGGCCGGCGAGAGGTCGAGGAGCTTGGCGGGCGCGGGGAGCTTGGGCGCCTTGCCCATGCTGTTCCACTTCACGCCGGAGACGTACTCGATCTTGCCGTCGTGCAGCTTGAAGATGCGGTTGGCGGGCTGGAACTCGACGCCGTACGCGTCGCCCTTGGCGTCGAACGCGAGGCTGAAGGGCTCGTGCAGGTCTTCGGCGCCGGGGACCTTGACGACTTCGATGGCGGCGCACGCCGAGGCGGCGCAGGCGAGCAGGGGGACGAGGCGGGAGAGCATGCATCGGTCATAGTTTCAGGGGGCCGTTGTTCAAGCCTCGGCGGGAAAATGGTTCGACCTCGGGGCCGGCGCCACCACCTTGGCCTACCTCCGTGCCCGTCCCGCTCCCATTGATCGTCCGCGAACTCGGCGGCGCCGGCGCGCCCCTCGTGGTCTTGCACGGCCTGCTCGGTTCGTCGCGCAACTGGCAGTCCGCCGGCGTGGCGCTCGCCGAACGCGGCCATCGTGTGCTCGCGCCGGACCTGCGTAACCACGGCTCGTCGCCCTGGGCCGAGGATTGTTCGTACGCCGCGCTGGCCGCCGACGTCGGCGCGCTGCTCGACCGTCTCGCCCTCGGCCCCGCGCACCTCGTCGGCCACAGCATGGGCGGCAAGGCCGCGATGCGGCTCGTGATGGACCGGCCCGATCTCGTCGCGCGGCTGACCGTCGTGGACATCGCCCCGCGCGCCTATTCCGACCGCGTGCGCGTCGAGTTCGCCGCGATGAACGCCCTCGACCTGTCCGCGGTGACGTCGCGCAAGGACGCCGAGGAGAAGCTCGCCGCGCAGGTGCCCGAGTGGGGCATGCGTCAGTTCATCCTCACCAACCTCGGCCAGGACGCCGAAGGGCGATGGCGCTGGACCGTGAACCGGGAGGCGCTGACGCGCTCCTTGCCGGAGATCCTCGGCAACCCTTTGGCCGCCGGCGAATCCTGGGCCGGACCGACGCGTTTCCTGCGCGGCGGCAGGTCGAATTATGTCCGCGACGAAGACGTCGCGACGATCCGCGCGCACTTCCCGCAGGCGGACGTCGTCACGCTCCCGGACAGCGGGCACAACCCGCACTTCGAAGCGCGGGCCGGGTTTGTCGAGGCGACGCTGGCCTGATCAGCGGACCAGCTTCCGCGCGAACCAGCCGGCGGCCCCCAGGGCGGCCAGCGCGGCGAGGATGACGAAGAGCCGCCCCCCGAGTCGGTATTCCCAGCCCGACCGGCCCGGCGTCGGGGCGTGCGCCTGGATGAGCGGGGACTCGTCGCCGGCGACCATCATCACCCAGCGCGGTTTGGCGGCCGGCTTGGTCTCGTCCACGAGCCAGAGCAGCACCGTGTGCGGGCTTTCCTCGGGCAGGCGGAGGACGAAATTGCGGGGGTCGGGCGTCCAGCGCCATTCGGCGCTTTCGAGCCGGTAGTCCTTCGCCAGCTCCTCGGCCGTATGCTGGAACGGCGAATCCGTCTCGAGCTTGGTCGCGGACGAGAAGCTCATCTCGCGGACGAGCGTGTTCAGCGGTTGCGTGTCGCCCTCCGTCGAGACGAGGAACAGGCCCTCCGCGGCCTTCATCAGCTCGGCGCGCTCGCGGATGTTGAAGTTCGCCTCCAGGTCGGCCGTGACCTTCAGCGAGCATTCGCCGTCGGCGCGGAGGGTCAGCTTCGCGAGGAGCACCTCGCCGTTATGGGCGCAAAGCAACAAGGGGAGCACGAGGGCTCCCCAGGTCAGGACCAGCTGGCGCAGCGCGCGGATCACTTGCGGTTCCAGCGCAGCACGCGGCCGAACTGGTTCCATTCGGTCTCGAGGATGTTGCCGTCGTTGTCGAAGGTGATGCCGTGGGGCGAGGTCACGACGCCTTCGCGCCAGTCGGCGGGCTTCACGCCCGGGGTGTTGGTCTCCTTCTTGGTGCCGTTGGCGCCGGTGTTGTCGTTGACGCCGAGGGCGGCGACCATCTGGCCGTCCTTGTTCCAGACGGAGACGCGGCCGGCGATCTCGGCGACGCACATCAGGTCGCCGTGGAAGGAGGCCGACGACGGGTTGCGCAGGCCCTCCTTGGCGATCATGCGGGGATTGGAGCCGTCGAGGTCGACGTGGAACATGCGGTTGTTGCCGCGGTCGAGGCAGAGCAGGCGGGCGGGGGAGAAGCGGGTGTCGACGAACACCTTGTGGGTGTTGGCGAAGCCCTTGCCGTCGACGACCTGCGTGGGGCCGCCGAAGACCGACTTGAACTTGCCGTCCTTGTCGAAGACGAAGACCCAGCTCTTGCCGTAGCCGTCGACGATGTAGAGGTCGCCGTTCGGGGCGACGTCGCAGCTGGTGAGCTTGAGGGCGTTCACCGACTTGCCCTTCTTGTCCTTGGTCACGCCCTTGTCGGCGGGGAAGGCGTCGGGCTTGATCTCCATGACGATCGTGCCGTCGAGCTTGGCCTTGAGGAAGCGCTGTTCGCCGAGGACGGCGCCGTAGAGGAACTCGCCTTCGGCGGACTTGCGGACGACGAAGCCGTGGAGCGACATCGGGAGGGGCAGGGTCTTGAGGTACTTGCCGTCCTGGCCGTAGACCTGGATGCCGGCGTCCTTCTCCTGGACGCTGACGTAGATCAGGCCGGCGGAGTCGACGGCGATCTCGCCGTGGCTGTTGCCGATCTGGGCGCGGCCGGGAGGCGTGCCGAGGAAGTTCGGCGCCAGTTCGTATTTCACTTCGGCGGCTTGGGCGAGGGAACACACGGCGAGGAGGGCGAGGGTGCGGAGGGTGGGCATGGGGGATGAAGGGGTAGGGTTAGGGGTAGGGGTTGGATCCATGGGAGGCAAATGGATTTCGGCAGGGAGGATTCCGTTTTCGGCATCGCTCTGTGATTGTCTCTCCTGCCCCCGCCCCTATCCCTACCCCTACCCCTAACATGAAACCCCTCCCTCTCTTCGCGGCCCTCGCCGCCCTCGTCGTCTCGGCTTCCGCCGCCGACGTCAAACTCGAGTCCGCCTTCAACGGCAAGGACCTCGCCGGCTGGACGACCTCCGGCCCCGACGCCTTCTGGACCGCCGCCGACGGCGTCCTGACGGGCGAGAACAAGGAAGCCTTCAAGGACTACAAGAAGGGCAACATGCTCTACACCGAGAAGTCCTACCAGGACGTCGTCATCGAGTGCGAATGCCGTTTCAGCGGCGAGATCGACAGCGGCATCATGGTCCGCAAGGACGCCGCCGGGAAGAAGGACATCCAGATGCAGATCGGCGTGTCGCGTTCCCTCAAGAAGGACATGACCGGCGCTTTCTACATCGGCAAGTACCCCGAAGCCGGCTGGGCTCCGAAGGTCGCCACCCTCTGGAAGAACGGCGAGTGGAACAAGATCCGCTTCCAGGCCAAGGGCGACACCTACACCGTCTGGATCAACGGCGAGCAGGTCTCGAACTACGTCGACGCCGGCTACCCCAAGGCCGCTCCGGTCGGCCTCCAGGTCCACGGCGGCGTCAAGATGAAGGTCGAGTACCGCAATATCTCGATCGGCGAGATCAAGTGAGCGGCGGCTGATTTTCGGTCCGGAAGGGCGGGAGCGATCCCGCCCTTTTTCGTTGGGGGGACGCCGGCCGCGTGCTTAATAGGCGCATGACTTCGCCGCTGCCCCGCCGTCGTTTCCTGCGTCAGCTCGCCCTCGGCGTCGCGGTCGCGCCGTTCGTCGGCTGCGCCGCGCGGAGCGAAGGCCTCGAGATCGGGATCATCGCCGACCCGCAGTATGCGGACATCCCCGATCGCGGCACGCGCGCGTACCGCGCGTCGATCGCCAAGCTCGGCGCCGCGGCCGATCATTTCAACGGCCGTCCGCTCGATTTCTGCGTCAACCTCGGCGACACCATCGACCGCGCGTGGCGTAGCTTCGACGAGATCATGCAGCCCATGGCGGCGTGCCGTCATCGTTGGGAGCATGTGCTCGGCAACCACGATTTCGCCTTGCTGGACGGGGAGAAAACGCAGGTCGACGCCCGGCTCGGCATCGCCGCGCGTTACCGATATTTCGACCGTCCCGGCTTCCGTTTCGTGGTCCTCGACACCGGCGCGGTGAGCACGTACGCGACGACCGAGCGCTCGCCCGAACGCGCCGCGGCCGTGGCCGAGCTCGCCCGCGTGAAGGCGCGCAAGCTGCCGCAGGCGCAGGACTGGAACGGCGCCGTCGGGCCCAGGCAGCTCGCCTGGTTCGAGCGGGTCGCGGCCGACGCCGCGGCGAAGGGACTCAAGGTCGTCGTCTGCGCGCATCACCCCGTCGCGCCGGCGGGGTCATATGATGCGTGGGACGCGACGGAGGTCCTCGGCGCGCTCGGGCGCCATCGGAACGTCGTCGCCTGGTTCAACGGCCATCACCATGCCGGTGGCTTCGCCCAGGTCGACGGGCTGCCTTGCGTGACCTTCCACGGCATGGTCGAGACCCCGGACACGAATGCGTTCGCGACCGCGCGTTTCCTGCCGGACCGGGTGATCATCGACGGAAAAGGCCGGGAGCCCTCAAGAGAGCTGGTTTTCAGGATTTAAAGAGCGAATTCCATCCTTTAAGTGGTTTTAAGACAGTTTCCCGTCTATTAAAGGTCCACGTACTCTAGTAGGCAAAATCACATATTTATTCGCAACCTCTCGGACATCCAACTGTCTCAAAGGCAACCCCCGACCGCACCATGAAACTGCACCGCAACTGCGAAGGAAATCACCCCGATGTTCTCTCGGCTCTCAGCCGTCGCGACTTCATGCATATCGGCATGATCGGCACGCTCGGCCTGAGCCTGCCGAACATGCTGCGCCTCAAGGCGCTCGAGATTCCTAAGGTCGAGTCCTTCAACGCGATGGCCGACGCCGTCATCCACATCTACCTGCCCGGCGGCATGGCGCAGCACGAGTCCTGGGATCCGAAGCCCTTCGCCTCGCCCGACTACCGCGGCCCGTACACGCCGATCAAGACCTCCGTCCCCGGCGAATACGTCGGCGAGAAGTTCGTCAACATCGCCAAGATCATGAACAAGCTCACCGTCGTCCGCTCGATGACGCACGGCGAGGCGGCGCACGAACGCGGCACGCACAACATGTTCACGGGCTACCGCCCGAGCCCCGCGATCAAGTTCCCGAGCTACGGCTCGGTCATCTCGCACGAGCAGGGCAGCCGCAACAACCTGCCCCCCTACGTCGTCGTCCCGAGCCAGAGCATCCCTGAGCAGGGCACCGGCTACATGAGCAGCGCCTTCGGTCCCTTCGCGCTCGGCAGCGATCCCGCGGACAAGGGCTTCGCGGTCCGCGACCTCCTCGCGCCCAAGGACGTCACCACGCAGCGCTTCGACCGCCGCCGCAGCATGCTGGCCGCCGTCGACGAGCATTTCCGCGCGACCGAGAAGTCCGACGCCATCGGCGCCATGGACAGCTTCCAGCAGGCCGCCTACGGCCTCGTCAGCAGCGCCAAGGCCCGCGAGGCCTTCGACCTCTCCAAGGAGTCCGACAAGCTGCGCGACGAATACGGCCGCAACACCGCCGGCCAGCGCTTCCTCCTCGCCCGCCGCCTCGTCGAGGCCGGCGTCCGCATGGTCTCCGTCACCTTCGGCGGCTGGGACCACCACTCGAACATCAAGGGCGCCTTCGACGGCCAGGCCCCGCAGTTCGACCAGGCCTTCGCGCGCCTCATCACCGACCTCCAGGACCGCGGCATGCTCAAGCGCACGCTCGTCCTCGTGAGCTCCGAGTTCGGCCGCACCCCGAAGATCAACGGCACCAACGGCCGCGACCACTGGCCGCGCGTCTTCTCCGTCGCCATGGCCGGCGGCGGCATGAAGGAAGGCTACATCCACGGCGCCTCCGACGCCCTCGGCGGCGAGCCCGACCGCGACGCGGTCGGCCCGGAGGACCTCGCCAAGACCATGTACCGCGTCCTCGGCATCAACGCCGAGAAGCGCATCATGTCCGAAGGCGGCCGTCCGATCGACATCGTCAACGGCGGTCGCGTCATGACCGACTGGCTGGCCTGAACCGGCGCCCGATCCCCATCCGCCCGCCCCGACGGCGCGGCGGGCGGGCCGCGCCCCGCTTAACCGACTTATGAAGTTCCGTCTCCTCGCCGCGCTCCTCCTCGCCCCGCTCGCCGCGTGGTCGGCGTATCCCGACATGTCGGCGCTCAAGCCGCACGGCGGCCAGATCGGCGCCGACGTGAAGCTGACCATCACCGGCGCCCGCCTCGACGACTTCGAGGACCTGATGTTCTACACGCCCGGGTTCAAGGTGAAGAGCGTCGAGAGCCGCGCCGCCAACAAGGTCGAGCTCACCCTCTCCATCGACAAGTCCGTCCGCGCCGGCAACCACGTCATGCGCGTGCGCACGAAGTCCGGCGTCTCGCACATGCGCCAGTTCTTCGCGAGCCCCTTCCCGAACGTCGACGAGAAGGAGCCGAACAGCGAGTTCGCGTCGGCCCAGCCCATCGCCCTCAACCAGACCATCGAAGGCGTGATCCTCGCCGAGGACGTCGACTACTTCAAGCTCACCGTGAAGAAGGGGCAGCGCATCGGCGTCCAGGTCGACGGCCTCCGCCTCGCCGCCATCCCGCAGGGCGCGATGGATCCCTACGTCGCGATCCTCGACAAGGACCGTTTCGAGAAGGCCGCCTCCGACGACACGATCCTGCATCGCCAGGACGGCTACTGTTCCTTCACCGCGGAATACGACGGCGACTACTACGTGATGGTCCGCGAGTCCTCCTACCGCGGTTCCGCCAACTCCTTCTACCGCCTGCACGTCGGGGACTTCCGCCGTCCTGACGCGATCTACCCCGCCGGCGGCAAGCTCGGCTCCAAGCTCACCGTCCGCTTCCTCGAGTCGCGCGATTCCTTCGCCGAAGAGGTCGTGCTGCCTTCCGAGAACGACGCCGAGTTCGTCCTCTACCCGAAGTCGCAGTCGCCCGCTCCGTCCGGCAACCTCTTCCGCCTCTCCACCATCGACAACACCCTCGAAGCCGAGCCCAACGAAAGCCTGGAGAAGGGCACCCTCGCCGCCGAGGCCACGGCCTTCGCGCTCAACGGCATCATCGAGAAGCCGGGCGACGTCGACTGCTTCCGGATCCCGCTGAAGAAGGGCCAGGTCTTCGAATGCCGCGCGCTGGCGCAGGTCCTCGGCTCGCCCCTCGACCCCGTCGTCAACGTCTACACGCCCAAGGGCGCCCCGCTCATCGGCAACGACGACGGCGGCGGCATGCGCCGGCTGGATTCGCGGTTCCGCTTCACCGCCTCGGTGGACGGGGTCTACTCCGTGCGCGTCGCCGACCACCTCGAGCGCGGTGGCGCCAACTTCGTGTACCGCATCGAGATGGTGGCCTCGCAGCCGAGCCTCACCTTCGCCTCGCCCGACTACACCGTCAACGACACCAGCTACCGCCAGTTCATGGCCGTGCCGAAGGGCGGCCGCATGGTGCTGCTCGCCAACTTCACGCGCAACGGGGTCGGGGGCGACTACCGCTTCGACCTGCAGGGCCTGCCCGCGGGCGTGAAGCTGCTCGAGGAAGCCGCGCCCGGCGACCTGCCCGGCGTGCCGCTCGTGCTGGAGGCCGCCGCCGACGCCCCGCATGCCGGCGCCATCGTCACGCCGCTCCTGCAGCCGAAGGATCCCAACAACAAGATCGTCGGCCAGATGCGCCGTACCTACGACATCGTCCGCATCGGCAACGTGATCTACTACCAGGGCATCGAGGACCAGCTGCCCGTCGCCGTGGTCGACGCGGCCCCGTACTCGCTCGAGATCCAGAAGCCGGAGACCCCGCTCGTGCGCAACGGCATCTTCAACCTCAAGGTCGTCGCCAAGCGCCAGGAAGGCTTCAAGGGCCCCATCCGCGTGTTCATGTGCTGGACGCCGCCCGGCGTCTCCTCGCTCGGCGAGCAGACCATCCCGGCCGACGGCAACGAATGCGTCTTCCAGCTCAGCGCCAACGCCAACGTCGACACCAAGCCCTGGAAGTTCGTCGTCCAAGGCGAAGCCGACGCCGGCAAGGGACGCGTGTACAACGCCTCGCCCTTCGCCGAGCTCAGCACCGAGGCCCCGTACGTCGCCGCGAACGCCATCCCGCTCACCGCGATGGAGGTCGGCACGCCCGGGCTGATGGTCACCAACTTCGAGGTCGCGCGTCCGTTCGAGGGCGAAGCCGTCGCCCAGCTCGTCGGCGCGCCTGACACGATCCGCATCGCCCCGATCAAAGTCACCAAGGACACCAAGGAGCTGCGCTTCACGGTCGAGACCGACGAGAAGTCGCGCATCGGCAAGGTGGCGAACATGTTCGTCCAGGTGGACATCCCGGTCGGCAAGGGTTTCGCGACGCACCGCATCGCCCTCGGGTCGATCCTCCGCCTCGACGCGGCCCGCAAGGCCGCCCCGGCGCCGGTGGCCAAGGCCGCCGCGCCCGCCGCCGCCAAGGCCGCCGCGCCGGCGCCCGCCGCCCCGGTCGTGCTTTCCCGTCTCGAGCAACTCCGCCTCAAGAACGAAGCCCCCAAGAACTGACCTTTTCGCCATGCCTTTCCGTCTTCCGCTGTTCGCCGTCCTCGCCGCCGGCCTGACCTCGTCCGCTTCCGCCGCCCCCGTCGCCTTCGACGAGGTGCGCGCGATCTTCGAGGGCAAGTGCCTCGAGTGCCACAACCCCGACAAGACCAAGGGCAAGCTGCTCATGACCACCCGCGAGGCCTTCCTCAAGGGCGGCGAGAGCGGCCACGCGCTCATCGGCGTCGCCGCCGACCAGAGCGAGCTCGTCAAGCGCCTCACGCTGCCCAAGGACCACGACGACCTCATGCCTCCCAAGGGCGGACCGCTGCCGGCCGCCGAGATCGACGTGATCCGCCGCTGGGTGGCCGAAGGCGCCGCCTGGCCCGCCGGCGTGACGCTCGCCGCCAAGGACAAGGCCAAGGAGGACGCCAAGGCCGAGCTCACGCAGAAGCTGGCCACGCTCGAGAAGCTCGAGATCTTCCCCGACGCGGTGACGCTCGAGACCAAGCGCGACTTCCACCGCATCGTCGTCTTCGCGACGTTCAAGGACGCCACCACCCGTGATGTCACCGCCTTCGCCGACCTGAAGGTGGCCGACGAGAAGGTGGCCAAGTTCGACGGCTATTCCGTCCACGCCGTCGCCGACGCCGGCCGGACGGAGGTCGTCGCCGCGATCGGCGGCCGCACCGCCCGCATCCCCGTCGCGGTGAAGGAAGGGCACAAGGACCGCGCCGTCTCGTTCCGCCAGGACGTCATGCCGGTGTTCCTCCGCGCCAACTGCAACAGCGGCGGCTGCCACGGCGCCGCGCGCGGCAAGGACGGCTTCCGCCTCTCCCTCTTCGGCATGGACCCCGACGGCGACTATGTCCGCCTCACCCGCGAGCTGATCGGCCGCCGCATCAACCTCGCCATCCCCGAGGAGAGCACCTTGGTCGAGAAGGCGACCGGCGCCGTCCCGCATTCGGGCAACAAGCTCTACGACGCCGATTCCGAGTACAACCGGACCATCCTCGAATGGATCGCCAACGGGGCCAAGGACGACGCCCCCGGCGTCGCCAAGGTGACCGGCATCGAGGTCTTCCCGAAGCAGATCGTCCTCGAAGGGAAGGGCGCCACCCAGCAGATCACGGTGCGCGCGACCTACTCCGACGGCACCGACCGCGACGTGACCAAGCTCGCCTTGTTCATGTCCAACAACGACCCCGTCGCCTCCGTCGGCAAGGACGGCGTGGTGAAGTCCGGCGACCGCGGCGCGGCCTTCATGCTCGCCCGCTTCGACGTCTTCAGCGTGACCGCCCAGGCCATCGTGATCCCCAAGGGGCTCGTCTACGAGCGCCCCCAGGTCGCCGAGGTGAACTACATCGACAAGGCCGTCAACGAGCGCCTGCACCGCCTGCGCATCGTGCCCTCGGGCACCTGCACGGACGAGGAGTTCGTCCGCCGCGTCTACATCGACGTCGTGGGCCTGTACCCGAAGCCGGCCGAGCTGCTGGCCTTCGTCGAGGACAAGCGGCCCGACAAGCGCGCCCAGCTCGTCGAGGCGCTCCTGCAGCGCAAGGAATTCACCGAACTCTGGGTCATGAAGTGGGCCGAGCTCCTCCAGATCCGCTCCGGCATCAACGCCGGCAACAACGCGCCGCCCTTCTACAAGAACGCGCTGCTGTACTACAACTGGCTCGCCGACGAGATCGGGAAGAACCGCCCGATCAACGAGATCGTGGTCGACCTCCTCTCCGCCAACGGCGGGACGGTGTCCGTGCCCGCGGTGAACTACTACCAGAGCGAGCTGGACCGCCTCAAGCTGTCCGAGAACGTCGCCCAGGTGTTCATGGGCATGCGCATCCAGTGCGCCCAGTGCC
>CAZXSI010000020.1:0-21996 GCA_964643215.1 uncultured Klebsiella sp. | reverse complement strand
ACCAGGGCTTCGTCCGCGTCGTCTCCGACAAGGTCTCGGTCGTGACCGAAGCCGCGATCGACGAGGCGAAGATCGACCTGAAGGCCGTCGAGAACGCCGAAGCCCGCGCCCGCGAAGCCGTCGAGGCCGCCCGCGGCCAGAAAGACATCGATCCGGTCGAGATCGCGAAGATGGAGCAGATCCTCCGCTTCGCCCTGGTGCAGCGCCTCGTGAAGGGCCGCACCTCGCAGGGAATGACGGAGTGAGCCGCCGTTCCCCGGCCTCGCTTCTCCGTTTTTCGTTTAAAGTCGTTTAAGCGGAACTTGCCCCTCCTTCGCGGGACGGGCAGTCTTCCCTCGTGATTAGATCCGCGATCACGGTCTCGCTCGTCGCCCAAGCCAAGGGCGGACCGTTCGTGTATTGGGACGGCCTCGCCGCCGCCGCGGCCTCCGCCGCGAAGCTGGGCTTCGACGCGCTCGAGGTCTTCGCCCCGTCGGCGGAATCGATCGACCGCCCGGCGCTGCAAGCCCTCCTGAAGCAGCACGGCCTCGCCGCCGCGGCCTTCGGCACCGGCGGCGGCTGGCTCGTCCACAAGTGGCACCTGACCCACGCCGACCCCGCCATCCGCGCGCAGGCCCGCGAGTTCATCCGCGCGATCATCGACGTGGCCGGCGAATTCAAGGCGCCCGCCATCATCGGCTCGATGCAGGGCAAGGCCGAGGGCGAGGTCTCCCGTGACCAGGCCTTGGCCTGGCTCGCCGAAGCGCTCACCGACCTCGGCGCGCAGGCGGCGAAGCACGGCGTGCCGCTCCTCTACGAGCCGCTCAACCGCTACGAGACCAACCTGCTCAACCGCCAGCTCGACGCCGCGCGTTTCCTCGAAACCCGCCGGATCGCCAACGTGAAGCTCCTCTGCGACCTGTTCCACATGAACATCGAGGAGGTGTCGACCGCCGCCACGCTCCGCGCCTGCGGCCGTCACGTGGGCCACGTCCATTTCGCCGACAGCAACCGCCAGGCGATCGGCTTCGGCCACACGGAGGCCGGCCCGGTCGTCGCCGCGCTCAAGGACATCGGCTTCGCCGGCTACCTCTCGGGCGAGATCCTCCCGCTGCCCGATTCCGAAGCCGCCGCCGCCCAGACGATCAAGGCCATCCGCACCCACTTACCCCGCTAAGACCATGCTCAAGCACCAGCTCATCCATCCGAAGATCTCCGAAGTCCTCGCCCGCGCGGGCCACCACTCGGTCATCCTGATCGCCGACGGCAACTATCCGGTCTGGGGCAAGAAGGGCCCGAACGCCGAACTGGTCTCGCTCAATCTCTCGCCGGGCATCCCGACCGTCGCCCAGGTCCTCCGCGCGGTCCTCAGCGCCGTGCCGGTCGAC
This sequence comes from uncultured Klebsiella sp., assembly GCA_964643215.1. GTDB lineage: Bacteria > Verrucomicrobiota > Verrucomicrobiia > Opitutales > UBA953 > UBA953. Next base: position 20,629 of record CAZXSI010000020.1, on the reverse strand, counting down.
GCCGTCAACACGATGGGCATCCCGGCCGACGACTCCTACGCGCAGAAGGGCGAGCCGCCCGTGTGGGCCGAGTTCCGCCAGGAAGTGAAGGCCGCCGGCCTCAAGCTCGAGCTGCAGCCCATCCTGAAGTGGGATTTCTACAAGGCCGTCGAATCCCCCGACCACATCCTCACCATCCAGACCGGCGACCAGGCCCTCTGGGGCAACGTGCTCCTCACCGTCGGCTGCCGCACCGCCTGAACTTTCGCCCCATGAAGACCCGCCCCCTCGGCAAGACCGGGATCGACCTCCCCATCCTCAGCTTCGGCGCCTCGTCGCTCGGCCAGGAATTCCGCAGCGTCGCCCTCGACGACGCCTTGAAATCCGTCCAGGTCGCCCTCGACTGCGGCCTCAACTTCATCGACACGTCGCCTTTCTACGGACGCGGGATGTCCGAAGTGCTCCTGGGCATCGCCCTCCGCGGCGTCCCGCGCGACAGCTACAAGCTCTGCACGAAGCTCGGCCGCTACGACCTGACGCACTTCGACTTCAGCGCCAAGCGCGTCGCGGAGAGCATCGACGTCTCCCTGCACCGCCTCGGCACCGACCACCTCGACATCGTCCTTTGCCACGACATCGAGTTCGTCCCGATGCAGCAGATCGTCGACGAGACGATCCCGGCCCTCCGCAAGGCGAAGCAGGCCGGCAAGGTGAAGGCCATCGGCTTCAGCGGCTACCCGCAGAAGATCTTCAGGTTCATCTGCGACCAGGCCGAGGTCGACTGCGTGCTGAGCTACAACCAGCACACGCTCCAGAACACCCGCTTCTCCGACGAGACGGTGCCCTACCTGAAGGCCAAGGGCATCGGCGTCATGAACGCCGGCCCCTTCAGCGCCCGCCTGCTCACCAACGCCCCGCTGCCGGCGTGGCTCAAGGAGCCGGAGAACGTGAAGGCCGCCGCCCGCGCCGCCGCCGCGCATTGCGCCGCGAAGGGCAGCGACATCGCGAAGCTCGCCCTGCAGTTCTCCCTCCAGCACCCCGACATCGCCACGACGGTCTCGGGCAGCGCCAACCCGACGAACATCCGCAACTGGGCCAAGTGGGCCGCGGAACCGATCGACCAGCAGCTGCTCGCCGAGGTCCAGGCGATCTTCGCCCCGGTCAAGAACCTCGGCCACCTCGAGGGCCTGAAGGAGAACAACTGAGCCGATGAAGGCCATCCGTCTCGACCAGCCCGGCCAGTTCGCGCGGATCGACCTCCCGGAGCCGCCCGCGCCCGCCGCCGGCGAGGCGGTCGTCCGCGTCCACCGCATCGGCATCTGCGGCACCGACTACGGCGGCTACCTCGGCAAGATGCCGTTCTACTCCTACCCGCGCATCCCCGGCCACGAGCTCGGCGTCGAGGTCCTCGCGGTCGGTCCGGGCGTGACCAACGTGAAGCCGGGCGACCGCTGCTCGGTCGAGCCCTACATCAACTGCCAGACGTGCTACAGCTGCCGCCGCGGCTTCACCAACTGCTGCGAGAACCACCAGACGCTCGGCGTGATGTGCGACGGCGGCATGGCCGAGAAGTTCCTGCTCCCCGCCCGCAAGCTGCACATCTCCACGAAGCTTTCCTACGACCAGCTTGCGCTCGTCGAGACGCTCGCCATCGGCTGCCATGCCGTCGACCGCGCCGCGCCCAAGCAAGGCGAGACGGTCCTCGTCATCGGCGCCGGCCCGATCGGCCTCTCGGCCGTCGAGTTCGTCAAGGTCTCCGGCGCGAAGTGCGTCGTGATGGACATGAACGCCGACCGCCTGAAGTTCTGCACCGATGTCATGAAGGTCGACGGCGTCATCCTCGCCAAGGGCGACGGCTCCGAGGTCGCCGCGCTCGCCGCCCTCACGGTCGGCCAGCTGGCCGACGTCGTCATCGACGCCACCGGCAGCAACAAGTCGATGGTCGCCTGCTTCGCCTACGCGGCCTTCGCCGCCCGCGTGGTCTACGTGGGCATCACGCAACAGGACCTCGTCTTCCCGCACGCGCCGCACCTGCACCGCCGCGAGCTGACCATCATGGCCAGCCGCAACGCCCACTCGAAGGACTTCGCGCGCATCATCCGGCTGATCGAGGACGGCGTCATCGACACGAAGCCCTGGATCACGCACCACGCGAAGTTCGACGACCTGATCGCGACCTTCCCGACCTGGCTCAAGCCGGAGTCGGGCGTGATCAAGGCGATCGTCGACGTGGTCTGACGCCATGCGCCTCGACGCCCACCAGCACTTCTGGTCGTACGACGCGGCGCAATACCCGTGGATCCCGCCGGGCTCCCCGCTGCACCGCAGCTGGCTGCCGGACGACCTTGCCGCGCTGCAGCAGCCGCTCGGCTTCGACGGCTCGATCGCCGTCCAAGCCCGCCAGGTGGTCGGCGAATCCGACTGGCTCCTCGGTCTCGCGGACAAGCATGCGAACGTGCAGGGCGTCGTGGGCTGGGTCGACCTTCGCTCCGACCGCGTCGAGGCCGACCTCGCCCGCCTCGCCGCGCACCCGAAGTTCGTCGGCGTCCGCCACGTCGTCCAGGAAGAGCCCGACGACGACTTCATGCTCGGGAAGGATTTCCAGCGCGGCATCTCGAAGCTCCGCGCGCACGGCCTGACCTACGACATCCTGATCTACCCGAAGCAGCTCGAGGCCGCCATCCGCCTCGCGGAGAATTTCCCGCAGCAGCCCTTCGTCCTCGATCACCTCGCCAAGCCGCACATCAAGGACGGCGCCCTCGAGCCGTGGAAGTCCCAGCTCCGCCGGTTGGCCAAATTCCCGAACGTCCATTGCAAGGTCTCCGGCATGCTCACCGAAGCCGATCATAAGGCCTGGCGTGCCGAGCAGTTCCGTCCGTACCTCGACACGGTCTTCGAGGCCTTCGGCCCGGCGCGCCTGATGTACGGCTCCGACTGGCCGGTCTGTCTCTTCGCCGGCAGCTACGAGCAGGCGTTCCGGCTCGTCGACGACTATGCGCGGGGGCTGACCGACGCCGAGCGTGCCGGCCTCTTCGGCGGTAACTGCGCGCGGTTCTACTTCGCCGGCAAGCGTTAGCGTATCGACGTGTTGGCGTCCTTCGTGACCTTGAAGATCCAGCCCTCGGCCTGCATGTCGATGTTCAGCCCGCGGGTGTCCTTGGTGATCTCGGCGGGCAACGGATCCGCGCTGCAGCGGAAGAGCTTCAGCTTCCCTTCGCCCTCGTATTCGCCTTTCACCTTCGTGCCGGACTTCGCGACCTCGATGGCCAGGTAGCAATCGAAGACGCCGCCCGGCGTCTCGCCCATGAGGATCTCCACGGGCACCTTCGTGCCCTTGGTCGCCTGGATCCACGGGCCCGCCTTGAGGCGATGCAGTCCGCCGGGCCTCCGGTCTATCTTATACTCCTTGGTCACCTTCTCGCCGAAGTCCTTGTAGTTGCCGCCGCCGGCGAGGAAGGTCTCGTAGCCGTCGTCGAGGGCGATCTTGCGGTTCCAGCGCACGAGCAGGAAGTCGTCGCCCGAACCGACGAAACGGAAGGGCAGGGAGCTGGGCACCTCGACGTAGCAGCGATAATGCACCACCCATCGTGACGGCTTCATCAGCTTCTCCACCTCGAACGCCTTGGGCGCGTCGTTCGCGGAGCGGCCGGTGATGAAGAGCTGGCCGGAGACGAGCTGATCGGGCGACTTGAAGAACTTCTGGAGCTTGCCCGGGCTCCAGCCGCTCTCGAGGAAGTCGCGCACCGCTGCGCGGTAAGGAGGGATGCCGGTCTTGCCGTCCATCATCGCGGTCGGCTGGCGCCCGCTGGTCTGCTTGAGGTCGTAGAGCGTGCCGATGAGTCCGGCGAGGGTGGCCCCGCCGGTGTTCTTCATCCCGAACAACGAGACGAAGTTGCGCCCGCCGCCGACCCCGGCGCCCTTGCCGGCGCCGATGCCTCCGCCCGAGCCGCCGCCGAAACCCTTCGAGCTCCCGCCGCCGATCGCGCCGGCGGTCGCCAGGGGATTCGTCAGCGTCGGCAGGCTGCTGATGGCCATCGCCGCATCCGCGTTCTTGCTGGTGATGCGGGTATTCGTCTTGGTCAGCGCCTTCACGTTCTTGGGCTGGAGCTTCGTCTTGAATTCCTTGGCTTTCGGTCCGCCGCTGCCGCCGCCCGCGCCGGTCGCGAAGGTGTTGGCGTCCTTCTTGCCCGAGAGGTCCGTGACGGTCGACACGACCCAGACGACGGCGACGATCACGAGCAGCAAGTGGAAGACGATCGACAGCGCCAGACCTTCCCCGCCCAGCCGCTGCCAGAGCGTACGGTTGGGGCGTTGCAGCGGCGCTTCCGGGGCGGCTGACGCGGATTCGTCCTGGGGCAAGGACATGAGAGTATTCCACGGTAAGCGAACGGCCTGTCCACCGCCAAAAGCGGGGAGTCTCCGCCCAAGGTCGCAATAATCATATGTTTCCGGCATCGGCTTGCCCCGCCGGGCGGCCGCCGGCATCCTGCTCGGCATGGATTCCCGCCTGCACGACCTCGAAGAACGCCTGACCTTCCTCCAGCGCCACGTGGAGCAGCAGGACCGCGTCATCCTCGAACTTTCCCGCGAGGTCGCCAAGCTGTCCGATCGTCTGGCCCGCGCCGAGGCCAAGCAGACCCAGGCCGCCGCGGCCGGCGACCAGGCCCCGCCCGCCGACGAACGTCCGCCCCATTGGTGACGGTTTTAGGAATTGAGGTGGCCCGGCCCGGCGGGCATCCTCCCTCCATGGACAACGACTCGCTGACCTACCTGGAATACGGCATCTACTTCCTGGTCTCGCTCTCCGTCACGATCTGGGTCGGACGCACCCTCTTCCGGAGCGGCCGCCCGTTCCTCGTCGATGCCTTCCATGGCAACGACACGATGGCCGACTCGGTCAACAATCTCCTCATCATCGGCTTCTACCTGGTGAACGTCGGCTTCATGCTCCTCTTCCTCTCTTCGAAGGAACACCCGAAGACGGGCATCGATGTCGTCGAGCACCTGAGCAAGTCCGTCGGCGTCGTGGTCGTCGTCCTCGGCGTGATGCACTTCGTCAATCTCCTCGTCCTCAACTCCCTTCGCACCGGCGCCAACGTCGGTCGCCCGCCCGCCTTGCCGCCGAAGGCCTGAGCCGACCGTCAGCATGTGCGGCCGCGTCACCCAGTTCGCGCGCTGGGAGGAGATCGTGAAAGCCCTTGGCGCCCCTTCGGCCGAGGCGTCTCCCCGCTATAACATCTCACCCGGCACGCCGCTGGTCTCCGTCCGCCGGGAGCAGGGCGTCCTCCGCACCGAGGCGCTGCCCTGGGGCTTCGTCCCGGCCTGGGCGCCGGCCGACGAGCAGGCGGGCCACGCCAACGCCCGGGCGGAGGGCATCTTCGAGCGCCCGACCTTCCGCGACTCGGCCCGTCATCGCCGCTGCGTCATCCCGATCGACGGCTATTACGAATGGAAGACGGAAGGGAAGCTGAAGTCCCCGTATTATTTCCGCGCGGCCGACGGCGGACCGCTCGCGGTCGGCGGGCTCTGGTCGCTCCACCTCGCCGCCGACGGCACGCCGCGCCGTACGCTCTGCCTCGTGACGGTCGCGCCGAACCGCGAGGCGGGCGAGGTCCACTCGCGCATGCCCGTCGTGCTGGCGGGCGCCGACCGCCAGGCCTGGCTGTCCGAGAAGCCTTTCGCCGCGGAGGACTTCGCGCGTCTCGCGGTGACCGCTCCGGACCGGGCGTTGTCGATGCATCGCGTGTCGCCCGAGGTCAACCGGGTCGCGATCGACGCGGAGCGCCTCGTCCGACCGCTGGTCGGCGCGATGGATCAGCCGGACTTCTTCGGGGATTTGCTTGGCTAACGGGGCGTTTTTCGACAGACCTCTGGCATGGCCGAGCCGACGCACACCCCCAAGATCGTGGAGAAGCCGTGGGGGCGTGAGATCTGGTACGCCGACCAGTCCGCCTATGCCGGCAAGGTGCTCGAAGTGAAGCGCGGCCGCCGCCTCAGCCTCCAATACCATGAGCGCAAGACGGAGACGCTCTACCTCCTTTCGGGCAAGGTGCTGCTGACCCACCGCGCGCTCGCCGCCGGCGAGACGCCCGCGGCCGCGCTCGTCTCCGCCGCCGACCAGCGCGTCTGGCTCCCTGGACAGGCCCTCCATATCCCGGTGCGTACCATCCACCGTTTCGAAGCCCTCGAAGACAGCGTGCTGCTCGAAGTCTCCACGCCCGACCTGACCGACGTCGTCCGCCTGCAGGATGACTTCTCGCGTCCGGCCCGCGACTGACCCTTTCTATTCCCATGCGCAAAGTCCTGGCCTTTGACCTCGGCGGCACCAAGTTCGCCTTCGGCGTCGTCAACGAAGACGGCTCCGTCCTCGGTTCCGGCCGCGTCGAGACGTTCGCCGAAAAAGGCCCGCAGCAGGCCTGCGAACGCGTCGCCGAGGCCGCCCATCGGCTCCTGGCGGAGCTCAAGCTGAAGCCGGTCGATTTCGTCGCCCTCGGCATCGCCTCGCCCGGGCCGCTCGACATGGCCCGCGGTTGCGTCGATGGTTCCCCGAACCTCCCGGGCTGGACCGGCTTCTCGATCACGGATTACCTGAGCAATTCCTTCGGCGGCCTGCCCGCGCGCATCGACAACGACTGCAACGCCGCCGCGCTCGGCGAATACCGCTTCGGCGCCGGCAAGGGGAAGAAGAACGTCGTCTACATCACCGTCTCCACCGGCATCGGCGGCGGCGCGGTCATCGACGGACGCCTGATGCGCGGTTCCAACGGGAACGCGGCCGAGCTCGGCCACATTCCCCTGACGATGGACGGCCCCCGCTGCGGCTGCGGCAATCCGGGTTGCTGGGAGGTCTACGCCTCCGGCACCGCCATCGCCCGCCGCACGCGCGAAGCGCTCGCGGCCGGCCGCCCCTCGAGCATCGTCAAGTTCGCCGGCAGCATCGAACAGGTCACCACGCATCACCTCTTCCAGGCGATGGCCGAAGGCGACGCGCTCGCCAACGAGATCTGGGCCGAATCGATCAACTACCTCGGCCGCGGCCTCGGCGCGGTGATCAACACCTTCAATCCCGACGTGATCGTGGTCGGCGGCGGCGTGACCGCGGCGGGCGACGCGCTCTTCGTCCCGATGCGCAAGAGCGCCAACAGCTACGCCTTCCCGCGCCTCTCGGCGGTCTGCTCGATCGTCCCGGCCGGCCTCGGCGGCAACGTCGGCGTCGTCGGCGCGGCGGCCTGCGCCTTCGAGCACGTCAGCTGAGCCGGCCCGCCTTGCCGTGATGCGCGTCTCCGTCGTCATCCCGGCGTTCAACGAAGAGAAACTCCTTCCGGCGACCCTCGTGGCCATCCGCGCGGCGGCCGGCGCCTTCGAACGTCGCGGCTGGGCCTGGGAATGCGTCGTCTGCGACAACAATTCCACCGACGCCACCGCGGCCGTCGCCCGCGCGGCGGGCGCGACCGTCGTCTTCGAGCCCGTCAACCAGATCGGCCGCGCGCGTGATGCGGGAGCCCGCGCGGCGACCGGCGAGTGGCTGGTGTTCATCGACGCCGATTCGACGCCCTCCGAAGCTCTCTTTGCGGCCATCGCCGACCAGATCGCCGCCGGCCGCGCGCTCGGCGGCGGCAGCACGGTCGAACTCGAGCCGGGCACCCCGCGTTACGCCCGCTTCGTCTGCGGCGGCTGGAATCTCTGGAGCCGACTCGCCCGTTGGGCCGCCGGTTCCTGCGTCTGGGTCGAGGCCGCCGCCTTCCGCGAAGCCGGCGGCTTCGGCACCGAATACTACGCCGGCGAAGAGGTCTTCCTGAGCCGTCGGCTGAAGGCCATCGCGCGCCGACGCGGCCGGCGTTTCGTCATCCTCGCGACCAGCCCGCTCCGGACCTCCTCGCGCAAATTGAAGCTCTACACGGTCACCGAAGCGGTGCGTTTCGCCTTCCGTATGCTCTTCACCGCGGGTCGCGCGGCGAAACGGCCCGAGAACTGCGAGATCTGGTACGACGGCCGTCGCTGACCCTCAGAGGCGCTGCCGCTTCCACTTCGGGATGGGGAAGACGGTGATCTGGTCCGAGCGCACCTCGACGTCGTCGCGGTGCCGCAGGGCCTTGGCCTCGGCGGCGGTGACGATCTCGTAGTGGCGCGCCGCGGTGATGCGGTCGGCGATCTCCCAGCAGTCCTTGGGGTTGTTGACCCATTTCTCGGGCGGCAGGCGGCTCAGGTCGTACGGCTGCGAATAGCTGCGCAGCGTCTTGCGCGGCCCTTTGGCGTACTCGTGGAAGTACGACATCGCGAGCTCGCGCACGCTCCGGTACACCGGGTCGCGCCAGCGCAGGCAGACGTAGTTGGTCTTGGAGATGGCGCCCCATTTGCCGTTCAGGCGGAAGGGCGCGATGACATGATCCATGTCCTGATGCGCGCTGAAGTCCAGGAGCAGGGGAGGGTGGCCTTGGAGCCATAACGCGAAGGCGGCGACCATGGCGCCTTCGATGCAATGGGCCCGGCGATGCTTCAAGGTCTGCTCGACCGAGCGGGCGGTGTCGCCCTCGGGTTCGAAGTTCTGCGGGAAGCCGACGAGGAAGTCCTGGATGGCCCGCGGGGTCGACAGGCGTGCGAGCGTGCGGGCCGCCGGGAGGCTGAGGCCGCGCTGTTGCGCGAGTCGGATCCGGGCGGCGAGCGACATGGCTCAAGGTCTAGGCGACCGGCCCGATTCCTCAAGGAGCGAGTTCGGCCCCGCTTTCGGATTGGCTAACCCGCCGGGCCGCGTTTGCTCTCCTTCGTCCGCCATGCCGATCTTCGATTACACCTGCGCCGACTGCGGCCAGACGAGCGAGCTGCTCGTCCGCAGCTCCCAGGACCAGCCGGCCTGTCCGCGCTGCGGCTCGGCCAAGCTCGAGAAGCAGCTCCCCGTGGTCGCCGTCAAGGGACTCAAGTCCGACCACGTCCACTCTAACTCCTGCGGTTGCGGCAAGCCCCGCGGCGGCTGCGGAGGCAACTGAGATGGACCCCCAGACGCTTCGCGACGGCCTGCTCCAGCTCATCCTGCTGATCATCTCCATCGGCCTGCACGAGTTCGGGCACGCCTGGATGGCCGACCTGCGCGGCGACCCGCTGCCGCGCCTGCAGGGCAGGGTCACGCTCAACCCCTTCGCCCATACGGACCCCATCGGTACCATCGCCCTCCCGGCGCTCATGATCTTCCTGAGCCCGGGTTTCGGGCTCATCGGCTGGGGCAAGCCGGTCCAGATCTCCCTGCCTAATCCGAAAACCCGCCGGATGGACGACATCTGCATCACCTTGGCCGGCCCGGCCATGAACCTGGTGCTCTGCTTCGTCTTCGCCGTCATCGGCGGGCTAGGGAACTTCGACCCGAACACGCAGAAGGTCGTCATCCGCTTCCTTGTCGGCGGCATCTTCCTCAACGCCGGCCTCGTGGTCTTCAACCTCATCCCGATCCCGCCCTTGGACGGCTCCCGTCTGGCCGTCCGGCTCGGGCTTTTTTCGGAGGAAATCTTCCTCGCCTTGGCCCGCTGGGGCTTCGTCATCCTGATCGTCCTCGTGAACCTGCCGCCGTTCCTCCGGCTGATGCACGCGGGCATCGGCCTGCTGGCCACGCCTTGGCTCGGGCTCTGGGACCTCCTCGCCTGACGCTTCGTCCGGCCACCAGAGGCTTGCCTATTCGCCGCCTTCGGGCGAACCTCCGTCCATGCAAACCCTCGGCGAACGTCTCCAAGAAGCCCGTCAGCGACTGGGCGTGACCCTCCGCGAAGCCGCGGAGTTCACCAAGATCCGCACCGACTATCTCCAGTCCATGGAGGCCAACCAGTTCGAGTCCATCCCGCTCGCCGACGTCTACAAGCGCGGCTTCGTGAAGGTCTACGCGAAGTACCTGCGTCTCGACGACGAGAAGGCCGGCGCCGACTTCAACACGCACCATTCGGCCAAGGCTTCCCGCCGCCCGCTCGAGGCCGGCGCCGACGAGGACGCGGCCTTCGAGCCCGAGGCCGGCGGCAGCCCCATCACGCTGAGCCGCGACACGCTGGTCTACGCCATCATCGGCATCGCCGTCGTCGCGATCCTGATCGCGTTTTTTATCTAAGCTCGTCCCCGGCCAAGCGGACGCAGCCGAAGCCCCCGGCGAAGGTTGCGACCCCGGCGCCGCCGGCGAGCCGCCCGCACCAGATCACGCTCACGTCGGTCAAGTCCGGCGTACGTTACCAGGTCATCGAGCTCAACACGGGCGAGGTCCCCGGTTACGGGATGCTTTCGCCCCGCGACAAGCCGGTCGTCATCAACGTGAAAGGCCCGAGCGAACTCCGCTCCTCGGCGGTCGAGCACCTGCGCGTCAAGATCGACGGCATCCCTTTCCCGATCCCCGCCACCGTCACGGGGTCGATGTACGTGGCCTTGCCCGATACCTTCACGACCCCGCCGGGGATGCCGCCGCCCGCGGCGAAGGCGAAGGCCGCCCGCTGAGCCGAGGGGGTTGACCGCCCGCCCGCCCGGGCTTATCACTCCAGCCAGTGCCCCCGCGCCTCGAACAACGTGTCCTCGTCCTTAACCGTCTCTGGCAGCCGGTTAACATCGTGGGCGTCCTCCGCGCGATGAGCCTCCTCTTCCGCGGCCGGGCCTCCGCGATCCACGCCGACCCCGCCGGCCACCGCGTGATGAGCGCCGAGGAGTGGATGCGCTTCTCCGTGGAGACGCCGCCGCCCGCCGCCCAGTCCGTCCGCACGACCTGCATCGTGCTCCGCGTGCCGCGCGTGCTCCTGCTCGGCGAATACGACCGGGTCCCGCGTCGCGAGATCCGGTTCTCGCGGCGCAACGTCTACCTCCGCGACGGCAACACCTGCCAGTATTGCGGCCGCCAGTTCCGCGACGAGGAGCTCAACCTCGACCACGTCGTCCCGCGCGACATCGGGGGCAAGACGAACTGGGAGAACATCGTCACGGCCTGCGTCCGCTGCAATTCGCGCAAGGCCAACCGCCTGCCCGAGCAGGCCGGCATGACCCTGCGGCACGCCCCCACGAAGCCGAAATGGCGCCTGGTGGTCGCGTCGTCCCTTTCCGCCGACGAGGTCGAGTGCTGGAAGGAGTTCCTCGAGGTCACGCCCGCCGGCCAGCTGCCTTGGCGGAACTGAGCCCCGGCGTTTTCCTTGGTGCGGGTAACCAGATTCGAACTGGTGTATCCACTTTGGAAGAGTGGTGTCCTACCACTGAACGATACCCGCGTGGCCAAGGAAGCCCACTATTCCCGGCCCTGCGTCCGGGGTCAAGCCTCCGCCCGCGGGCCGCGCCTGGAGCGGGTAACCAGATTCGAACTGGTGTCACCACTATGGGAAAGTAGGGTCCTACCACTGAACGATACCCGCGGTCTCAGGCGCCCCGTCAGCCTGCCGGCGTCGGCCCGCCTCGTCAAGCCGGAGGACGATGGATCACGCTGATGGTGCCGTTGGTCTCGAGGATCACGTCCTTGGCCTGCTCGATGTTGGCGAGGCCGGCCGAGCGGAGCGCCGACATGAGCTCGTGATGCGTGATGCGCTCGCGGTGCATGACCTTCTCCTGCACGGCGCCGTCGCGGACCAGGAAGACGGGCCGGCCGACGAGCGCCCAGTGGACCAGGCGGGAATGCCGCGAGACCACCAGCATGCACCAGTTCATGGTGATGAGCGTGCCGGCCAGGAAGAGGCCCCCGCCAAGGCTGTTGTCCCCGCCGTTCATGGCGTTCTGCACGGTGTTGCTCAGGATGAGCAGCAGGATGAAGTCGAACGGGGTCAGCATCCCGGTCTGGCGCCGCCCGGTGAGGCGGATGAGGACGAGGAGGAAGACGTAGACGATGAGGCCGCGGAGCAGGAGCTCCCACCAGGGCAGGACCGGGATGAGCATGGTCGCGAGGTCGAAGGGCTGACGGGCGGCTTGGGCGAGCATGCGTCAACCTAGGCCCGCTCCGCGCCCAGGGCGATAGCGTTTGCGCTTCACGCTGGCCCGGGTTCCGTCATCCTCCGCCCATGGCCCGCACCGCTCCGACCTCCGCCTCCGCCGTCCGTGACGTGCTGATGATGGCGACGCCCTCCAAGAACGCCGACCTGCGTTGGTTCGGCGGCTTCCATGCCTCGGATCCGTTCCCGGCCTTCTCCGCGGGCGGCCGCCGCATCGGCCTGCTCCCCGGCATGGAGGTCGGCCGCGCCAAGGACGAATCGGCCTTCGACGAGGTGCTCAACCTGACCGCCCTGATCGCCGACCTCCGCAAGACCAACCCGAAGGCCGGCGTGGCCGACGCGATCGTCTTCGCCGCCCTCGAACGCGGCGTCCACCGCTTCCGCGTGCCCGCGGATTTCCCGGTCGGGCTTTACGAGCGCCTCCGCGAGCTCGGGCTCGCGCTCCATCCGGTCGGCGCGCAGCAGAACGAACGCGGCGCCCCCGAGCTTTTCCCCGCCCGCCTGGTGAAGTCGAAGGCGGAGCTCGCCGGCATCCGCGCCGGCAACGCCGCCGCGGTCGCCGGCTTCAAGGCCGTCGAGCAGGTGCTGGCGGCCTCGAAGGCCGACAAGAAGGGCATCCTGCGGTGGCAGGGCAAGACGCTCACCGCCGAGATCCTGAAGGAAGAGGCCCAGGTCGCGATCCTCCGCCAGGGCGGGCTGTGCGACATCGGCCTGATCATCGCCCCCGGCGACCAGGCCGTGGACTGCCATTGTTCCGGCTTCGGCCCGGTCCGCGCCAACGAGCTCATCGTCTGCGACATCTACCCGCGCCACATCGCCTCGCACCACTACGGCGACATGACCCGCACCTACCTCAAGGGGAAGGCCAGCGCCAAGCAGCGCAAGATGGTCCACGCGGTCCTCGAGGCGCAACGCCGCGCGATCAAGGCCATCCGCGCCGGCGTCACGGGCGCCAAGGTCCACACGGTCGTGCAGGATTACTTCAAGTCCCTCGGCTACAAGACGGGCCTGGTCAAGGGCGTCTACGTGGGCTTCTTCCACGGCACGGGCCATGGCCTCGGTTACGATATCCACGAGGACCCGGCGCTCTCCACGCGCAACCCGCACCCGCTCGTCGCCGGCAACGCGGTCACGGTCGAGCCGGGCCTCTACTACCCGGGCGTCGGCGGCTGCCGCTTCGAGGACTGCGTGGTGGTCACGAAGCAGGGCTGCGAGTTCCTTTCCTCCCATCCCTATCATTGGGAGATCGCCTGAGCATGGCCAAAGGGCGGGGCAGGGCGGGCACGCATACGTCGCTGACGGATGCCGCCCGTCCCGTGGCCGAAGCCCTCGAGCGCCACGGCCGCGTCTCCCGCGGCGTGATCAGCGCCCGCGTGGGCGCGAAGACGCTTTCGATCAAGGTGATGAAGCTCGGCGGCGGCCTCCGGGTCACCGTCGTCTCGAAGGGCTCCCGACAGGAGCTCCATGTCTACGGGCTCACGGCCGAACGCGTCGGCGAGCTCCTTTCGGGCCCGGATTTCTCGGGCTACAAGCTGAACTTCGCCGATGCGTGAGCCCCCGGTCATCGTCGCCGAGGTCACGGCCGCCGACTGGGCCGCGGCCGGCCCCGGCTGGACGCACCTGCCTTACCTCGCTCGCTTCCGCGCCGACCGGCTGCCGCTTTCCTGGGAAGGGTTCTTCACGGGCCGCCATCACGCGGTCCTGGAGAGCGGCCGCACGGGCAGCTACACGATCGCCGTCCCCGCGGCGGCGCGCGCGACCTTGTTCTTCGCCGACGGCCGGGTGGTGCTGCATGCCGAGGACGGCGCGCACGAGGAGGCCGCCGAACAGCCGCTGGCCTACCTGCGCCGTTGGTCGCGCGAGGTCCGCGCCCCGCGCCTCGCCGGCTGGCCCGCCTTCCAAGGCGGGCTCATCGCGCTGCTGGGCTACGAGCTCGCCGCGCAGTTCGAGCCGGTGCGGCCCGCGCCGGCCGACGTCCGCGCGCCGCTCGCGGCCTTCCTCGAGGCCCACGAGGCCTGCGTCTTCGACGCCGCGAAGCGCGAGCTGACGGTGGTCGTGCTCTGCCCCGTCGGTTCGCCTCATTCCGCGCTCCGCGCCGCCCGCGCCCGCGCGCTCGACCTCGCCGCCCGCTGGGACGCCGCCTGCGCCCAGCCGGCCCCGCTCCTGCCGCCGGCGGCGGCGCCGGCCCCGCCGGTCGCGCAATCGCTCGACGAGCCGGCCTTCGTCCGCGCGGTCGCGCGCTGCCAGGCATACATCGCCGCCGGCGACACGTATCAGGTCAACCTCTCCACGCGGCTCGAGGTCGCGTCCGTCGACCCGCTGCGCGCCTACGAGGTCCTCCGCTCGGCCAATCCTTCGCCTTACATGGGGCTGGTCCGCCTGCCGGGCGCGACGTTGGTCTGCGGTTCGCCCGAGCTGCTGGTCGAGGTCTCCGCGGGACGCGTCGCCTCGCGTCCGATCGCGGGCACGCGTCCCCGCGGCGCCGACGAAGCCGCCGACCTCGCGTGGGCGCAGGAACTTGCCGGCGACACGAAGGAGAAGGCGGAGCACCTGATGCTCGTCGACCTGCTGCGCAACGACGTCGGCCGCGTCTCCCGCCCGGGCACGGTCCATGTGCCGGAGTTCATGGCGGTCGAGCGCTACTCGCACGTGATGCACCTGGTCTCGCAGGTCGAAGGCCGGCTGCAGGCCTCGGCCGGACCGGCCGACGTCGTCCGCGCGCTCTTCCCGGGCGGCACGATCACGGGCGCCCCGAAGGTCCGCACGATGCAGGTCATCGCCGAGCTCGAACCGGTCGCCCGGGGCTATTACACGGGCTCGCTCGGCTGGATCGGCGCCTCGGGCGACCTCTGCCTCAACATCATCATCCGCTCCCTCTGGTCCGCCGAGGGGCGCACGTTCGTCCAGGCCGGCGCCGGGATCGTCGCCGACTCGGTGCCGGCGCGTGAATACGCCGAGAGCCTGCGCAAGGCCCAGGCTCCCTTGCTCGCCGCCGCCCGCGCGGCGCTCCCATGAGCCGCGTCTGCCGCAACGGCGTCCTCGCCGAAGGCGACGCCACGCCGGGCAGCTTCCCTGACGGCGCGGCCTTCTTCGAGACGATCGCCGTGCGCGCCGGCGTGGTGGAATGCCTCGACGACCATCTGGCGCGTCTTCGCGCGGGCCTGTCCCGCGCCGGCTTCGTCCCGGGACCGCTCGCCGCCGGCGACCTGGCCGCCTGGCGCGCGGCGCTCCGGCTCCTCGGCGGACAGGAAGGCGTGCTGCGTCTCGTCGTCGGCCCGGGTTTCGAGGAGCTCGGCCTGCGCGCCCTGCTTCCTTCGCCCGAGGTCTTCCGTCTGCGTTCCTTGCGTACCGTCCGCGACGCGCCGGAATGGCTCCCGCGTCCGAAGTCCGCGCCGTGGGCCAATTCCCTGGCCGCCTCCGTCGAGCTGCGCGCGCTGGGCGTCGGCGCCGGTGTCGAAGGCGTGCAGTTCGATGCGCGCGGCTTCGTCAGCGAAGGCTCCCGCTCGAGCCTGGCCTGGGTCGAGGCCGGTGCGCTGCACGTTCCGGCCGAGACCACGGGTTGCCTCCCGGGCACCGCCCTCGGCCAGCTGATCCGCTGCTCCGCCCTCCCGGCGCGCGCGGTCGAAACCGGCGTCCCCGTCCGCGCCGAAGCCATCCTCGTGCTCCGCTCCACCTTGCCCGGCGGCGCGGCCGCCGTCTCGCATTGGGACGACGTGGACGGTCGCCCGCTCTGGTCCGGCGATCCCGCCGCCGCGCGCCCGCTGCTCGCCGCCCTGGCCGCCTGGCGCGCTCAGCGCTGCATCAGCTTCGCGTAGACCGGCAAGGCCGTCGCGAGCACGAGCAGCCCGAGGAAGACCACGCTCACGAGGGCCGAGAAACAGACGGCGACCAGCAGCTTCGCCATCCGCACGACCGGTTCCTCGTCGGCGCGCAGGTGCGCCCGCGCGGCGTAGGCGGTGACGCCGAGTCCGATGACGAGGAGCGCGACGAGCAGGCCGGTGAAGTGGTTGAAGTACGCGCCGGTGAGGGCCGGCAGGACGCCGCCGTCGCCGCGCAGCGTCGCGGCGAGGATGGGCTGCGCGCGGAAGGCGATCGCGCCGGCGGCCGCCGGCAGGGCGGCCGACAGGAACACGGCCAGGGCGGAGACGATCCGGAGCTCGCGAGGGGTCATGCGGCCAGTATCCCGAGGCGTTTCCGCAGGGTCAACGCCGGGATTCTCCCTCGCCAAACTCAGGGGTCCGCCCTATGCAGGGAGGACATGGATCCCGCTTGGTACCTCTGGCCGGTCTTCATCCTCCTCAACGGCAGCGCGGCGGGCATCTCGCTCGTGGCCGGGGTCGTTTCCGCCCTTTCCCACGCCGAACTCGAGGAGCTGCGCCGCCAGGACGCCAAGGCGGCCGTCTCCATCGAGCGTTCGCGCGGCGACCAGGGCAACACGCTCGCGGCCTTCGAGGTCCTCTCCGCCGCCTTCGTCGGGATGAGCGCCTTGCTCGGCGGCTTCCTCATCGACGCGCGCCTCCTGAACGGCCTTTCGGTGAGCTGGCAGGTCGGCGTGCTCACGGCCCTCGCCTTCATCGCCATCTCCTTCGTGATGGCCTGGCTCACGGTCATGCTGCCGCGCAAGGTCGGCATGCACTTCCGCGTCTCGCTCGCCCCGCGCATCGCCGCCTCGCTCAAGCTCGTGCGCGGCGCCGCCAAGATCCTCCGCACCTTCGGCAAGCTCCATGATTCGCTCGCGCCGCCGGAGGAGCCCGGCGTGGATCGCGCCGACGCCGACATCGGCAGCCTCGCGCAGGCCGCCGCCCGCGAAGGCAAGATCACCCAGGCCGAAAGCAACCTGGTCGCCAACGCGGTGCGCCTCGACGACATCCCCGTCTCGCAGGTGCTCACGCCGCGTCCCGTCGTCACGGCGATCGAGGCCGACCTGACCGTGGCCGACGTCCTCCGCCTCTATCCCAGCGTCCCGCACGGCCGCATGCCGGTCTGGGAGCAGAACCCCGACCGCATCGTGGGCGTCGTGCGCCGCCGCGACATCCTGAAGGCCGCGGGCGAGAACCGGCGCGACGTCCGCGTGCGCGAGCTCATGGGCAAGGCGCACATCGTGCCGGAGAACGCCACGCTTTCCGACGCGCTGCACGACCTCGTGCGCGCCCACCAGCACCTCGCGGTCGTGGTCGACGAGTTCGGCGCCTTCGCCGGCGTGATCACGCTCGAGGACGTCTTCGAGTCGCTCCTCGGCGTCGAGATCTACGAGAAGGACGACCCGCACCCGGACATGCGCGAGCTGGCCCGCCAGCGCGGCCACCGCGTCGCCCGCCGCCCGGGGCCGGACGCCTCGCCCAAGGCCGGAACATGACCGCCGCCGCGCTCGCCTTCTGGACGCACGACCTCGACCCGGTCGCGATCCGCTTCCCGGAGGCCTGGGGACTGCGCGGCGTCCATTGGTACGGGCTCGCCTACGCGGCCGGCTTCCTGGTCGCCGCCTATCTCCTCGGCCGCTGGCGTCGCGCCGGGCTCACGCCGCTGCGCTCCGCGCTCGACGAATCGACGCTGATCACCGCGGTGATGGTCGGCGTCATCGTCGGCGGCCGCCTCGGCCACGTCTTCCTCTACGCCCGCGCCGAGTTCGCCGCCGACCCGCTCATGGTCTTCCGCGTGTGGCAGGGCGGCATGGCCAGCCACGGCGGTTTCCTCGGCGTCCTCCTGGCCGGCGTCTGGTTCGCGCGGCGCGCGTCGGCCGACTTCTTCGCCGTCGGCGACCTCCTCTGCGCCCTCGCGCCGGCGGGCCTCCTCTTCGGCCGCCTCGCCAACTTCGTGAACGCGGAACTGGTCGGCAATCCGTCCGCCGTCGCCTGGGCGGTGATCTTCCCGCGCGAAGGTCCCGCGCCCCGCCATCCGTCGCAGCTCTACGAAGCCTTCGGCGAAGGGCTGCTGCCGCTCGTCTGGGTGCTGGTCCGCTACCCGCGCCGCCTGCCGCCCGGCCGGCTCGCGGGCGAATTCCTGCTGCTCTACTCCGCCGCCCGCCTCGTCTGCGAATGCTTCCGCGCGGCCGAGGACGGACACGTGCTCGGCCTCACCGCCGGGCAGTTCTGGACGCTCCCGCTCGCCGCGTTCGGGCTCTTCCTGGTCCTGCGGTCCCGTCGCCCGGCTGAATGATGTTGCCCGTGCGGGCCGACGGTGGGAAAACCCTTCCGCGCCATGACGAACGTCCCGCTCCTTGATCTCGGCCCGCAGAACCGCGCCCTCGAGGCCCAGTTCGAGGCCGCCTTCCGCGACGTGCTGCGCTCGAACATGTTCATCATGGGCCCGCGCCTCGAGGCCTTCGAGAAGGACTGCGCCGCCTTCCTCGGCGTGAAGCACGCCTTCGGCGTCTCCTCGGGCACGGACGCGCTCCTGCTCGCGCTCATGGCCCTCGGCGTCGGCGAGGGCGACGAGGTCCTCCTCCCGTCGTTCACCTTCTTCGCCACGGCCGGCTCCGTCGCCCGGCTCGGCGCCACGCCGGTCTGGGTCGACGTCAACCCGCACCATTTCAACATCGACCTCGAGGACGCCGCCCGGAAGGTCACGTCGCGCACCGCCGCGATCATGCCGGTGCACCTCTTCGGCCAGTCGCTCGACCTCGACGCCCTGCAGGCCTTCGCCTCCGCGCATAAGGTCCGCGTGATCGAGGACGCCGCCCAGTCCATGGGCGCCCGTTGGAAAGGCCGCGCGACGATGTCGTCCGGCGATTTCGGCGCGACCAGCTTCTTCCCCTCGAAGAACCTCGGCGGCATGGGCGACTCCGGCCTGGTCACCACGCAGGACGACGCGCTCGCCGAACGCGCGCGCATCCTCCGGGTGCACGGCATGCAGCCGAAATACTATCACCGCGAGGTCGGCGCCAACTTCCGCATGGACCCGCTGCAGGCCGCGCTGCTGCACCTCAAGCTGCCGCACCTGCCGGAGTACAACTGCGCGCGCGCGGGCAACGCGAACTTCTACCACGCCGCCCTCAAGGGCCGCCCGGGCGTCGCCGAGAACCGCCCCGGCGCCGACAAGGGCGCGAAGATCCTCCTCCCCGTCGACTTCTCCGGCCAGGGCATCTGGAACCAGTTCACCCTCCGCGTGCCCGGCGGCCGTCGCGACGCGCTCAAGGCCTTCCTCACCGCGCGCAAGATCGGCTGCGAGATCTACTACCCGATCCCGCTGCACCGGCAGGAGTGCTTCGCCGGCAAAGGCTATCGGGGCGCCGACACGGCCAAGGTGTCCGAACAGCTGGCCACCGAGGTGCTCAGCATCCCGATCTTCCCCGAGCTCAGCGCCGAACAACGCCAGTGGGTCGCGGACTCGCTCGCCGATTTCGCGGCGGGGAAGACGGAGTGAGCGCGCCGTAGGCGCGGAGATCCCGAGGTGCAAAAGTGCAAACGTCGGGGATATTTTCGGGTCACAGGTCTCGGCTATCAGGTCTCAGGTTCGGGTGATCAGGTACAGGTGCGGGCACGGGGCGAAATTCAGGTCCCGGACCTGTACCCGAACCTGAACCCCTGAACCCGGCTCCCGACTGCCGAGGCCCGAATTCACCTTTGCACGGCCTCTGCCCGGTCTCCGGTTTCCCTTTGATGCGGATATGACCGCCACCCGCCAACCGCCAACCGCCACCGCTTACGGTTATTCTAGAAGAACCGGATCGTCTTCACCCGCATCTTCTCGTGCTCGGCGTCGGTGCACGGGGCGTCGATCGGCACGGCCGGAGCCTTGTCGTTCGGGACCACGAGCTTGTTGGCGAGGAGATATTGTTCGACCTCGGCGCCGGAGATGTCGGGCAGCATCACGCCGTCGATCTCGACGCACGGGGAGAGGCGCTGGCCCGACTTCTCGACCATCTCGGCGTAGTTCGCCGGGTTGTTGATGATGTCGACGTCCTGGTAGGTGAGGGCGTACTTCGCCATGATGGCGCGGACGCCGTTGCTCCAGCCGCAGCTGGGTTTGAGGTAGCACCGGATGTTCATGCCGTCATCAATGCGGGCCTCGCCCGGTTAATCAAGCCCGCCGGGGTTTTTTCGCGGCGGCCCCGGCCCCGTTGGCGGGCTCATACCAGTAGCCGATGCCGTGGATGGTGCGCAGGCAATCAAGGGCCCGGCCATGGTCGGCGTAGGCGTCGCGGATCTTGGCGATGTATTGGTCGAGGGAGCGGCTGCGGATGTCGGCGTGCACGCCCCAGACGGCGTGGATGAGGCTATGCCGGCTGATGATGACGCCGGGGTTGGCGTGCAGGTGGTAGAGGATGCCGAGCTCCTTGCGGCCGAGCTTCCGTTTCCGGCCGCCGGCGAAGACGATCTCCAGGCGCTCGGGATGCACTTCCGCGCCGTTGAAAAGGAAGACGTCGGTGCCGAGCGCGGCGTTGCCGGTCAGGCGGCTGTCGCCGGCCGTCTCGCTGCGTCGCAGGACGGCGCGGATGCGCGCGACCAGCTCCTCGGGGTGATGCGGCTTGCCGACGAAGTCGTCCGCGCCCGCCTCGAGGGCCTGCGCGACGTGATGGCCTTCGCGTTGGGCCGACAGGAAGATCACCGCCGGCGAGTGGCTCAGGCGGCGGATCTTGTCGAGCACCGCGAGGCCGTCCAGGTCCGGGAGGTTCGGGTCGAGGAGCACGAGGTGCACGTACGATTCCCCCACGAACTTCAGCGCGGTGGCGCCTTTGTGGAAGACTTGGGTGGAGAGGCCGGCGTTCAGGAGTTGATCGGCGAGCG
>CAZXSI010000019.1:0-26887 GCA_964643215.1 uncultured Klebsiella sp. | reverse complement strand
ATGGCAATGGCCGCCCTAACTCTTATTCCGCTCCGATAATGACCTATTCCGCTCAATTGATGCGAAAGGGTTGAAGAGTGGCGGGTGGGCGGGAACATCGGGCTTCGTCCCCCGTCTCTATCTATTGCCCATGAGAACCACACCCCTCGCCGTCTTCGCGTTCGCGCTGCTGTCCGTCCTCGGACTGTCCGCGCAGAGCAAGGAGCCGGTCGCCAAGATCGTCCTGCCGCCGGAACCGGTCGCGCAGGCCGTCACCAAGAAGGTCAACGTCCTCGACCTGTTCCGCGAAGGAAAGGCCGAGATGCACATCAACCCCAAGGCCGACATCGTCGACGACCCCAGGAACGTCTTCAAGTTCGAGCCTGACGGGTTGTTCCACGTCAGCGGCAACGGCTATGGCGGCATCACCACGCTCGACAGCTTCAAGGACTACCACCTCGTCATCGAGTTCAAGTGGGGCGAGAAGACCTGGGGCAAGCGCGCGAAGGCCACGCGCGACAACGGCATCCTCGTGCACTGCTTCGGTCCGCAGGGCGCCGTCGGCGGCAGCTGGATGGCGAGCATCGAAGCCCAGATCATCGAGGGCGGCGTCGGCGACATCCTGGTCCTCGCGCCCAAGCTCGCGGACGGCACCGTCCTCGAGACCTCCCTCAGCGCCGAGGTCGGCCGCGACCGCGACAAGGAGAAGGTCTGGACCCCGGGCGCCCCGCGCGAGACCTTGAAGGGCGGACGCCTGAACTGGCAGAAGCGCGACGTCGACTGGAAGGACACGCTCGGCTTCCGGGGCAAGGACGACGTCGAGTCCCCCTTCGGCCAGTGGACCCGCTTCGAGGTGGTCGCCAAGGGCGACACCCTCCAGTATTTCGTCAACGGCGTGAAGGTGAACGAAGCCTTCGAGGTGAAGCCCAGCCAGGGCCGCATCCTCCTGCAGGTCGAAGCCGCCGAGATGTTCGTCCGCCGCTTCGAGCTCTATCCGCTCGGCGAGTTCAAGGAGAAGTGGGGCGCCGGCAAGCCCGCCGGCCATGGCGACGGCGAGGAGTTCCCGTCCTACGCCTATCGTCCGCGGTTCCTCGAGCTGACAAAGGATCAGCTGCCGCAGGGCGGCCTGAAGCATAAGCTCCCCGTGGGTTTTGAAATGGTCGTCGCCGCCACCTCTCCAATGGTAGCCAATCCCACCATGGGATGCGTCGATGACCGTGGTCGCCTCTTCGTGGGCGACTCCGCTGGCGTGAATTGGAGCCCGAAGAAGTTCGAAGCCGTCCTGCCGAACCGCGTCCTCATGCTCGAGGACCGGGACGGCGACGGCGTCTTCGAGCGCAGCACCGTCTTCGCGGATAAGCTCGCCGTGCCCAAGGGAGGCTGCTGGGCCGACGGCAGCCTCTTCGTGGCTTCGCCGCCCGGCATCTGGAAGTTCACCGATGCGGACGACGACGGCGTGGCCGAGAAGCGCGAGCTCGTCGTGGACGGCTTCGCCTGGACCGCCAACGGCGCCGACTGCCATGGCCCGCGGCTGCACCCGGACGGCCGCCTCTATTGGACCCATGGCCGCAAGGGCCACACCGTGAAGCAGAAGGACGGCACGCTCGTGCACGCCGGCCTCAACAGCGGCGTCTGGTCGATGAAGACCGACGGCACCGATATCCGCTGGCATGCCTTGGGCTGCGCCGACAATCCGGCCAGCATCGACTTCACCCCGACCGGCGAGGTCGTGGGCACCGTCGACCTCTATTTCGGCAGCCCGCGCGTCGACACCCTCATGCAGTGGCAGCTCGGCGGCGTCTACGAACGCCCGGACTTCCTGCGCATCATCGCCGACCTCCCGCGCACGCACGAGCGCATGCCGATCCTCAAGGAGCTCGGCCACGTCGTCCCCAGCGGCTGTTCTTTCTGGAAGCATGGCGACCGCGTCGCCCCCGCCGACCACCCGCTGTCTTCTTCGCCGGACAACCTCAACCTCCTCGTCGCTTTCTATAACTCCCAGAAGATCGTCCGGTTCGAACTGAAGCCCGAGGGCGCCACCTACCAGGCGACCGAGCACGAGTTCTTCACCCTCGACCGCAAGGGGGCTCACCTTTCCGACGTCATCGAAGCCCCCGACGGATCCCTCCTCATCGTCGACACCGGCACCTGGTATTCGCATTGCCCGTCCAGCCTGCAGGGCGTGGCGAACGTCCCCGGCGCGATCTACCGCGTGCGCCGCACCGCCGACGGGAAGGCCGCGCATGAGGCCGTCGCCAAGGCGCATCGCCCGTTCGCGCCCGCGCCGGTCAAGACCGACGCCGAACTCCTCGCCCAGCTCTCATCGGCCGATCAGGCCGTCGTCCGGCGCGGCCTCGAAGGCCTGACTTTCCGCGAGGCCAGGTCTCCCGCCATCACCGAGGCCCTCCGCGGGCTCCTCTCGAGGGAGGCCGACCTGGTGCTCGAGCACGCCATCCTCACCGCCGGCATGCGCCTCGCGGGTTTCACCGCCGCGGATCTCGCCGCCGTCAAAGGGCCGGTCGCCCAGGCGCGCCTCCTGCGCATCGTCTCGCAGACCCGCGTCAAGGAATCGGACTATGCGGACGTCCTGAAGTTCGCGGTCGCCCAGGCTGATTCTGCCGACGCCGCGTTGGCCAAGAACGCCTACCTCGCGCTCAGCCGGGCGCCTGACGCCGACGCGCTCCTTGCGCCGCTCTTCACGCGCTGGCTCGCGCAACCCGCTCCCTCCGCCACGCAGGTCGCCGCGATGGGCAAGTTCGCCACCGCCTTGGCCGGCCAGCCCGGCGTCGCCCGGGGCGTCGCCCAGATGCTCGCGCACGGGAAGGTCGCCGTCCGCCAGGCCGCGCTGCGCGCCATCGCCGCCCAGCCCGGCAAGGTGAACGCCCAGGAGTGGCTCGCCGCGCTCGAAGCCCAGCTCGCCCAAGGCGCCTCGCCGCTCCTGCTGGACGCGCTCGCCCATGTGAAGGACAAGCGTTTCGACGCTTCGCTCAACGCGATCGCCGCCGACACCACGAAGCCGTCCTCGCTCCGTCTCAAGGCGCTCCTCGCGCTTTCAAGCAGCGGAGAAGACCTCAGCGACGCCGCCTTCAAGCTGCTCTCCGACCTCTTCGTCGATCCGGCCAGCCCGGGCCTGCGGATGGACGCCGCCGCCCGCCTGGCCAACACCAAGCTGACGCCGGCGCAGTGGGACGCCTATCTCGCCCTGCTGCCGAACGCCGGTCCGCTGGAGCAGAACGAACTCCTCGTCGCGCTGGCGGTGCCGCAGAACTACAAGCGGATCTCCAAGGAGACCGGCCGCAAGATCGCCGTCGCCCTGAGCAAGTCCGCGATGCTGGGCACCTTCCGTCAGGACCTCGTGCGCAAGGCCTTCGGCTTCCTGCCGCGGGACGTCTACGAGATCCTCGAACCCTCGTTCGACGCCGCCCTCGCGGCCAACGACGCGAAGCGCGAACGCCTCGGTCCCTTGGCTCAGCTGGCCGTCAAGCAGGGCGACCCGGCCGCCGGCCGCGCCGTCTATGAGTCCGGCAAGGGCGCCTGCATCGCCTGCCATAAGATCGGCGCCAAGGGCAACGAGATCGGGCCGAACCTCACCAAGATCGGCGGCATCCGCGCCGAACGCGAACTCGTGGAGAGCATCCTCTTCCCGAGCTACAACATCGCCCGCGATTACGACCTCAATTCGTTCCAGCTCACCGATGGCACGAGCGTGCTCGGCCTCATCCAGGCCCGTTCCGCGGAGGGCGTGACCGTCAAGGAAGCCTCCGGTCAGAGCCGCCTGCTCACCAACGAGACCATCGCCTCCTCGACGCAGCTCACCACGAGCCTGATGCCGGCCGGCTTGGACGGTATGCTCTCCGAGAAGGAATTGATCGACCTCGTGGCGTATCTGCGATCATTGCGTTGAGTCCTGCTCAACGCAAAGAACGCGGAGGGTGGAAGCGGTGGGCGGTTAGCGGATAGGCCTGGCCGCCGCGGGGCGGCTCAACAGGTAGGGCTGGCCATCCCCATGGCCCCGTTCGCATCGGCACGTATATTGAGGCGGGCAGTTCTACCGACCACCCTAAGTCCGTCCGCCCACGGACGTGATGGTGATCACGTCCCTACCTCAGGAGCCAGAGGCTGAGGACGGGCAGGGCCAGGATGAGGAGGCAGCCGCCGCTGCGGGGGCGGGAGTCCTCGTAGAGGTCGGCCGTCCGATCCTCGACCTCCCGGTCGATGCGATCCTCGATGTCGGCCTCGATATCCGCCGGGATATGGCCCTCGCCGTAATCATCTTCGGGGTCGTCAGGAATCCCATCGCCATCGTCATCGTAGCTCATGGGCCCACTATGCCCCGAGGCGACGTCCCCGCAAGGGGTCGGTTCGTCATATCAGGCTGGAGCCTCGGCGGGGAATCCCCACGCTGGCGGCAGCATGGCGACCATCCTTTGCATGAAGTGGGGCAAGAAGTACGGCCCGGAATACGTCAACCGGCTGCACTCCATGGTGAGCCGCCACCTGACTATCCCGCATCGCTTCGTCTGCCTCACGGACGACAAGACCGGGCTCAACGCCGGCATCGAGACCTTCCCGATCCCCAGCCTCGAGCTCCCCGCCGGCGCCCCGGAGCGCGGCTGGACCAAGCTCGTCTCGTTCTCGCCTGCGCTGACCGCGCCCGGCGGCCCCGAGCTCAAGGGGGACATCCTCTTCCTCGACATCGACATCGTCATCGTCGGCAACATGGACGCGTTCTTCCAGCAACCCGGCGACTTCCTGATCATCCGCGACTGGCAGAAAGGCGACTACACCGGCAACTCGTCGGTCTACCGCTGGCGCGCCGGCACGTATCCGGACGTCCTCGAATATTTCCGCGCGAACCTCGACGCCGTGCGCAAGCGTCACCGCAACGAGCAGGAGTTCCTGACCGCGCACCTGACCGCGCAGGGCAAGGTCAGCTATTGGCCCGAGACCTGGTGCCGCAGCTTCAAGAAGCACTGCGTGAAATATTTCCCGTTCTCCTTCTGGCAGACGCCCGAGATTCCCGAAGGCGCCAAGATCGTCGTCTTCCACGGGCTCCCGAATCCGCCCGACGCGCTCGTCGGCCGCAGCGGCAAGTGGTATCGCCGCGTGCTGCCCACGCCGTGGATCGCGGAGAACTGGAAATAAGCGGCAGTATCGGGGACAAGGGGACGCGGGGACACGGTGACAAGGTGGAGTGGTGACTCAAAGGGAGACCGGAAAGTCAGCTGCGGTCCTCAAGACCCCAGCCAATCATCTGGTCTCTGGTCCGCCTTTGTATCGTCCCCTTGTCCACTTGCTAACGTGCCCACATGTCCCCTCGAAGGCGCTTGGCGCCTTCGCGCTTACTTCGTTTCGTCCGCGGCCTCGTCGTTGGCGGCTTCTTCCTTGGCCTGGGCCTGACTGCTCAGGATGGGCTGGGCGAAGAGACGACCGTCGGGGAGGTTGGCGATGTAGCCTTCGCCGATGAGGAACGAGAGGTCGGTGAGCACCTGGGTCTTCGCGGCTTCCTCGGCGTTCTCGCCGGCGAGGGCGAGGACGAGGTCCTTCGCCTGCTGGGCCGGCTTGCGGTCGAGCGAGTCGAAGATCTTGGCCATCGGGTCGCTGAAGGTGGACTTCGGGTCGCGGCAGCGGCGACGGACGGAGCAGGCGTAGGTGATGCCCTTCGAACCCTTCTTGTAGAGGTGGAAGCCTTCCTTGCGGAGGCGGCCGCGGATGCCGTTGGCGGTGTCGAGCGGGAAGGAGCGCTGCTGTTCGAGCGCGTAGCGGACGGAATCACGGAGCGGGCCGGGATTCATCTCCTCGAGCAGGCGGCCGGCGAAGCGGACCCACGGGTGGGTCTTCACCACGAGGTCCTTGCGGAAAGCCTGGAGGAAGCCGCGGGCGGCGTCGAGGGACTCGAGGCGCTCGGGTTCGCCTTCCTTGCGGTCCTTCGGGGCGTATTCGTTGCGGGTGGACATCGACTTCAGCCAGGCGTCGATCTGTTCCTGTTCGCGGACCATCTCGAGGCGGCCCTTGAAGGCGTCGAACGGCATGTTCGGGCAATGGCGGGCGTGGTGTTCGCGGAGGTTGCGCTGGTAGCTGTGGTGCGTCGGCGCGCCGAGCAGCTTGCCCGTCTGCGGGCACTTCGCGACCATCAGGAAGGCGCCTTTCGGGGCTTCGACCTCGACCTGCACCACGTCGAAGAACTTGTCGAGGTGGCGGGACATCACGTGCGAGACCGCTTCGGCTTCGGTGAGGAAGGGGTGGCCGTCCGGGACGGAGACGGCGAGCAGGGCGTCCGGACGCTGTTCCGCCTCGAGGTGGCGGATGACGATCGAGAGACGGTCTTCCTTGTCGAGGATCAGGCGGGCGACCTCGAAGAGCTCGTAGGTCATCTTGCTCTTCTTCATCGCGCCGCCGAGGATCTCGAACTTCGCGTCGTCGGGGAAGAAGGCGCTGGCGACCACGGGACGGAAAGCCGGAGCGTCGTCGAAGCGGGAAGGACCCCGGTCGTCGCGGCGAGGTCCGCGATCGTCACGGCGAGGTCCGCGATCGTCACGGCGAGGTCCGCCGGGGCCGGCGCCGGGGCCGTCACGGCGCGGTCCACGGCTCTGCCCGTCGCGGGGAGGGCCGCGGCGTTCGCCGCCGGGGCCGTCGCGGAAACGCGGCCGGTCGCCGTCGCGGCGGGGGCCGCCGTTGCCGGAGCTGACCTTTTCGGAGGGTCCGCTGACCCAGGAGGGCCCGAAACCAAGGGAGGAGAGGTCCAGTTCGAAGGACTTTTCCTTGGGAGGGTTGTTTTCGGCCGAGTCGGAGGACATTGAGGGGATGAGCGTTTAGAAAGATGACCGCTTGGCAAGCATCGGCATAATCGCTTTTTACTTGCGCCAGCCGTCAGGAGTTCCAGCGTGCACCTTCCTTTATTGCTCAGGTGGTGGAATGGCAGACACGCATGCTTGAGGTGCATGTGCCGCAAGGTGTCCGGGTTCAAGTCCCGGCCTGAGCACCAATTTAGGCTGGGTCGGTCCGGAAACGGGCCGGCCCTGTTTTTGGTTCACATCAAACCCGACACCCCGCAGTAGTAGGGACATGGCTACGCAGGGAAAACTCGACGTCCTCATCCTCGGCTCCGGCGGCCGGGAGCATGCCTTGCTCAAGGCCTGCCTCCGCAGCCCCCGCGTGGCGAAGGTCCGCGTGGCCCCCGGCAACGGCGGGATGGCCCTTGAAGCCGAATGCCTCGACGTCGATGCCGCCAACCCCGCCGCTGTCCTGGAACTCGTCCGACGCACGGCCTCCACCTTCGTGATCGTCGGCCCCGAGGTCCCGCTCGCCGCCGGCGTGGTCGACGCCTTGGAGGCCGCGGGCATCCCGGCCTACGGTCCGCTCGCCGCCGGCGCGCGCCTCGAGGCCAGCAAGGCCTTCAGCAAGGATTTCATGGTGCGGCACAAGGTGCCCACCGCCGCTTCCGAGACGTTCCGTTCCCTCGCGCCCGCCCTCGAATACGTCCGCAAGCAGCCCGTCCCGATCGTCATCAAGGCCTCGGGCTTGGCCGCGGGGAAGGGCGTCGTCATCGCGACCACGCACGCCGAGGCCGAGGCCGCGCTGCGCGACATGATGGAGACCAAGGTCTTCGGCGCGTCGGGCGACGAGGTCGTCATCGAGGAGTTCATGCAGGGCGAAGAGGCGTCGATCATGCTCATGGTCTGCCGCGAGGAGTACCTCATGCTTCCGCCCAGCCAGGACCATAAGCGCGTGGGCGAAGGCGACACCGGCCTCAACACCGGCGGCATGGGCGCTTACGCGCCCACCACCGTCGTCACGCCCGAGGTCGAACGCCGTCTCCGCGAGGAGATCATCGCGCCCACGTTGCGCGGCCTCAAGGCCGACGGCATCGATTACCGCGGCACGCTCTACGTCGGCATCATGGTCACCGCGGCCGGCCCCAAGGTCGTCGAGTTCAACGTCCGCTTCGGCGACCCCGAGTGCCAGGTGCTCATGCCCTCGCTCGAGACCGACCCCGTGCAGATCATGGAAGACATCGCTCATGGCCGTTTCCGTCCCTCGGCCGTGAAGCTGCGCCCCGGCGCGACGATCATCGTCGTCTTGGCCGCCGGCGGCTATCCCGGCGAGATCCGCAAGGGCGACCCTATCACCTTGCCTGCCGGCCTGCCGGAGGGCGTCGACATCGTCCATGGGGGCACCAAGCGCCTGCCGGACGGCCGCGTCGTCACCACCGGCGGCCGCGTCCTCGGCGTCGTGGCCCATGGACCGACCCTCCAGGAAGCCGCCCGCCGGGCCTACGCCGTCGTGCCGCAGATCCGCTACGAAGGCTGCCACTACCGCCGGGACATCGGTTATCGTCAGCTTCGTCGCGACGGGGCGGTTTGAACACTTGAACCGAGGGGTTTAACCCTCATCGTCTGCCCATGGCCGTCGAGCGAGACACCGTCACGTTTGTCTGCACGGGGAACACCTGTCGCAGTCCGATGGCGGAGGCGTTGCTTCGGGCGACGCTGGCCAAGCGAGGGCAAGGGCTCGAGAAGCTGAAGGTCGCCTCGTTCGGCCTGGCCGCGGAGGCCGGCCAGCCGCCTTCGGCCAACTCCGTCAAGGCCATGCAGCGCATCGGCTTGGACGTCTCCGGTCATCGCAGCCGTCTGCTGACCCAGGCCGACGTCGACCGCAGCGTCGTGATCTTCGGCATGACCGAATCGCATCTCGCCGCCTTGCATTCCCGTTTCGACGTCCTCCCGGAGTTCGTGCTCCTCCTGCGCGACGTCCTCGCGGCCGACGTCCCGCGGGACATCCCCGATCCGTTCGGCGGCGGCTATCGCGATTACGAGGAGTGCCGCGATTCCATGGTTGAAGCCTTGCCGGCGATGGTGGAGTTTCTGCGCCAGAATCTTTCGCGATGACCAGCCCCCTTACGCTTTCCTTCGGCAGTGATCACGGCGGCCTCGCCTTGCGCCGCGGCCTGAGCGAAGCGCTGAAGGCCAAAGGGTACGCCATCCTCGACCGCGGCACCGACACCGAGGCCTCCTGCGATTATCCGGACTACGCCCAGGCGGTGGGCGCCGACGTCGTCGCCGGCCGCGCGAAATTCGGCATCCTCGTCTGCACCACCGGCATCGGCATCTCCATCGCCGCCAACAAGGTCCGCGGCATCCGGGCCGCCCTCGTGCAGGGCGCCGACGCCGCCGGCCTGAGCCGCCGCCATAACGACGCCAACGTCCTGTGTTTCGGGGCCAAATATGTCGACCTCCCGACCGCCCTGGCCTGCGTCGAGGCCTTCCTCGCCGCCGAATTCGAAGCCGGCCGCCATACCCGTCGCGTGGACAAGCTGGAGTCCTGTGGATAACCCCGCCGATTTGCCGTTGCCACGCTTCCTCGCACGATTTGCCCTTTCCTCATTCCACCATGACCGCCATCCGCCGCATCCCTCTCGCCCAGCTCGACCCTGAGATCGACCGCCTGATCAAGGCGGAACTCAAGCGCCAGCAGACGCACATCGAGCTGATCGCCTCCGAGAACTTCACGCTTCCCGCGGTCATGGAGGCCCAGGGCAGCATCCTCACCAACAAGTATGCCGAAGGTTATCCCGGCAAGCGCTGGTACGGCGGTTGCGAGAACGTCGACCAGATCGAGCAGCTGGCCATCGACCGCGCCAAGGCCCTCTTCGGCGCCGACCACGCCAACGTCCAGCCGCACTCCGGCAGCCAGGCCAACGCCGCCGTCTATTTCGCCAGCATCAAGCCGGGAGACAAGATCCTGACCATGAACCTGTCGCACGGCGGCCACCTCACGCATGGCAACTCCGCGAACTTCTCCGGCAAGCTCTACACCGTCGTCCACTACGGCGTGGGCGCCGACGGCCGCATCAACTACGACGAAGTCGAGGAGATGGCCAGGCGCGAGAAGCCCAAGATGATCACCGTGGGCGCGTCCGCCTACGCCCGCGAGATCGACTTCGCCCGCTTCGGCAAGATCGCCAAGGAGAACGGCGCGCTGCTGCTCGCCGACATCGCGCACATCGCCGGCCTCGTCGCCGCGGGCGTGCACCCGTCGCCCGTCCCGTACGCCGACTTCGTCACCACCACCACGCACAAGACCCTGCGCGGTCCGCGCGGCGGCCTCATCCTCTGCAAGGCCGAGCACGCCAAGGCCATCGACTCCTCCGTCTTCCCCGGCGCCCAGGGCGGCCCCCTCGAGCACGTCATCGCCGCCAAGGCCGTCTGCTTCGCCCAGTGCGCCACCCCGGAGTTCAAGGAATACGCCAAGCAGGTCGTCGCCAACTCCCGCGCCCTCGCCGACGAGCTCGTGAAGCTCGGTTTCGGCCTGATCAGCGGCGGCACCGACAACCACCTCAGCTTGCTTGACCTCCGCAAGAGCCACCCGAACGTCACCGGCAAGGACGCCCAGCTCGCGCTGGACGCCGCCCACATCACCACCAACAAGAACACCGTGCCGGACGAGACCCGCAGCCCCTTCCA
The DNA here is from genome assembly GCA_964643215.1 of uncultured Klebsiella sp. Lineage (GTDB taxonomy): Bacteria > Verrucomicrobiota > Verrucomicrobiia > Opitutales > UBA953 > UBA953. The sequence goes on along the minus strand of CAZXSI010000019.1, from coordinate 16,445 downwards.
GGCGAGCGGCATCCGCGTCGGCACCCCGGCCGTGACTTCCCGTGGCATGAAGGAGGCCGAGATGAAGGAAATCGCCAAGGCGATCGCCATCGTCCTTTCCGACCCCCAGAATCCGGCCAAGATCGCCGAGGGGCAGGGCATCGTGGCCTCCCTGACCAGCCGTTTCCCCCTCCCTTATTGAGCTTATAAGTTTATCTTTTCGGCTTTCCAAAACGACTTTTTTACCCTATTTTCGAATCTACCCCGCTAAATCTATGAATACCTCCACCCGTAACCGTAAGGGCTTCACGCTCATCGAACTCCTGACGGTGATCGCGATCATCGGCATCCTCGCCGCGGTCCTCTTCCCCGGCGTCCAAGGCGTCATGAAGAAGGCCAAGCAGTCCGCCGCCTCGACCAAGCTGCGCAACATCGCGCAGTCCTACATCACCTTCAACTCCGGCAGCAAGTTCATCAAGGACGCGGCCTGGAACACTTCCACCGCCCCGACCTCGGCCACCACGCTGCAGGAGTTCGCCGCGGTGCTCGCGCTCAACGCCGGCCTGAACAGCGGCGAGATCTGGTACGTCGACGCCGACCCGGCCAACGACAGCGCCTCCTTCCCGAAGCAGGTCCTCGTCGGCGCCGCCGGCTCCGAGACGATCGACGCGAACTTCAAGACGCCGAGCGCGTCCTCCGGCTACCAGTCCTGGTCGACCTACACCCCGACCAACAAGAACCTCAACGAACAGACCCCGCTCCTCTGGACGCGCGGCCTGAACACCGCCGGCAAGTGGGACACCGCCAACGGCGTCTGGGGTTCCACCGGCGGCCACATCGCCTTCGGCGACGCGCACGTCGACTGGCGCGCCGACACCAGCGCCGCGGAAAACCAGTTCGCCTCGAAGAAGACCCCGGGCACCAACACCCCCAGCTGGACGGATGCGGTCACCGCCGGCACGGTCAAGGAGCTCAAGTCCAAGTAAGCCTCCCCGGCCTCTCCGAAAAGCCCCGCCCCGCGGGGCTTTTTTGTGCCCGGAAGTTGTGATGAACGCGACACCGCTTGGGCTGAAATGCCCTTGCTACCCTGAATGATTCCTACACTTTATGAGGTAACTTCACCCCATGAAAGCCCCCGCTTCTTCCCGTAACGGTTTCACGCTCATCGAGCTCCTGACGGTGATCGCGATCATCGGCATCCTCGCCGCGGTCCTCTTCCCCGGCGTCCAAGGCGTCATGAAGAAGGCCAAGCAGTCCGCCGCCTCGACCAAGCTGCGCAACATCGCGCAGTCCTACATCACCTTCAACTCCGGCAGCAAGTTCATCAAGGACGCGGCCTGGAACACTTCCACCGCCCCGACCTCGGCCACCACGCTGCAGGAGTTCGCCGCGGTGCTCGCGCTCAACGCCGGCCTGAACAGCGGCGAGATCTGGTACGTCGACGCCGACCCGGCCAACGACAGCGCCTCCTTCCCGAAGCAGGTCCTCGTCGGCGCCGCCGGCTCCGAGACGATCGACGCGAACTTCAAGACGCCGAGCGCGTCCTCCGGCTACCAGTCCTGGTCGACCTACACCCCGACCAACAAGAACCTCAACGAACAGACCCCGCTCCTCTGGACGCGCGGCCTGAACACCGCCGGCAAGTGGGACACCGCCAACGGCGTCTGGGGTTCCACCGGCGGCCACATCGCCTTCGGCGACGCGCACGTCGACTGGCGCGCCGACACCAGCGCCGCGGAAAACCAGTTCGCCTCGAAGAAGACCCCGGGCACCAACACCCCCAGCTGGACGGATGCGGTCACCGCCGGCACGGTCAAGGAGCTCAAGTCCAAGTAAGCCTCCCGGCCTCTCCGAAAAGCCCCGCCCCGCGGGGCTTTTTTGTTTCCGTCCGTTCCGGCTCTTGCCTGTCCGGGCAACTTCTGGATGCTGGGTCAACATGGCCAGCCTAAGAAGCTTCGCAGGGAAAATACTCGGCAGGTTGTCACGCGTGTCTGAATTCGTCGGACTGAGCGGCAAGCGTTCGCAGAGCGATGATGGCAGATATGTGGCCTTGGTCCGCGCCGCGCTGCGCGACCCGAGGGTCTTCGCCCGCTTCAAGCGCCATCCTGATTATCGGCTGATTCTAGAGCATGTGACCGAGGCTTATGGCCGGCAATACCTTGACCTGATACTCAGTTCGTCACCGGATCTGATGGGCAAGATCGAGCTGTTCAAGTCGAACGACCAGCTCGGGGATCCATATCTTTCTGTTTATCCTGAAACGGGCGCGATCAGTCCTTCGACCCTGAGGTACATCTATGTCGCCGCCGAGCTTCGTCGGCTGTTCGGCCTGTCGCTTGGGGCGAAGATCGCGGAGATCGGGGTCGGTTATGGCGGACAACTGCTGGTGAACGACAAGGTCTTCGCCTACGGTGAAGCCCACCTTTTCGACCTGCCGCCCGTCCTTGAACTGGCTTCCCGCTGCCTGGAGGCCCATGTCCTGAACGGTTCTTACCGCACGGTGACGATCAACCAGCACACTGGTGACCACGATTACGACCTGGTCATCAGTAATTACGCCTTTTCCGAACTGCCCTCCGAGCTCCAACGCGCTTACGTGCGTAAGGTCATGGTCCGCGCAAAGAGGGGATATCTGACGATGAATTCCGGGCGAGCGGGTAATCCTTTCGTAGGAGACCATCTCAGCTTGGAATCCCTTCGTGGAATCCTTCCTCCTTTCGAGGTGCTGGAGGAATCGCCGGCCACCCCTTTCAATAACTACGTGATCGTCTGGGGGCATGGTTCTTCGCCCACTTTCGTCGCCTGAACCTCGAGTTATCTTCGCCTATGACGACGTTCCGCGCCTGGATCGAAGCGACGCGCCCCAAGACCTTGGTGGCGGCCGTCGCGCCCGTCGCGCTCGGCGGGGCGGTGGTCGTCGCCCGCGCGGGCGGGCCGGGTCTCTGGGCGGAAGCGGGTTTTATCTTCATCATGCTCAGCTGCCTCGGCTTCGCGCTCTGCGTCCAGGTCGCCTGTAATTTCGCCAACGACCTCGGAGACTCGCTCCGCGGCGCCGACACCGCCGCGCGCGTCGGCCCTCGCCGCGCCGTCTCCGCCGGCGATATCTCGCCCGCCGCCATGCGTCGCGGCATCTGGGTCGCCTGTCTGCTTGCGCTCTTGTTGGGCGCGCCGGTCGCATCGCTGTCCCCCTGGCTTTTGCTGGCGGGCTTCCTCGCGATCGCGTGCGCGCTCGCTTACACGCTCGGACCTTTCCCGCTGGCCTACCGCGGGCTCGGCGACGTCTTCGTGATCGGCTGCTTCGGCGTCCAAGCGACGGTGCTCACTGCTTGGGCGGTCTGCGCGCTGGGCCAGGGGCCGGGCGATTGCGGCTGCGGCGCGCTGGCGATGCCGTGGGCGCCCGCGCTCCTCGCCGGACTCGGGCTCGGCCTGCTCGCCGACAACATCCTCGTCGCGAACAACGCCCGCGACTACGAGACCGACCTCGCCGTCGGCAAGCGCACCACGGTCGTCCGTTTCGGCCGCGGTTTCGCGCGCCATCTGCACGGCTTCAACTCGATTTTCGGCCTGGCCTGCCTAGGGTACGTGTTCGGCTGGGCGCCGATGGCCCTGCTGCCCTTGGCCCTCTGGCAACACCTCGCCTTCCGGAAGGCCGCCCAGCCGGCCGATTTCATGCCGTTTCTGGGTCGGGCGGCCGTCCTGATGCTGCTGGCCACGATCCTGTGCGTAACTGCCACTTGCCTCGGGTGGGTGCCGGCTGACACCCTTTGGCTGCGATGAGCCAACCCAAGTCACTCGCCGAACAGCTCGAGGCCCTCGTCAACGGAGGCTCTCGTCCGACTTGGGACGAGTATTTCATGGCCACCGCGGTGCTCGTGAGCTCGCGTTCCAGCTGCGAGCGCCTGCATGTCGGCTGCATCATCGTCTCGACCGGCAAGCATCCGAACCGCCTGGTCGCCGCCGGTTACAACGGCTTCCTGCCGGGCGCGCCGCATGACTCGCACGTCCGTGACGGGCACGAGCTCGCGACCGTGCATGCCGAGCAGAATGCCGTGGCCGACGCCGCCAAGCGGGGCGTCTCGCTGCAGGGCACCGTCTGCTACGTCACCCACTTCCCGTGCGTGAACTGCGCCAAGATCCTCGCCGCGGCCGGGATCACCGAGGTGCGCTACCGGCACGATTACAAGAACGACCCGCTGGTCGCCGAGATGTTCGGCCAGGCCGGCGTGAAGGTCACGCGCCTCGAACGCTGATGGCGCGCGCTCCGCGAACGCTGGCGGGGCAGCTGCTGGTCTCGCATCCGCAGCTGCGCGACGACCATTTCCGGGAGACGGTCGTGCTGCTGCATTCGCATGGCGCGGCGGAAGGCGCGCTCGGCGTGATCGTGAATCGGCCGCTCGGGAGGGTGCTCGGCCAGGTCGAATCTTCCGCCATCCTGGAGCCGCTGGGTGAAGTGCCGTTGTTCGAAGGCGGCCCCGTGGCCACCGACCGGCTGGCGTTCGGAGGGTGGTTCTTCCCGCCGCAAGGCGAGCCCGAGGCGCGCTTCGGCTTGGGGCAGGAAGACGCCGCGCAACTGGCCAAGGACGGACGCTTCCGGCTTGCCGCCTACGTCGGCTACGCCGGCTGGTCGCCCGGGCAGCTCGAGAACGAACTGCGCATGAACGCCTGGGTCGTCTGCCCGTTCGACAAGCTGTGCCTCGCCTTCGAAGGCGTCGAACTGTGGAAGAAACTCCTCGAACGCCATCGGCCGGACCTGCGGCTTGAGGCGGACTCGCCTGAGAATCCGGGGCTGAACTGAAGCGGGCGGCGCTGCGCGCCGCGGGCGTCGGCTGGCATGGGGGCCTGCCGCGAAACAATGCCCCCTAGGCAGGAGACTTCGTCTCGTGCTGTCCTGGCGTCAGCGCGCGGTCGAGAGAAGGATCTCGACGTTCTGGCGGAGCAGGTCGCCCGGGGAGCGGCCGTCGTCGCCGAGCATCTTGCGCTGGATGAGCCGCTGGCGCTGCCCCTGGTCGATCTCCAGCAGGCGCCAGCGCGTGGCCGGAAGCTGCGGGCTCCTGGCGTCGAGGGCCGTCCAGCGGATCGGCATGCCCTGCCAGGAGAATTCGACGTACCAGCCGGCCGCGCGGGCGACCTCGCCACGCGCGAGCGCCCGGTAGCGCTCGAGGAAATCAGGCATCTTGTTCGTGCGCAGGGCGACCGTGACCGCCGTGGGCTGGTCGAGGACCGCGGCGAGGAGGTCGACGCGACTCCGGCTGAGGAGCGGCAGCGGGTCCAGCCCGATGAGGTTCTGGCCGTTGTAAAGCCCGTGCAGGTTGGGGCTCTGCCTGTTGTCGGGCTGGCTCGCGTACCAGAGGTTGAAGCCGGTCGACAGGATCAGCCCGACCTCGAAATGCAGATGGGCGCGGTCCTTGGTGATGGGGCTCGCGCCGGCGGACGTGCGCCCCATCAGGCCGAGAGGCGTCCCGCGGCGCACCGGCTTGCCGGGTCGAAGGGACGGCTCGATCTTCGCGAGGTGGGCGTACAGCGAGTAGACGGGGATTTCGGCGGAGGAGTGGAAGAGCACGACATACTTGCCGTAAGGCCCGTTCACGTGCGGGTTGAGGTAGGCGACCTGTCCGTCCATCGCGGCCAGCGCGAGGTCGAGCGGTTCGCCGTCGCCGTTGGTCTTCGCGGGGCGGATGTCCAGGCCTTCGTGGAAGCGCTTGCCGTCCTCGCGGACCATGCCGAACAGGGCGGACTCGGCCTTGCCCGACACCGTCGGCTGGAGGTAGTCCTGCGGGGAGCGGATGGCCGAGCGCTCCATCGTGGTCGGCCAGCCGATCTCGGTCGCGACGGGGGCGGCCGCCGGGAGGCCGAGGAAGAGGAGGGCGAGGCAGCTCCGCAGGATCACTTGCGTTCGGCTTCCTTGATCTTGCGGATCTTCAGCGCCGAGATGTTCAGGCGCCGGCTGATGTCCATGACCGCCGCCGTGTTCGAGAGCCCCTTCTTCTCGACGTGGAACATCAGGTTGCCGTCGGTGATCTGCCGGTCGATCGGCATGATGCCCACGGCCGTGTCGTTGATGACCAGGACGAAATGGCGGCCGACGGCCTCCTTGGTGTAGTTCATCACGTCGATGGCGGCCTTGCGGTCGAGCTGGACCAGGAGGAATTCCTGCCGGAGGTCGGGTTCGCCGCTGGTGATGGGCTGCGTGCCGAGGATCTCCTCGGCCGGCACGAGGGGACGCGTCATCACCGTGATGGCGAGCCCGCTGACCGGGAGGCGGACTTCCTGCTTCATCGCGCCGCCAAAGGACGGCGAGGCTTCGACGAAGACCGAGGCGATCTCGTCGGGGATATCGGTGTTCTTGCAGCCGGCGAGGAGCAGGGCGCTGAGGGCGACGGCAAGGCGGAAGAGGGTCATGGAAAGGTCAGCCGACGAGCAGGTCGAGCGAGGCGCCGACCTGCAGGATGTGGGCGGGCTGGAGGTCGAGGACCGGCACGAGGTAGGTCTGCTTCGTGGCGGCATGCACGTAGGTCATCAGGCCCTTCTCGGCGACGCCGGCCTGCTTGATGATGCGCTTGCGCTCCAGGAGCATGGCGAGGATGTGCTTGAGCACGCCCTTGTCGCCGGACGGATCGGACTCGTCCTCGTAGAGGGAGAGGAAGAACTCTTCGCGCGAGGCGAGGAGCTGGGCGCGATGGGCCTGTTCCTCTTCGCCGCGTTCCTTGACCTCGCGGGTCCAGCGGCCGAGCAGGATGCCGTCGGGCTTGAAGTTCGCGGCCTGGTCGCGGAGCACGTCGCAGCGTTCGATGTTGCCGCCGAGCGGCTTGTACACGACGCACGTCACGAGATCGCCGACGTGGAGTTCCTTGCCGGAAGCGGCGCAGACGCGCGCGATGGGTTTGACCTGCCAGTCCATGACCATCGAGACAAGTCGGGCGGGGCGGGGCGGGCAACCCCATTCAAGTTGGTTTGCGGCTGACTTATTGGTCGGGCGGGGCAGGCTGGAGGGCATGTCCGAAGTCCCTGCCGCCGGCGTCGCCCTGCTCGTGGTCGACGTCCAGCCGACCTTCCTCAAGGCCATGCCGGAGGGCGAGGCCTGTCTCCGCCGCTGTCTGCTGGCCGCTTCGGCCGCCAAGCTCCTGGGGGTCCCGGTCCTCTTCACGGAGCAGGTCCCGGCCAAGCTGGGCCCGACCCATCCCGATCTCCTGCTGGCGGCGGGGGAAGGGCGGGCCGTCTTCGGCAAGACGGCTTTCTCGGCCTTCGGGGCGCCGGGCTTGGCCGAGGCCTTCGGCAAGGCCCAGGTCAGCCAGCTGCTGCTCTGCGGCCTGGAAATCCCGGTCTGCGTCTACCAGACCGCCATGGACGCGCTCCGCGAGGGTCTGGGCGTCACGATCCTGTCGGACGCCGTGACCGGCCGCCGGGCAGAAGACGGGCGGGCCTGCCTAGAGGCCTTGCGGTCGGCGGGCGCGCACGTGCTGCCGACCGAGACGGTTTTCTATGCGATGCTCGGCGACGCCACGCACCCGCGGTTCCGCGCCTTCACCGACCTCGTGAAGCAGGCGGGTTAGGCCTGGTCGACCGTCAGGCTCGCCGCCGGCACGGCCGCCGCGCCGACGGGCAGGCCGACATCGGCCCACGCCGCGAAGGCGATCATGCCCGCGTTATCGCCGCAGTGCTTCGGCTCGGCCACCAGCATCGGCAGCCCGCGTTGCAGCGCGGCGTTCGTGAGCCGCGTGCGCAGCGTGCGGTTGTTGGCCACGCCGCCGGAAAGGCCGACGGACCTGTACCCGCCGAGGTCGAGGACCGCGCCGGCTTTCGCGACAAGCTGCTCGATGATCGCGTGCTGATAGCCGGCGCAGAGGTGCGGCATCTCCGCGGACACCTCGGCGTCGGACATCTTCTCGAGCTGATAGCGCAGGGCGGTCTTCAAGCCCGAGAAACTGAGGCGGAGGTCCGCCTTGTCCGGGATGCCGCGCGGGAAAGGATATTTCCTTACGTCGCCTTGCAGCGCGTGTTTCTCGATCAACGCGCCGCCCGGGTAGGGCAGGCCGAGCAGCTTCGCCCCTTTGTCGTAGGCCTCGCCCGCGGCGTCGTCGACCGTGCGCGCGACGACCGTCAGGCGGAGTCCTTCGTCGAGCTTCACCAGCAGCGTGTTGCCGCCGGAGACCACGAGCGCGAGATGCGGGAGCAGGGCGGCGCGGGCCGCGGCGAAACCCGCGGGGTCCGCCGCATGCACGGCGATGAAGGGCGAGTGGACGTGGGCGCGCAGGTGGTTGACGCCGACGATCGGCAGCCCGCGGGCCAGGGAGAGGGAGCGGGCGAGGGTCACGCCCATCGACAGGCAGGGGAGGAGGCCCGGGCCGCGGGTGACGGCGATCGTCTGCGCCTGCGCGAGCTCCTCGCGGAAATCGCCCAGCAGGAGGGGCAGGGCGGAGAGGTGCATGCGGCTGGCCAGCTCGGGGACGACCCCGCCGTATTTCTCGTGTTCCGCCGCCTGCGAGCTGATCAGCTCGCGCACGAGCCCGCGGGCCGGGTCGAAGAGCGCCAGGGCCGATTCGTCGCAGGAACTTTCGATCGCGAGGATCATCTGGTTGCAGTCAGCCCAATTCGGAGGGCGGCTCAATCCCGATTCGTCTGGCGGAGAGGAAAAGACCGCATAACGCTTCTCCCGTGGAGCCCGCGGCCCGACATGACGCCCTCGTCGCCCTGCTTCGTCGCGAGGCCCGCGGCGGCGTGCTCCCGTTCGTCCGCCTGGTCGAGGCGGCGTTGTACGCTCCCGGGCTTGGCTATTACGCCTCCGAACGCGTGCGCGTGGGCAAGGCCGCCGGCACGGATTTCACCACCGCGGCGGCGCTCGGTCCCATGTTCGGGGAGCTGATCGCCGGCGCGGCGAAGTCGCTCGTCGGCGACGTGAAGGCCCACGCGCTCGTCGAGGTCGGCGCCGAGCCGGGCCAGTCGCATTACGCCGGCGTCGCGGGTCGGTTCGCCGAGCTGCGCACCTATCGTCTCGGAACGGCGCCCGATTTTCCCGCCCGCAGCGTGCTGGTCGCGAACGAACTGCTCGACGCCCAGCCCTTCCATCGGTTCGTCCGCCAGGGCGGCGCATGGAGCGAGCTCGGCGTGCGGTTCGACGGCGACGAACTGACCGTGACGACCCTCGCGGAGTTTTCCACGCCCGCCGCCGCGGCGTTCGCGCGCGCGCTCCCCGCCGCCGCCGAAGGCTGGATCATCGATGCGCCGTTGGCCGCGGAGGAGCTGCTCGCGCGATTGCTGTCGGGCGGCTGGACGGGCGCGGCGATCCTGCTCGACTACGGCAAGACCGTGGCGCAATGCCTCGAATCTTCGCCGGCGGGGACGGCGCGCGCGTATCGCAGCCATCAGCTGTCCGGGGCGATCCTGGAGAACCTGGGTTCGCAGGACCTCACCTGCCACGTGCTCTGGGACCGGCTCGAGCCGGTGCTGGTCGCCGCCGGCTTCCGGGCTGTCCGCCTGGACCGCCAGGAAGCGTTCTTCGTCCGGCATGCCGGGGCGGAGATGGAGCGTATCGCGACCTCGGGCGACCACGAGGCCACGGGCCGGCTGCGGGCCTTGACCCACCCCGCCCATTTCGGGGCGAAGTTCCAGGTCCTGCACGGCATCCGAGGTTAAACGGAAGTTTTTGGAAGGGACGCTCGACCTGCGGGGAACAACCCTTTTCCTCCGCTGTACCCCTCTTCCCGCCATGAAGTCCTCCCTGTTCGCCTCCTGCACCCTTTGCCTGGTCGCCGCCGCCCTTCAGGCGGACACCAAGGTCATCGAAGCCTTCGAAGGCGACGGCTTCGACAGCTGGCAGACGACGGGCACCGGTTTCGGCCTGGCCCCGATCGCCGGCAAGGTCGACGGCGTCAACGGCGAGTTCCGCAATTACGGGGGCAACGCCCTCGTCTGTTCGGGGCACCGCGGCGACGCCGCCACCGGCACGCTCACCTCGCCTCCGCTCAAGCTCACGCAGCCTTACCTCGGTTTCCTGGTCGCCGGCGGCAATCATCCCGGCAAGACCGCCGTCCAGCTCGTCATCGCAGGCAAGGTCGTCCGCGAATCGACCGGCGCCAACGACCTCACCCTGCGCGAGACCGTCTGGGATATCGCCGAGTTCAAGGGCAAGACCGCCGTCATCCGCATCGTCGACGACCACGTCGGCGCCTGGGGCGTGATCGCCGCCGACCATTTCGTCTTCTCGGGCGAGGCCAAGCCGAACTTCGCGAAGGGCGGCCGGCCCAAGCCCAAGGCCGACAGCAGCCTCGTGCGCGTGCCCGGCGAAGGCAGCGCCGCGCTCGTCCCCGGCGCCACGTTCAAGACCACCGCCGACCGCAAGGCGACCGGCGTGACCTCGCCGACCGCGATCGGCTTCGGCAACGACGGCAGCGTGTACGTCGCCGAGACGCATCGGTTCCGCTTCGGCGTCGAGGACGACCGTAACCACCTTTATTGGTATCACGACGACCTCGCCGCCGCCACCACCGCGGATCGGCTGGCCCTGCACAAGAAATGGGAGGCCAAGCGTTCGCACGAATGGATGACCGCCAAGTCGGAGCTCATCCGGCATGTCGCCGGCGAGCAGGCCGACGGCACCTTCACCACCAACAAGGTCTTCGCCGGCGGCTTCAACGACGTCCTCGACGGCACCGGCGCGGGCGTCATGGCCTGGGACGACACGGTCTACTTCGCCTGCATCCCGAGGCTCTGGATGCTGCAGGACGCCAAGCAGGACGGCGTCGAGAAGCAGCGCAAGGTGATCGAGGACGGCTTCGGCGTGCGCATCTCGCTCTCCGGCCACGACATGAACGGCTTCGCCATCGGGCCCGACGGCCGCGTCTGGGGCACCATCGGCGACCGCGGTTTCAATCTCACGACCAAGGAGGGCAGGAAGTACGATTCCCGCAACCGCGGCGCGGTCTTCCGCTTCGAACCCGACGGCACGAACTTCGAGGTCTTCCATTTCGGCCTGCGTAACCCGAAGGAGATCGCCTTCGATGATTTCGGCAACGGCTTCTCCGTGGACAACAATTCCGACCAAGGCGACGCCGCCCGCGTCGTCTACGTCGTCGAAGGCGCCGATTCCGGCTGGGAGATGGAGCACCAGGCGATGCATACCTTCCACCGCTCGATCGGCCTCGAGCAGCGGCCGCTGTCCCGCTGGATGACCGAGAAGGTCTGGGAGCTCCAGAACCCCGTCCAGCCGGCCTTCATCATCCCGCCCTCCGCTTACATCAGCTCCGGTCCTTCCGGCCTGACCTACCACCCGGGCGCGGGCTTCCTCGAAGCCGAGGCCGGCCATTTCCATATCTGCGACTACCGCGGTTCCGCCGGCGCGTCGGGCATCTGGTCCTTCAAGATGGAGCCCGCGGGCGCCGGCATGAGGATGACCTCGTCGCACCAGCTCCTCTGGGGCGTGGCGGCGACCGACGTCGAGTACGACTGGAAGGGCCGTCTGGTGGTCGCTGACTTCATCACCGGCTGGGAATCGCACGAGGCCGGCCGGCTCGTGACCTTGCAGGCCGAGAAGATGCACAAGCCCGAGGCCGTCGCCCCGGTGGCCGCGCTCATCAACGGCGGCATCGCCAAGGCCGGCTCCGCGGAACTCGCCGCGTTGCTCGCGCATGCCGACCAGCGCGTCCGCCTGCGCGCCCAGCTCGAGCTCACCCGCCGTCCGGACGCCGCCGACCGGTTCGAGGCCGCGACGAAGTCCGCCCACGCCCTCGAGCGCGTGCATGGCATCTGGGGGCTCGGCATCCTCGCCCGCCGCGGCGCCGCCATCGCCCCGGGCGCCGCCTGGACCGGCGCGACGCCGGTCGCGCCCCTCGCCGACCGCGTCGCCGCCGCCCGCCGTCTCGTGCCTTTGCTCGCGCACGCCGACGCGGAAGTCCGCGCCCAGGCCGTCCGCGCGCTTTCCGAGGCGCCGCTGCCGGGCAACGAACTCCCGCTGGGCAAGCTGATCCTCGACCCTTCGCCGCGCGTCCGGGCCTTCGCCGCGCTGGCCGCCGCCCGTCTCGGCGCCGACAAGCATCTGCCGGAGGTGCTCGCCATGCTCAAGGAGAACGCCGACGCCGACCCCGTGCTCCGGCACGCCGGCTCGTACGCCATCGACCGGCTCTGCAAGACCACCGAAGCCTTCGACGCCGTCGCCAAGGATGACAGCGCCTCGGTGCGGCTCGCGGCCGTGATCGCCCTGCGCCGGCGCAACGACGCCTCCGCCGCCCGCTTCGTGAAGGACAAGTCGACCGTCGTCGCCGACGAGGCCATCCGCGCCGTCCATGACCTTGGATTCGAAGCCGGCCGGCCGGCCGTCGCCGCGCTCATCGACGACCTCGGCTCCCGCGAGTGGACCGTCTTCATGCTGCGTCGCCTGACGCACAGCGCCTTCCGTCTCGGCGGCGACGCCAACGCCGCCCGCGTGGTGGCCATCGCCGCGAACGAGAAGCTGCCCGCCGAAGCCCGCGCCGAAGCGCTGCGCCTGCTCGCCCTCTGGGCCAACCCGCACCCTGTCGACCAGTCGACCGGCCATTGGGCGCCGCTGCCGGCCCGCGACGCCAAGGAGCTGCGCGCCAGCCTGAGCGCCGCGCTGCCGACCCTCCTCAAGGGCGATTCCGAGCTTCTTCGCGCCTCCCTTGAGCTCGTCGAACAGTACAGGCTCGAGGTCGCGTCGCTTTCCAACGAGCTGCTCTCCGGACTGGTCGCCAACGCCAAGCTCAGCGGCTCGGCGCGCGCCAAGGCCCTTGAGCTCTGGCTCGAGCGCAAGCCGGCCGACCTCGCCGAAGTCGCCGGCAAGTATGCCCACGACAAGCAGGACGAAGTCGCCATGGTCGCCATCGGCGCGCTCGCCCACCTGAATCCCGCGCAGGGTCTCGTGGAACTGTCCGCGGCCGCCAAGAACGGCTCCGCCGCCCGTCGTCAGGGAGCCTGGAAGGCGCTGGGCAAGCTCCCGGCCCCGGGCGTCGACGCGCTCTTCGTCGAGAGCCTCAAGGCGCTCGAGCAGGCCAAGGGCGTCTCGCCGGCCGCGATCGAGCTCCTCGAAGCCGCCGCGCTCCGCTCCGAGCCCTCCGTCAAGGAAGCCCTGGTCGCGACGCAGAAGGCGATCGCCGGCGGCGCCGACAAGCTCGCCAAGTGGCTGCCCGCGCTGGAAGGCGGCGACGCCAAGAACGGTTTCGCGCTGTTCACCGCCCTGCCGGCCGGCCAGTGCCTGCGCTGTCACCGCGCGTCGGACGACTCGCACGCCGCCGGCGGCGAAGCCGGCCCGAACCTCGCCGGCGTGGCCAAGCGCGGCGATCGCCGCTACCTCCTCGAATCCGTCGTGAACGCCGGCGCCGTCGTCGTCTCCGGTTACGGCACCGTCAACCTCGACCTCGCCAACGGCGGGGCCTTGGTCGGCACCCTCATCAAGGAAGAGAAGGAGCATGTCGACGTCGACGTCGCGGGGAACCGCTGGCGCGTGGCCCGCAAGGACATCAAGGCCATGAGCGCGCCCGTCTCCGGCATGCCGGCGATGGACGCCCTCGCCTTGAACGAAGTCCGTGACATCGTCGCCTGGCTGGCGACCCTCGACAAGGCGCCCAAGAAGGCCAAGCCCGCCGATCCTAAGCCGCTGGACATCGCGACCATCAAGCCCGTGGCCGCCGCGGCCGTGGCGAACGTCGACCCGGCCGTCCTGGCGGCCGGCAAGCAGGCCTTCATGACCTGCATGGCCTGCCACGGTCCTAACGGCGAAGGCACCGTCATCGCGCCGCCGCTCGCCAAGTCGAACTGGGTCAACGGACCGGTCGAGAACCTCATCCGCATCCAGCTGCGCGGCCTGCAGGGCCCCATCACCGTCTCCGGCAAGCAGTACGCGCCGCCTGCGCCGATGATGGCGCTGCCGCAGCAGAGCGACGAGCAGATCGCCGCCGTGCTGACCTACGTCCGCAACAGCTTCGGCAACTCCGCTCCGGCCGTCACGCCCGAGCAGGTCAAGGCCCTGCGCGGCGAGGTCGGCAAGCCCATGCTGACCGAGGCCGACCTCGTCCCGGCGAAGTAAGCTTCAGGCCATCGAAACCAAGGCCCGGTCCTCTCGCGAGGCCCGGGCCTTTTTGTTTCGGGGAAGGATAGCCGTCAGTCTCAGCGCAGCGAGTCGCTGGGCTTCGACAGCGACTTGAGGGAGACGAGGCCGGCTCGGCCGTCGGGCAGAACTCCGATCTCCGCGGCCAATGCGCCCCGACGCACGAGCTCTTCCCATTTCTTGCCTTGGCCTTCCTGCACGTAGAACGCCTCGATGCCGAAGCGCAGCCCGTTGCCGCGGGTCAGGCCGCGGAGGTAGGGACCTTCGGTCGGCTTCACGAAGGTCGGCGCGCCGGGTTCGGCAAGGCCGTCGGCGCCGCGTTTAAGCGGGATATAGACCGTCGTGTCCTCCGGGATGGTCCAGCGCGCTGTGTTATCAGGGTAGAAGGCGTCGGAGGTCGGTAGCTCCGGGTGGGAGCGATTATACGCGTCGAGCAGTGCGTTGAAATTGGTCGGCCGCGAGAAAGAGTAGTTCAAGGTGACGTATTCGCCTTTCAGCAAGTCCCGGGGGTCGACGGGTTGGCAGCGGATCACGACTCGTTCGCCGTAGGCGCCCGGTTGGTGATGGCGCCAGACCATCCAGCCGATGGTCGCGACCTGGAGCAGGGCGGCGGTCCAGAGGAGGGTGCGTCGGCGCGGAGCGACGAAGGCGATGGCTGCCTCCAGCCAGTCAGGACGGTAGTCGAGGCTCGTCTCGTTCACATGCTCCTCGCGTTGCGTCTTCCAGACGCGGGCCAGGACGAAGAGGATGACGCCGAAGAGGGCGAAGAAGCCGGCCATCGTGAGCATCCCGAGGTCCTTGCTGATGTCCACGTAGCGGACGATCAGCCAGATCAGGAAGACGAGCGAGCCGTAGACGTAGGGACGCAGACGGCCCTCTGTCAGTCCGAGGCGGATGAGCCAGACGGACAGGAGGATTGTGGCCACGTTGGCGACCGAGACGGACAACGTGTGGAAACCATCGGTGGCTTTCGGGAACAGCTCATGTCCAAGTCCGAGCAGGAGCATCGCCACCGCGATGCCGGCGGGCCAGATGCGCAGCGCCTGGCGGGCGCGGATCGCGAGGGCGAGCGCGCCGAGGGCGCCGACGAGGATGACCCAGCAGGCCGGACTCTTGGCGAGGAAGAAGCGATCCGTGAGCGGTTCCCGAATTTCGCCGAGCGCGATCGTCACGATCGCGGCCCCGACGCCGCCGATGAAGCGCCAGCCCCGGGCGCGCGCGTCGCCGACCTCGTGGAGCGACGCGACGATCAGCGGCAGCAGCATGTATTGGGCGCTCAGGTCCCAGCGCCAGATCCAGGCGACAACCAGAGACCAGGCGACCGCGCCGGCCAAGAGGGGGCGGCAGCGACGGTAGGCCGCCAGGGCGGCGGGGGCGGCGAGCAGGAAGAAGAATGGCCGCGGATCGGGGGCATGGCTGCGTGAGAAGAACCCGAAGGCGTGGGAGGTCTCCGCGCCGAGCCAGGAGCAGGCGAGGAGCAGGCTGGCCACGTAGAGCAGGGTCGAGTCGAGCAGGATGGCGAAAGGCAGCGTGCCGACGCACCACGCCAGGATGGCGTCGGGACTGTGCGCATCGAGGTGGTAGATCTGGCCCGTGAGCGCGATCGCGGCGCCGAACATGATGCAGCCGGCCAGCGCGCCGAGCACCGAGCCTTGGCGGGAGTCGCGATGGAGGTACCAGAGGCCGACGCCTTGCAGACCGCAGAGGCCGGCGATGACCGTGAGCAGACGACCCGTGCGGGACAGGTCATCCCAGTTGTGGCCGATGACGAGGAGGAGCGCCGCGCCCAGAAGCAGCACGCCGAAGGTACGCAGCACGAAGGCCATGCGGCCCGGGCCGGCTTCCTCCGGATAGCGGGCGAGGATCCGGTCCCGTTGGACGGGCTGCAGGACGCCTTCTTCTTGCCAGAGCTGGGATTCCTTCGCCAGCCATTCACGGAAGCCTTGTGGGAGGGGCATGGAGTCAGGATGGGGAATCCCAGGACGCGGGGCGAGGGCGAAGCCGTGGGCAGGGTATCGATAAAGCTGATAATGCCGGTGATGAGCAGGGGTGGCGGGTAGCGGTTGGCGGTGGTAGGGCGGCCATTGCCATGGCCGCCGTTCGCTTAGGCGCGTGCGATGCGTCGGGCAAAGTCTTTTGACCCGATCAACCTCCGTCCGCCCACGGATGTGATAGCAATCACATCCCTACCTCCTCATCGCCCAACAAAAAGCCCCGGCGGGTGCCGGGGCTTCGGTCAGGAGATCGCGGTCGCCTTAGGCGATCGTGACTTCCTTCGTGAGGTAGACGTCCTGGATGGTGTGCAGGAGCTTCGCGCCTTCGGCGATCGGACGCTGGAAGGCCTTACGACCCGAGATCAGGCCCTGGCCGCCGGCGCGCTTGTTGATGACCGCGGTCTTCACGGCTTCGGCGA
>CAZXSI010000018.1:26367-30311 GCA_964643215.1 uncultured Klebsiella sp. | reverse complement strand
ATCGGCGTCGCGAACAAGTACCCGCGCCTCTGGGGTTGCATGTATACGGCGCTCGATCGTCTGCCGCTCGTCCGCGCCTCGCTGCCGTTCGTGCGTCCGGTCGAGCAGGCCCTCGACGCGCTGCTCGACGCGGCGCAGCCGCCGGTCGTCGTCTCGGCCTATCCGCTCTACAACTACATGATGGCCCGCCGTTGGCGCCGCGACGACCCCGCCCGCCCGCGCCTCATCACCGTCGTCACGGATTCCATCTCGGTCAACCGGGCCTGGCATCGCGCGCACTCCGATTGGTACGTCACGCCGAACCAGGCGACGGCCGACGTCATGATCCGTCAGGGCGTGCCCGCGGCGAAGGTCCTGCCTTACGGCTTCCCGGTCTCTTCCCGTCTCGCCCCGCGTTCCTCGGCCAAGGCCGGCGAGCGTCCGCGCGTGTTGCTGATGCTCAATCCCGGCAAGCGTGACGCCGTCGAGCTCGCCAGCGCCCTCTCCACGCTCGGACTCGAGCTGACGATCACCGTGGGCAAGGACGCCTCCTTCAAGGAAGCCGTCGAACGCGCGGTCGCCGGCCGCGCCGAGGTGCTCGGTTGGACCGACCGCATCCCGCAGCTCATGCTCGCGAGCCACCTCGTCGTCAGCAAGGCCGGGGGCGCGACCACGCATGAGTGCGTCGCGGCCGGCGTACCGATGGTCATCACGCAGGTCATCCCCGGCCAGGA
Source organism: uncultured Klebsiella sp. (assembly GCA_964643215.1). Lineage (GTDB taxonomy): Bacteria > Verrucomicrobiota > Verrucomicrobiia > Opitutales > UBA953 > UBA953. The sequence goes on along the minus strand of CAZXSI010000018.1, from coordinate 29,598 downwards.
GGCCGGCAACGGCCGCCTCATCGCCGAGCATCACGCCGGCGCCTACGGCCTCACTCCGGATTCCGCGCGGAAGGTCATCGCCGAAGCCTTCGCCGGCGACTGGGCCCTCTGGAAGAAGTGGAAAGCCTCGGTCGACGGACTCGGCGACGCCGGCGGCGCCGACCGCGTGGCGGAGCTGGTGGAGAGGGAGATGGCGGTGAAGAGGTAGAGGGCTGAAGGGAGGACTGCGTTGAGGACTGAATGGAGGACTGAATTGAAAAAGCCCCGCCACCGGCCACCCGGGGCTGCCACCTGCCACCCGAAGCGAAGTTATAAAATCCAAAGGGAGACCGGATGATCGGCTGGGGACATTACATCCCAAGCATCCTTTCCGGTTTCCGTTTGTCTTTCGGCGAACGGACGCGATGTCATCGCGTCCCTACCCTCACCCTCTCGCCTCCAGATACGCCTTCACCTCGCCGGCGAGCTTGACGCTGAGGCCGGCGACTTCCGCGATCTGTTCGACGGTGGCCTTGCGGAGCTTCTGGATGCTGCCGAAGTGCGCGAGCAGGGCGTCCTTCCGCTTGGGGCCGAGGCCGGGCATCTCGTCGAGCAGCGACTCGCGCAGCTTGCGGCTACGGAGCTCGGCGTTGAAGTCGTTGGCGAAGCGATGGGCCTCGTCCCGGATGCGCATCAGCAGGGCGAGGCCGACGTCATGACGCGGCAGCTTCAGTTCGCGGCCGTCGGGGAAGACGATCGTCTCCTCGCGCTTCGCCAGGCCGATGAGCGGAGGCGGGGCGAGGTCGTGCTCCTTGAAGGCGGCGAGCGCGGCGTGCACCTGCCCGAGGCCGCCGTCGATGATCACGAGCTCGGGGAAGGCGCGGTGTTCCTCGTGCAGGCGGGTGTAGCGGCGGCCGACCACTTCCTGCATCGAGCGGAAGTCGTCGTTGCCCTCGAAGGACTTGATCTTGAAGCGGCGGTAGCCGGACTTGTCCGCCTGGCCGTCGACGAAGCGCACCATCGACGCGACGGCGAGCGTGCCGGAGATGTGCGAGATGTCGAAGCACTCCGCCGTGGCGGGCGGACGTTCGAGCCCGAGCGCGGCGGCGAGCGCGGCGAGGGCGCCGGCTTCGTCGCGGCGGGGCAGGGGGTTCTCGCGGAGGAAGCGGCGCGATTTCTCCGTCGTGCGCTTCAGGGCGTCGAGCAGGTCGCGCAGGCTCGCGGCCTTCTCGTAGTCGCGTTCGGCGGCGGCCTTGCGCATGTCGGCCTCGACCTGTTCGGCCCAGCCCTCGACCTTGCCTTCGAGGAAGGCGCAGGCCTCGGTCACGCGCGCGGCGTATTCCTCGGCCGTGACCACGTTGGCGTGCTTCTGGATCTCGGAGCGCGCGTCGTCGTAGAGCTTCCAGGTGCCGTCGGGCTGCGCGACCGGATTGCTGTCGGCGAGGAGGATGCCGAACTTCTTGCGCATCTCGTTGAGCGTGCGGCGGACGGCCTGCTGGTGGGGGAAGGGGCCGAAGTAGCGGCAGGCGTCGGTCGTGCGGGCGCGGACGATGCGGAAGCGGGGGAGGGGGTCGGCGAGGTCCACCCGGACCTGGGGGAACTGCTTGTCGTCGCGGAAGAGGATGTTCCAGCGGGGGCGCCAGCGTTTGATGAGCTTACCTTCCAGCAGCAGGGCCTCGGTCTCCGACCGGACCTCGTGCCATTCCATGTCGGCGACCGTGTCCATCATCGCCGCGACCTTGGGCGTCATCCGCTGGCGGGGCACGAAATAGGACGCCAGGCGCTTCTTGAGGTCCTTGGCCTTGCCGACGTAGACGACGAGCCCCGCGGCGTCCTTCATCAGGTAGACGCCGGGGGTATGGGGGGCGCGCCGGGCCTTGGCCTTGGGCGAAAGTTCTTCCCGGTCGGTTTGCATTTTGGGCCTGGTCCGTTAACCCTGCCCGGACCCCCCGATTCCGCAAATGCTTTCCTGCAACAGCCGCCCTCGTCAGGTCCTCGTCATCAACGTGGGCGACGAGCTGCTGGACGGCCTCCGCGAGAACGGGCACCTGCTCTGGCTCGGCGAGCATCTCGCCCGGCGCGGCCTGGCGATCACCCGCTCGCTCGTCGTGCGCGACGACGCCGCCGAGATCGCCCGCGCGGTCGGGGAAGCGTGGGGCGCCTACGACCTCATCGTCACCACCGGCGGGATCGGGCCGACCTCCGACGACCATACGCGCGAAGCCGTCGCCGGCGCCCTGGGGCTCAAGCTCGAGCACGTGCCGGCCGCCGAGCAGGCCTTGCGCGAGCGCTTCAAGCTGATCGGCCGGAAGGTCGCCGCCGCCGACCTCAGCCAATGCTATGTCCCCGCCGGCGCCGAGTCGCTCCCGAACCCGCGCGGCACGGCGCCGGGCGTCTTCTATCATCGTGACGGCAAGGCCCTCGTCATGCTGCCCGGCCCCTCGCTCGAGCTCCGTCCGATGTTCGACGAGGAAGTCGTGCCCCGTCTCCGTCAGGTCGGTTGCGCGTGCCAGGGCGAAGCCTACGTGCAGGTGCGCACCTTCGGCATCGGCGCCGTCCCCCTCGAGGCCATCGTCCGACCGTTCCTCAAGCCCGGCATGGTCCTTTCGTTCGGCACGCATACCGGCGTCGTCGACGCGCGCATCTCGTCCGGCGGCAGCGGCTTCAGCGCCGAGGACCTCTGCGAGGTCGCCCGCCAGGTGCGCGACGCCGTCGGCCATGACTTCGTCTGCACCGGTCACGCGTGCCTCGCCTCGCTCGTCGTCGAGCAGCTGCGCAGCCTCGAGAAGACCGTCGCGCTCGCCGAATCCTGCACCGGCGGCCTGCTCGCCAACGCCTTCACCGACGTCCCCGGCGCCTCCAAGGTCTTCGCCGGTTCGGCCGTCTGCTACGCCAACGACGCCAAGGTGAACCTGCTGGGCATCCCCGAGTGCCTGATCGCCCAGCACGGGGCCGTCTCCGCCGAATGCGCGGCGGCCATGGCCACCTCGGCCGTCGAGAAGTTCGGTTCGGACTACGCGATCTCCGTGACCGGCTATGCCGGCCCCGGCGGCGGCACCGAAGCCGATCCCGTGGGCACCGTCTATTTCGGCTACGCCTCGCCGACCGGAGTCTGGTCGCGTCGCGTGTCCCTCCCGGGGGACCGCCGCCAGGTCAAGCAACGCGCCGTGAACACCGCCTTGGACTTCATGCGCCGGAAGCTCAACAAATACCGCGTCGAAGACCTGATCCACGGGGCCTGAGGGCGGCCTG